>CAZEAM010000117.1:0-23680 GCA_964510285.1 uncultured Frankiaceae bacterium | reverse complement strand
CTCGGGCTGGTGCCGGACCTCGGCGGAACCCAGCTCCTGCTCGACGCGGTCGGCTACGCCAAAGCGATCGAGATGTGCGCGACGGCCCGCCGGATGGGGGCCGAGGAGGCCCAGCGGTCGGGACTGGTCAACCTCGTGGTGCCCAACGGGCAGCTCGCCGCCGCGGTGGAGGATCTGATCGCCGCGATGCAAACCACCAATCGCGACGCGGTCACCGAGACCAAGCGCCTGCTGCTGGGGGCCCGTGACCGCTCGTACGACGACCAGCGGCGTGCCGAGCGCGAGATCCAGGTGCAGCGGCTGCGTGCCCTCATGAGCCTCGCGAGCCCCTGAGCGGCAACTGAGAGAATGGGGGCATGGATCTCGCCCTCAGTCCCGAGCAGGAAGCCGCCCGCCGGTCGGTGCGCGAATGGGTGGACGCCGTCGTCGCACCGGCCGCGATCCACAACGACCGCGAGGAGCGGTTCCCGCAAGAGGCTCTGGACGGCCTTAAGCGCGACGGCTGGATCGGGCTGACCATCCCCGAGCAGTACGGCGGCGGCGGCGCGGACCCGCTGACCTACTGCCTGGTGATCGAGGAGCTCGGCCGGGGCGACGCCAACGTGCGCTCGATCCTGTCGGTCCACCTCGGTCTGGTCGCCGGGTCGATCGCCCGCTGGGGCACCGAGGAGCAGAAGGCGCAGTGGCTGACGAAGATGGCCAGCGGAGACGCCCTGGGCTGCTTCTGCCTGACCGAGCCCGACCACGGGTCGGATCCGGCCGCGCTGGAGTCGACCGCCGTACGGGACGGCGACAGCTACCGGATCAACGGCTCGAAGATCTTCATCACCAACGGTGACATTGCCGGCGTCGCGCTCGTGATGGCCCGCACCGGCGGTCCGGGCGCGCGAGGCGTGTCCGCGTTCCTCGTGCCGTGCGACACGCATGGGTTCAACCCGAAGCCGATCCACGGCAAGCTCGGTCTGCGGTCCTGCGACACCGCCGAGATCGCCCTCGACGACGTCGTCGTACCGGTGAGCGCACGGCTCGGCGAGGAGGGAGATGGCATCAAGGTCGCGCTGTCCGCGCTCGACGACGGCCGGATGTCGCTTGCCGCGTCGTGCACCGGGCTCGCGCAGAACGCGCTCGAGGTCATGACGGCGTACGCGACGCAGCGCGAGCAGTTCGGCCGCCCGATCGCCGGCTTCCAGCTGGTCCAGGAGCTGATCGCCGATACGGCGGTGGAGGTCGAGGCGGCCCGGATGCTGACCTGGCGGGTGGCCGACCTGAAGGCGCGGGGCGAGAAGTACACGCTCGCCGCCTCGATGGCGAAGTACTACGCGTCGGAGGCGTCGGTGCGCGCCGCGAACGCCGCGGTGCAGGTGCACGGTGGCTACGGGTACGTCGACGAGTTCGTGGTGGGCAAGCTGCTGCGCGACGCGCGGGTCACCACGCTCTACGAAGGCACCTCTCAGGTCCAGAAGCTGCTGATCGGTCGAGCGGTGACCGGAGTCTCGGCTTTCATCTGACCGCGAACTTGCACGAAACGACCGTTTCGCTCGCCGAAACGGTCGGAAATCGCAAGTTCGCGGGGGTTAACGGGAAGCGTTGAGGACGGTCGTACGTTGGCTTCCAGGGAGGTAGTCGTATGTCGATGGGTGGCCCGATGGGCGGCTGGCACCTTGCCGCGTCCTTCCGTCGGGACAGCTCCGTCGTCGACGCGAAGCTCCCGCCCGGGACGCTACGGCGGATCCTGCGGTTCGCCTCGCCGTACCGGCGGCTGCTCGTCTGGTTCCTTGTCCTCGTCGTCCTCGACGCGCTGATAGGTGCGGTCAACCCGCTGATCTTCCGGGCGATCCTCGACCGCGGGATCGCGCATCACCGGATCGGGCTCACCGAGGCGCTGGCTGGTGTGGTCGCGGGACTTGCCGTCGTCGACGCGGCGACCTCGCTCGCCAGCCGGTGGCTGTCGGCCCGGATCGGCGAGGGTCTCATCTACGACATGCGGTCACGGGTGTTCGAGCACATCCAGCGGATGCCGATCGCGTTCTTCACCCGCACCCAGACCGGGGCGTTGATCAGCCGGATCAACAACGACGTGCTCGGTGCGCAGCAGGCGTTCACCGGGACGCTGTCCAACGTGGTGAGCAACCTGATCAGCGTCGCGATCGTCCTCGGCGCGATGTTCTACCTGTCCTGGCAGATCACCCTGCTCGCCCTCGTGCTGCTCCCGCTGTTCATCGTCCCGGCTCGCCTGATGTCGGGCCGGCTGCAACGGATCACGCGTGAGAGCTACGCGCTCAACGCCGAGATGTCCACGCAGATGTCCGAGCGCTTCAACGTCGCAGGAGCACTGCTGGTGAAGCTGTTCGGCCGCCCGCAGGACGAAGACCGACTGTTCCGGACCAAGGCACGGCGGGTGGCGGACATCGGTGTGGTGCAGGCGATGTACGCGCGGGTGTTCCTCGTCTCGCTGTCGCTGGTGGCCGCGCTTGCGACCGCGCTGGTGTACGGGCTCGGGGGACGCCTTGCCATCCAGGGCTCGCTGACGGTGGGCACGGTCGTTGCGCTCACTGCGTTCTTGAACCGTCTGTACGGCCCGCTCACCTCGCTGTCCAACGTCCAGGTCGACATCATGACTGCCTTGGTCAGCTTCGACCGGGTCTTCGAGGTGCTGGACCTGCCGCCGTCGATCGCCGACGCACCGGACGCCGTGCCGCTCGAGGTCCCGGACGACCAGGCGGTCACCGTGGAGTTCGACCGCGTCGACTTCAGCTACCCGACGGCTGCGGAAGTCTCGCTCGCGTCGCTGGAGGCGGTGGCGGTCCTGGACAACGCGCCCGAACGCCAGGTCCTGCACGACGTCAGCTTCCGGGTCGAGCCCGGGCAGATGGTTGCCCTCGTCGGGCCGTCCGGGGCCGGCAAGACCACGATCACGCAGCTCGTGACCCGGATGTACGACGTACGCGGCGGTTCGGTGCGGGTCGGCGGACGGGACGTGCGCGAGGTCACGTTGACCTCCCTGCGCGGCGTGGTGGGCACCGTCACGCAGGACGCGCACATGTTCCACGACACGATCCGCGCCAACTTGAGCTACGCGCGGCCGGAGGCAACGGACGACGAGTTGTGGGAGGCGATCGAGTCGGCGCAGATCGCGGACCTGGTCCGTTCGCTGCCGGACCGGCTCGACACGCTGGTCGGTGACCGGGGCTACCGGCTCTCCGGTGGTGAGAAACAACGCCTGGCGATCGCTCGCCTCCTGCTGAAGGCCCCCTCCGTCGTGGTGCTCGACGAGGCGACCGCGCACCTGGACTCCGAGTCGGAAGCCGCGGTGCAACGCGCGCTGCGGACCGCGCTGCGTGGCCGGACCTCGCTGGTGATCGCGCACCGGCTGTCGACCATCCGGGAGGCCGACGTGATCCTCGTCGTCGACGACGGCCGGATCGTCGAGCGCGGCCGGCACGACGACCTGCTCGCGGCCGGCGGTCTGTACGCCGAGCTGTACCGCACGCAGTTCGAGCGGCAGAGCGATCCGACTCCGCTGGACGACGTGCTGCCCGCGTAGCGCAGCCGCGGCCGCGGGCGCATGCGATGCTTACCGCCCGTGGGTGACGACTTCTTCTACACGCCGCCAGCGGGAGGGCCCTCGGGTCAGCCTGGGCCGCAGGGCCCGATCCGGGTCGAAGCTCCGGCCTCCGCCCCGCTGTCCGGCGCGACCATCGTGGCGGGCATCGCCGCGCTCGGGAGCCTGCTGATGCTCCTCGGCGCGTGGGCGCCGTGGGTCAGCGTGCAGGTGTTCGGCGTGACCGACCACGTCGGCGGGTTGCACAGCGGGCTGCACGGCAGGTACGTGCTGGCGTTCGGCCTCGCCGCCGTCCTGGCGTCGGCGATGGTGCTGACGTCGCAAGCCAACCTGCAGGTGCGCAACATCGGCGCCGGTGCGCTGGTCGCGCTCGGGCTCGCCGGGCTCGGTTTCGTGATCCACGACTGGGGGACGGTCACCGACCGCTTCCGTGACGTCAACGCGCTGGTCGACCAGTTGGGCAACCAGCTAGGTGCAGGCGCACCGAGCGGCAATCCCTTTGCCCAGCTCGGGTTCGACGGCTTTCACGTCGCGAAGGGCTGGGGCCTGACCCTGTCGGGCGTCGCCAGCGCGATCACTGCCATCTCGGGTGGCTATCTCTTCGTGGTCAAGTGACTGCTGCCGGCGCCGGGGTGCGATCACCGGCCCGACGCCGTAGCGCGGGTCGCGCGAGTCGGGGGTGATCCCGACAACGGCGGCAGCACCGAGCAGCAGCACCACCGCAAGGAGCACGAAACCAGCCATGACGGAAGTGTCCGCCGATCAAGATCGGCTCACCACGGGATTTCTCCCTATTTCGTGATGATCACGGGATCCTTAGCAGCCCGCCGTCGACCGGGATCGCGCACCCCGTGAGGTAGGACGCGGCGGGGGAGAGCGCGAAGGCGGCAACCCGGGCGAACTCCGCGGGCTCGCCGTAGCGGCGTAGCGGAATCGCCTCGGCAACCCGGTCGCGGTCGGCCCGGTCCGGGGTGAGGGTCAGCGTGCGGTCGGTGAGGACCCGGCCGGGGAGCAGGCTGACCACGCGAACGCCGCGGGGCCCCAGCTCGTCGGCGAGCTGCTTCGCCCACATCGCGAGGCCCGGTCGCAGCCCGTTGGAGATCTCGAGCCCGGCGATCGGACTCTTGGCCGAGCTCGACAGCACGAGCCCGACGGCTGATCCGGATCCGAGCTGTGGCGCAACGGCCCGCACGAGGCGTACGGCGCCGAGGAATACCGACTCGAATGCGGCCCGCCACTGGTCGTCGGTGGCGCCCAGGGCATTGGATGTGGGCGGCCCGCCGACGCTGATCAGCGCGCCGTCGAGCCGCCCCCAGGTGTCGGTCGCCGTCGTGACTAGTCGCTCTGCCGCGGTCTCGTCGGCGTTGTCGGCTGCAACACCACGTGCCGCGTCGCCGAGCCGCGCGACGGCGGCGTCGACCGCCTCCTGGGACCGCGACGACACGACGACGCGTGCACCCTCGGCGACGAGCGCCTCGGCGGTGGCGAACCCGAGCCCCTTCGTCCCGCCCGTGACCAGGTACACCCGCCCACTGAGCCCCAGATCCATGAGGCGGCGTTACTTCAGTGAGCGGAGGACGTACTGGAGAATCCCGCCGTGCCGGAAGTACTCCTGCTCGCCGGGGGTATCGATGCGTACCGTCGCGGTGAACGTCTTGTCGTCGGCCTTCACCGTGATCTCCCGTGGCACGCTGGTGGCGCCGGCCAGCCCGGTGATCTCGAAGGTCTCCTCACCGGTCAGCCCGAGCGACTCGCGGGACTCGCCGGGGGCGAACTGCAGCGGCAGGACGCCCATCCCGATCAGGTTCGACCGGTGGATCCGCTCGTAGGACTCCGCGATCACCGCACGGACGCCGAGCAGCATCGTGCCCTTCGCCGCCCAGTCGCGCGACGAGCCGGACCCGTACTCCTTGCCGGCGAGGATCACCAGTGGCACCCCGTCCGCGATGTACTGCTCGGAGGCCTCGAAGATCGAGGTCTGGGTGCCGTCCGGCAGGTGCCGCGTCACGCCCCCCTCGGTCCCGGGGGCAAGCTGGTTGCGCAGCCGGATGTTGGCGAACGTCCCGCGAATCATCACCTCGTGGTTGCCGCGGCGCGAGCCGTAGGAGTTGAAGTCGCGCGGCTCGACGCCGTGCCCGGTCAGGTACTTGCCGGCCGGGCCGTCCCGCTTGATCGATCCGGCCGGAGAGATGTGGTCGGTCGTGACGCTGTCGCCGAGCATCGCGAGGACCCGCGCCCCGGTGATGTCGGCGATCGGCGCTGGCTCGGCCGGCATCCCGTCGAAGTACGGCGGGCGGCGTACGTAGGTCGACGCGTCGTCCCACGCGAACGAGTCGCCGGTCGGCACGTCGAGACTCTGCCAGCGCTCGTCGCCGGCGAACACATCGGCGTACGACGACTCGAAGCCGGCCGACGCGACGGTCGCGTTGATCACGTCCTGCACCTCGCGCGGTGACGGCCAGAGGTCGGACAGGAACACGTCTTTGCCGTCGGTGTCCTGACCGATCGGATCGGTGAGCAGGTCGATGTCCATCGTCCCGGCGAGGGCGTAGGCAACGACGAGCGGCGGTGACGCGAGGTAGTTCATCTTGACGTCGGGATTGATCCGGCCTTCGAAGTTGCGGTTGCCGGACAGGACCGACACGACCGCGAGGTCGTTGTCGTTGACCGCCTGCGAGACCTCTGGGATCAGCGGACCCGAGTTGCCGATACAGGTCGTGCAGCCGTAGCCGACGAGGCCGAAGCCCAGCTTGTCGAGGTACGGCGTGAGCCCCGCCTTCTCGTAGTAGTCGGAGACCACCTTCGACCCCGGGGCGAGCGAGGTCTTCACCCACGGCTTGCGGGACAGACCGCGCTCGACCGCGTTCTTGGCGAGCAAGCCGGCGCCGACCATGACGAAGGGGTTCGACGTGTTGGTGCACGACGTGATCGCGGCCACGACCACAGCGCCGTGGTCGAGGTCGAACTCCTCGCCGTCGACCGTTACCCGGGCCGGGTTGCTCGGCCGGCCGTCGCCGTCAGCGGCCAGCCGGCCCCTAGCGGGCTCGTCGTGGCTGCCGGCGTGGCTGATCGCGGGCGGGTCGCTGGCCGGGAACGACTCCTTGGACGCCTCGTTGGCGCCGTCGCCGTTGGGGATGTCATCGGCGTAGTCGACGAGCGCGGCGCGGAAGCACGCCTTTGCGGACTTCAGCGGAACCCGGTCCTGCGGGCGCTTCGGGCCGGCGAGTGACGGCTCCACGGTCGACAGGTCGAGCTCGAGCTTCTCGGAGTACTCCGGCTCGTGGCTCGGGTCGTGCCACAGACCCTGCGCCTTGGCGTAGGCCTCGACCAGCTCGATCATCTCGGTCGGGCGGCCGGACAGCCGCAGGTAGCTCAGCGTCTCCTCGTCGATCGGGAAGATCGCGCAGGTCGAGCCGTACTCCGGGCTCATGTTGCCGATCGTGGCTCGGTTCGCGAGGGGCACCGCGGCGACGCCCGGCCCGTAGAACTCGACGAACTTGCCGACCACGCCGTGCTGGCGAAGCATCTCGGTGATCGTCAGGACGAGGTCGGTCGCCGTCGTACCTTCCGGCTGCTCGCCGGACAGCTTGAACCCGACAACCCGCGGGATCAACATCGAGACCGGCTGGCCCAGCATCGCCGCCTCGGCCTCGATCCCGCCCACGCCCCAGCCGAGCACGCCGATCCCGTTGATCATCGTCGTGTGCGAGTCGGTGCCGACCAGGGTGTCCGGGTACGCCGTGTCGTCGGCGTCGAAGACGACTCGTGCCAGGTACTCGAGGTTGACCTGGTGCACGATGCCGGTGTCCGGCGGGACGACCTTGAAGCCGTGGAAGGCGTTCTGGCCCCAGCGCAGGAACTGGTAGCGCTCCTTGTTGCGCTCGAACTCCAACGCGGCGTTGCGCTCGAACGCGTCCGGTGCGCCGAAGTGGTCGACGATCACCGAGTGGTCGATGACCAGCTCGGTCGGGACCAGCGGGTTGATCTTCTTCGGGTCGCCGCCGAGCGCGGACATGGCCTCCCGCATCGCGGCGAGGTCGACGACGCACGGGACACCGGTGAAGTCCTGCATGACGACCCGGGCGGGGGAGAACTGGATCTCGGTGTCCGGCTCGGCGTCGGCCTTCCAGCCGGCGAGTGCGCGGATCTGGTCCGCGGTGACGTTGTGGCCGTCCTCGTTGCGCAGCAGGTTCTCGAGCAGGATCTTCAAGCTGTAGGGCAGGCGCTCACTGCCTTCCACCGCGCCCAGGGAGTAGATCGTCACGTCGCGGCCGCCGACCGAAAGCGTGGTCTGCGCGCCGAAGCTGTTGGTGCTCATTCGTCTCTCCCTGTGCGTTGCGGTGACGTGCTCTTCGATGAAGCGGGTTCGTGTGCCGGCGCGCCTCGAACGGCCTGCTCGGCCAGGTCGAGGATTGCTTCGAGGTGCTGGACCGGCATGCCGGTCGCGAGCTGGGCGACCAGGCCGTCGTACACGAGCAGCAGGAATGCTGCCAGGGTCTCCACCGGCACATCGACCCGGACCACCCCTGCGTCGCGCTGGCGGGCCAGCCGGGCCTGGGTGGCGCGGGTGATCGCGCGCAGATGGTGTGCCCATAGGGCGGCGAAGGCCGGGTCGGTGCGCACCCGTCGGGAGACCTCGAGCTGGACGCCGAGCCAGCCGGCGTCCTTGTCGCGCAGCTTCTGCATCGCCCCGACCAAGCCGAAGTCGTCGACCAGCGTGGCGACCTCCTCGGCGTCCTCTTGCGCGAGGGCGAGGAACAGCGCGTCCTTGTCCGCGAAGTGGTGGAAGATCGCGCCCCGCGAGAGGCCGGTCTCCTCCTCGAGCCGGCGGACGGTGGCGCCTTCGTACCCATAGCTCGCGAATGCCCGCCGAGCGCCGTCGAGAACCCGCCGCCGGGTGGCTTCGAGTCGCTCCGGGGAAACCTTCGGCATACTCGTCCTCCACCCCACCCGCCGCCCGAGGCTCGGACGGCTACGCCGGCGTCTCTATTCTCGCAAACCGTACGTTCGTCTTGCAATAAGTGAGCGCGAGAATTACCCCGAAAATTCCCCTAAGGCACCAGCAACGTGCGACCGCCGCGACCATCGCGCATCCGGGCGAACGCGGCGTCGACGCCGGTGAGGTCGGTCCGGTCGGTGACCAGTGCCTCGAGGTCGATGCTGCCGTCCCGCCAGGCGTCGACCAGCCGGGGGACGTCGACATCCGGGTCGGTCGAGCCGTAGACGCACCCGGTGATCGAGCGGGCGAAGTAGAACAGCTCGAGCGCGGCCAGGTCGACCTTGTCGTCCTTGCTGCCTACTCCGACGATCACCGTGCGTCCCCCGCGGCGCGCGCAGCTCCACGCCTGCCGGATGGTCCCCGACCGGCCGACGCACTCGATCGCGAGGTCGACACCGCGGCCGTCGGTGATCGAGCGGACCTGCTTCGCGAGGTCATCGCCCCCGACGACGAAGTCGGTCGCCCCGCAGGCGGTGGCGAGCTCGGCCTTGTCCCGCGAGAGATCGGCGGCGATGATCTGCCCGGCCCCCGCGAGGCGGGCACCCTGTACGGCGGACAGCCCGACGCCACCGAGACCGAGCACGAGCACCGTCTCGCCCGCGGCGAGCCGGCCGGCGTTCGCGACCGCGCCCACACCGGTCAACACCGCACAGCCGAGCAGCGCCGCGACCTCCAGCGGGATGTCGTCCGGCACGGGGATCAAGGCGGCCGCGTCGACGACCGTCTCCTCGGCGAACACCCCGGTCCCGATTCCGGGGTAGACCTCGACGCCGTCGAGCGTGGCGTGCGCGCGGCGCGACGCCGCCGCGGAGTTCTCGCAGAGCCACGGCTCCTCGTGCGTGCAGAACCAGCAGGTGCGGCAGGGTGGCGCCCAGTTGAACACCACGCGGTCTCCGGGCGAGAGGTGGTGCACGTCGTTGCCGACGGCCGCGACGGTTCCCGACCCTTCGTGGCCGAGTACGACCGGAAAGGCCTGTGCGAGCGTGCCGTTGGCGAGCGACAGGTCGGAGTGGCAGATCCCCGCTGCCGCGATCCGCACCCGCACGTCGGTTGGGCCGAGATCGCGCAGCACGATGTCGCGCACCTCGTGCGTGCCGTTGACCTCGTTCAGGACTGCTGCCCGCACCACGTCCACCACCGCATCCTCCACCCAGCCGAGGGGCCGGCTTCGCCGGCACGGGTCGCACCCTAAGGTCGGAAGGGTCCGATCGCGAGATGGGAGATGCCATGCCGACACGGACCGCACGCACGGCTTGGAACGGCACGCTGCAGGAGGGATCGGGGCAGGTCGAGCTGACCAGTAGCGGGCTCGGGACCTATGAGGTCAGCTTCCCGAAGCGGGCAGCCGACGAGTCGCCCGGTACGACGAGCCCCGAAGAGCTGATCGCAGCGGCCCACGCGGCCTGCTACGCGATGTCGCTGTCCAACGAGATCGCCCAGGCCGGAGGTACGCCGCAGGCGCTCGACGTGACGGCCGCGGTCACGCTCGGCGCCGATCCCAACGGCGGCTTCGCGATCACCGGCATCACGCTGACAGTGGAGGGCGAGGTCGACGACCTCGATGCGCCCGGCTTCGATGCCGCCGCACAGCGGGCCAAAGTGGGCTGCCCGGTGAGCAAGGCGCTGTCCGGCACGACGATCACGCTCGACGCGAAGCTCGCCTAACCGCAAACCCTTGAAGGAACACACAAACGTTTCGCTTGTGCGCTCGTGATGCGCTGCGAGTTGCTCAAGAGAGGACCCTCGCCACATTTGTGTGTCACATCAGGGACGGACTAGGAGTTGCTCGTGGCGTCACGGGTTGACGATGTGGCTGGCTGGATTCGCGAGGCGCGTCGGGTCACGGTACTCACCGGCGCCGGGATCAGCACGGACTCGGGGATTCCTGATTTCCGGGGTCCGAACGGCGTGTGGACCCGCGACCCGAAGGCGGAGCGGCTCGCGACTCTGGACTTCTACCTCAACGACCCGCAGGTGCGGCGGGACTCGTGGGCAAAGCGGCTCGCCCACGAGGCGTGGCAGGCCGAGCCCAACGCGGGACATCGTGCGCTGGTCGACATCGAGCGGTCCGGCCGGCTGCGCGGGCTGATCACGCAGAACGTCGACGGCCTGCACCAGCGCGCCGGGTCGAGCGACGACCTGGTCCTGGAGATCCACGGCACGATCTGGTTCGCCGAGTGCATGTCCTGCTGGGACCAACACCCGATGGCGGTGATCCTCGATCGCGTGCGCGCCGGCGAGGCCGATCCGCCGTGCGAACGCTGTGGCGGGATCATGAAGTCGGCCACGATCTCTTTCGGCCAGGCGCTCAAGGAAGAGGTCGTGCAGGCGTGCATCGAAGCAGCCGCGGACTGTGACCTGTTCCTCGCGATCGGCACGTCGCTGACCGTGCATCCCGCGGCCGGGCTGTGCGATGTGGCGGTGCGAGCCGGGGCACGCCTGGTGATCATCAACACCCAGGAGACGCCGTACGACTACCTTGCCGACGCAGTTCTCGCCGAGCCGATCGGCGAGGTCCTCCCGCGGTTGGTGCCCGGCTAGCGTTGATGCGCCAGGACGTCAGATAAGGATTTCGGTGCATCCGCTGGTACATGACCTTCGTGAGGCCGGCCTAGTCGAGAAGTTCACCGCGGTCGCCGCCTTGACGGTGCTGACAGTCGGCATCGTCACCGCGATCACTCGCTCGACCGGTGCCGACCAGAGGTCGTCCGGCGCGCCGGCGACCTCGGCCATCGCTCGCGGCTGGATCCGGGTGGTCGATCCGAAGGTTGGCTTCACCGCCCGGCTTCCCGACAAGCCCACGGACTCCACGCGCAATGCCCCGCTCGCGCCCGGCACCGACCTGCGGATCTGGCTTGCGACGGAGAGCCACCGGATCGTGATCGAGCGGATCGAGATCCCCGAGCTGTCCGCTCCGAGCCTCGCTCGGGTATTCCGGACCGCGGTCGACTCGCTCGCAGAGGGTGCCGGGTTCCAGGTCGTGTCCGAGCGTGCTACCACCTTTCGTGGCCGGTTGGCTCGCGAAGGGCTCTACGTGACGGATACGGGCGAGTCGTACAAGGCGGTCGCCTTCGTCGACGGCGCGGGCGACCTGTACCTGATCGCGGCGCCGGCGCGCTACTACGACGCGGTCGCTGCGAGCTTCCGAGTCCTGGCTCCGCCGCCCCGGCGCTGATCGGAATATTGTCCGAGCATGAAGGTGCCGCTGCTTTCTTCCGACTTCCTTGATCGCGCGGAGTTCGTGTATGGCGACCGGATCGGGGTCGTCGACGAGCCGACGTGTGATGACTCGCTCGGCGAGCTCACCTATCGGGAGGTCGCCCGCCGGGTGCGTGCGGTGCAGGCCGGTCTCGACGAGCTCGGCGTGGGCCCGGGGGAGCGGGTCGCGGTCGTGTCACCGAACTCGGCGCGGCACCTCGAGCTGTACTACGCCGTACCGGCCTCGGGCCGCATCCTCGTGCCGATCAACTTCCGGCTGCGCACCGAGGAAGTCGAGTACATCGTCGAGCACTCCGGCGCCACGGTTCTCCTGGTCGACCCGGAGACGAACGACGACATCCCGACGGTCACCGCGAAGCACCGGTTCCTGCTCGGCGCCGAGAGCGACGAGGCGCTGCTGCGGTTCGACCGAGAGCCCGAGCCGTGGGCCGATGCGCACGAGGACGCGACCGCGACGATCAACTACACGAGCGGCACCACCGCGCGCCCCAAGGGGGTGCAGATCACGCACCGCAACATCTGGGTCAACGCGCTGACCTTCGGGCTGCACGCAGGCGTCAGCGACTGGGACACCTACCTGCACACGCTGCCGATGTTCCATGCCAACGGTTGGGGCATGCCCTTCGCCGCGGCCGGCCTCGGCGTGCCGCAGATCGTGCTGCGCAAGGTGGACGGGACCGAGATCCTGCGGCGGATCGAGCGGCACCGGGTCACGTTCATGTGCGCCGCGCCCGCGGTGGTCAACGCGATCCTCGACGCCGCGCCGGACTGGGACGGGCCGATCCCCGGCCGGGACCGCGTCGCCCGGGTGATCTGCGCGGGTGCGCCGCCGCCGTCGAAGACCGTCGAGCGGATCGAGGAGGAGCTCGGCTGGGAGTTCTGCGAGATCTACGGCCTGACCGAGACCTCGCCGTTCCTCACGATCAACCGTCGTCGCCGGGAGGACGCGGACCAGCCGATCACGGCGATCTCGAAGGCCCTCAGCCGCGCGGGCACCCCTGGGATCGGGGTGAAGCTGCAGATCAGCGAGGCGGGAGAGGTGCTCGCCCGCAGCAACGTCGTACTGGAGGGCTACTGGCAGCAGCCCGAGGTGACCGCCGAGGCGATCGAAGGTGGCTGGTTCCACACCGGAGACGGCGGCAGCCTCGACGACGGCGGCTACCTGACCATCTCCGACCGCAAGAAGGACGTGATCATCACCGGCGGTGAGAACGTCTCCTCGATCGAGGTGGAGGACTGCCTGTACGCCGCGGCCGGGGTCGCGGAGTGCGCGGTGATCGGCGTTCCGGACGACAAGTGGGGGGAGACCATCAAGGCGATCGTGGTCCGGGCGCCCGGCGCCGGGTGCACCGAGGCCGACCTGATCGCACACTGCAAGCAGCGCATGGCCGGCTACAAGGCCCCCACGTCGGTGGACTTCGTCGACACGATCCCGCGGACGGCGACCGGCAAGGTGCAGAAGTTCAAGCTGCGCGAGCCGTACTGGGCCGGTCGCGACCGTCAGGTGAACTAACGGAAATATGCTGGCCGGCGTGCCGACGCCGACCTACGACATCCACACTCAGCGGCTCGACAACGGGCTGAACGTGATCGTCAGCGAGGACCGGCTGGCACCGGTCGTGGCGGTCAACATCTGGTACGACGTGGGCTCGCGACACGAGACGCTGGGCCGCACCGGTTTCGCCCACCTCTTCGAGCACCTGATGTTCCAGGGGTCCGCCAAGGTGGCCCGGGGCGAGCACTTCGCACTGGTCAACGCGGCCGGCGGGACGCTCAACGGGACGACCTGGTGTGACCGCACCAACTACTACGAGACGCTTCCGTCGCACCATCTCGCCACCGCCCTGTGGCTCGAGGCGGACCGGATGGGCGGGCTGCTCGAGGCGCTCGACCAGGACAACCTCGACAACCAGCGCGACGTGGTCAAGAACGAGAAGCGGCAGACCCGCGACAACCAGCCGTACGGCTCGGCGCTCGACCTGCTGCACGAGCTGGCCTACCCGGCCGGTCATCCGTACCACCACTCGACGATCGGCTCCATGCAGGACCTGGACGCCGCCGAGCTCGCCGACGCGCGCAACTTCTACTCGACGTGGTACGCGCCCGACAACGCGTCGCTCGCAATCGTCGGAGACGTCGACACCGCCGAGGCGGTCGCATTGGCCGAGAAGTACTTCGGCGCCATCCCGGCCAAAGGCGGCTTCCCCGAGCCACCGTCGACGGAGATCGCGCCGCGGATCGGAAGGGAGGTGCGGCGTACCGTCCAGGACCGGGTGCCGGTGCCCCGGACCTTCGTCGCCTACCGCACTGCGCCGTTCGGGTCGACCGAGTTCGACGCGATGCAGGTGGCCGCCGCGGTGCTCGGCAGCGGTCGCGGCAGCCGGCTGTACAAGTCGCTGGTGCTCGACCAGCAGCTGATGCAGCCGAGTGACGCCATCGTTGAGTCGTGGCCGTTCATCGGCGGCGCCACGCTGACGATCGCCGACCTTCCCGCGAGGGAAGGGGTGGCGATCGACCGACTGGAAAACGCCTACCACCACGAGGTCGGCCGGCTGCTCGACGACCTGGACGACGACGAGCTGGTCCGGGCCAAGGCGCTGCTGACCAGCCAGTGGCTGCACCATCTCGCCTCGGTGGACGGCCGTGCGGACACCTTCAACCAGTACGCGACGCTGCTCGGCGACGTTCACCTGGTCAACGACGCGCTGCCCAAGATGCTCGCGATCACCGCCGACCAGGTCCGCGAGGCGGTCGCCGAGGTGATGCGGGTGGACAACCGGGTGGTCCTCACCTTCATGCCGACGCTGACCGACGAGCAGGAAGTCGCCGCATGACGTCACGTCCCACGCCGGGGGACCCGCGGCCCTGGACGTTCCCGACGTTCGAGCGTCGGGAGGTCGCCGGTGGCCGGATGCTCACCGCGCACCTGCCCGGACGGGCGTTGGCGGTCACTTCGCTGGTCGTCGACGCCGGAGCGGTGCTCGAGGCGCCGGCCCAGGCCGGCGTCTCCGAGATCGTCGCGCGGGCGATGGCCGAGGGCGCCGGCGGGAGGGACGCCTACGAGTTCGGCGTCGCCGGTGAGCGGATCGGGGCGACCTGGCGATCGTCGACCGACTGGGACTCGCTGCGGGTCGGCTTCGAGGTGCCGGCCGGCGAGCTCGCCGCCGCCACCGCCTTGCTGGCCGACGCCGCCCGGTCCGCGGAGTTCGCCGACGACGTGCTGGACCGGGTCCTGGACGAGCGCATCGACGAGATCAGCATCGAGCGCAGCCAGCCCGCCGTTCTCGCCGCCGAGGCGCTCGGTACGTCGCTGTTCCAGCCGGGCAGCCGCTACGCCTACCCCGACGGGGGCGACCCGGCCACCCTCGACGCGCTGGAGCACGCGGACATCCGCGCCTACCGGGACGCCCGGGTCAGCCGGGAGGCGGCCACGCTGGTCGTTGTCGGCGACCTCGACGGGGTCGACCTCGGCGCGCTCGGCCACACCGTGTTCGACGGGTGGGACGGCGACGGCGCGGGGGCCGCCGCTCCTTCTGTCGCACCTCGCGAGCCGGGGCGACGGGTGGTCGTCGTCGACCGCCCGGGCTCGGTGCAGTCGGTGGTGATGATGGGCCATGACGGTCCCCCGCGCGCGATCGACGACTACGTCGCGATGACCACGATGGCGCTCGTGCTCGGCGGTATGTTCTCCTCACGGCTGAACATGAAGCTGCGGGAGGAGAAGGGGTACGCCTACGGCGCCTTCGGCGGCTTCGACACCCGCAAGCACGGAGGGGTCTTCGCCGCCCGCGCTGCGGTGCAGAGCGAGGTGACGGTCCCCGCGCTGCAGGACATGCTGACCGAGATCGATCGGGTCCACCGCGACGGGGTCACCGCCGACGAGCTGGAGCAGGCTCGCTCGTATCGAGCCGGCGTCTTCCCGGTCAACTTCGCGGGCGTCGGCTCGGTCGCCGCCGGACTCGGCGACGTGATCGTCCACGGGTTCGCCGACGACCATTTCGATGCGCTGCGCGCGAGGATCCTCGACGTCACGCTCGACGAGGTCAACGAGACCGCCGCCAGCCGGCTGCGACCGGAGGATCTGGTGACTGTCGTCGTCGGCGACGCGTCCGGGTTCGCGAAGGATCTCGAGAGCCTGGACCTCGGACCGGTCGAGATCATCCGCGACGAACAGTGATCCTGCGCCGGGGGGCCGCGCTGGTCGCGGCTGCCTTCTGCCTGCTTGCCGGTACGCCGGTCGCGGCGGTGGCGGCCGGCGCGTCGCCGCAGCCACCACTCGTCGTGCTGCTCGCGGTACCGGGACTGCAGTGGTCGGACGTGGCGAACATGCCGACTCTTCGCCGCTTCGCGGAGGAGGCGGCGGTCGGCGAGCTCAGCGTGAAGACCTCCGGCGGCATCACCCGCTGCTCGCCGGGGATCCTCGCGGTGACCGCGGGGAACCGGACCCTCGACATCAACGGTCGCTGCCCGATCCATCCCTCGGACTGGCCGAGGCTGCAGGAGTCGAACCAGCGGACGAAGTACCGCACCACGATCGGGCTGCTCGGCACGGCGTTGCAGCGGGCCGGCGTCGCAACCATCACCATCGGTGATCTCGCCCGCCCACTGCTGGCCAACGAGGACGGTCGGGTCGACACGGTCGCGCCGTCGCTGCGCGCGGCGCTCTCGACCGCGCGCCGAGCCCCGTCGGGAGCGGTTGTCGCCGCGCTGTACACGCGCCTGTACTACATGCTCGCGCCCACCGAGCCGTTGCGCACCGCCAATGCCGCCGAGGTGGACCGGGAGCTCGCACACGCTCTCGGACAGGTCCCGGAGGACGCCACCGTCCTGATCGCCGGGATCAGCGACATCGCGAGCGGGCGCGGCCATCTCCACTTCTTCGCGATCCGCGGTCCGGGATGGGAGCACACCGAGCTGCGCTCGTCGGCGGCCGGCCGCGCGCCGTTCGTCCAGCTGATCGACATCGCGCCGACGATCATGCACCTGACCGATGTCCCGATCCCGGCTGAGGTGGTCGGCCGGCCGATGCAGCAGAGCGGCACGACCGTCCCGGCGTTCACCAAGTACGCCGACGACGACCGCCACGCGGTGGCGCAACGAACCTTGGGCCAGCGCACGTTCCTGGCCCTCGGCATCGCCACCATCGTGCTGATGCTGGCCGGCTTGCTCTCTACCCGCGGCACGCGGCCGCTGGCAAAGTGGCTAGCACGGGTGCTCGCGCCGGCGCCGGCGTTGGTGTTCGTGATGAACGCGCTGCCGTGGTGGCGCTGGGGGCAGCCGGCGTACGCGCTGTGCGTCGTCGGGGCCGCGGGTGCGATCGCCGTCGTCACGACCGTCGCGGCGCGCCGGAGCACCGCGGCTGCGATCGCCGTACCGCTGACGTCGACATTCGTCGCGTTGATCCTCGACCAGCTCACCGGCGCGCACCTGCAGTTCTCCGCGCCGCTGGGGGACAGCCCGATCGTGGCCGGGCGGTTCTCCGGGGTCGGGAACCTCGACTTCGCCGAGATCGCCACGTCCGCGCTCCTGCTGGCCGGGCTGGTCGGCGGCCGGCTGGGCGGTCGGCGCGGAGTGCTCGCGGCGGGCGGCATCGCTCTGGTCGCGGTCGTCGTCGACGGCGCACCGCCGCTGGGCAACGACCTGGGCGGCGTGTTCGCGCTGGTCCCCGGCGCGATCGTGCTCACCGTCCTCGTGATGGGCCTGCGGCTGACCTGGCGCCGGGCCGCGCTTGCCCTCCTGGCCACCGCGGTCGTCGCGGTGGGCGTCGCACTGGCCGACTACTCGCGACCGGCAACGTCGCAGACCCACGTCGGTCGGTTCGTGGGCCAGGTCCTGCACGGCGGCGCGTGGGCCGAGGTGCATCGCAAGGCCGACTCGGCACTCGCCACGTTCGGGCCGACCGTCGGCACGTTCGTCGCGGTAACCGCGCTCGCGGTGGCGGTGGTCACCTGGCGGCAGATCCTCGCTGCTGTGGACTCGGTGCCCGGGCTGCGCGCCGGCACCATCGCGGCCGCGACGACGGCCGTCCTCGGCGTGTGCCTCAACGACTCCGGCATCCCGATCGCGGCGATGGCGGTGATGGTGGGTCTCAGCGCGGTGTACGGCGGGCTGGCCGGCCGCGACTCAGGCGTCGCGCGCGGGCGGGCGCCACTGCCGGCGGCGCAGACCGCGGGCGGCCAAGCGGACGGCTCCTAGCCGCTCCTCGCGCAGCGCGGTGACGTCGCTGTCGTCAAGCGGGGTGAGCGTCCCGACGACCTGCGCGAGCAGGTGGTCGGCGAGCGCGGGGTTGCGGGCCAGTGCCGGCCCGTGCAGGTAGGTCGCGACGACGCTGCCCTGCACCGCGCCATCGACGCCTCGGTCGCCGTTGCCGGTCCCGGTCCGCACCGTGCCGAGCGGCTGGGCGGCCGGCCCGAGGACCGTGCGCCCGCCGTGGTTCTCGTAGCCGGTGAGCGCGCCGAGGCCCTCCGGTGCCGCATCCACGAGCAGCTCGCCGACCGCGCGCGGCCCGTCGAGCCGGACGGTGCGACAGTCGATCAGCCCGAGGCCGGGACTGGCCTCGCCGTGGCCGTCGAGCCAGGTCTCGCCGAGGATCTGGAAGCCGGCGCACACCGCGAACACGGGCGCGCCGCGGTCCGCCGCGCGGCGCAACGCGCCGCCGGCGAGGCGGGAGACGGCCAACGCCTGCGCGCTGTCCTCACCGCCACCGAGCACGTAGAGGTCGGCTTGCTCCGGCAGCGCCTGGTCGATCTCGACCGGCACGGTCTCGGCGTCGATCCCGCGCCAGCGCAGCCGCTGGGTGAGCACGACCGCGTTGCCGCCGTCGCCGTACGTCCCGAGCACTGCCGGGAAGACCAGCGCGATCCGCACCGGGTCAGCCACGCTCGACCACCTTGCGGTAGGCCTGGAAGGCGGTGTAGTTGGCGAGTACCTCCACCGCGCCCCGCTGCGCGGCGGCGGCCAGGGCGGCGGCCGGGTCATCGATCCGCTCGTGGTCCACTCCGGCGTAGCGCAGGCGTACGGCAACGTCGCGGGAGCGCTCGCCGGTCGCGACGGCTTCCCGTCCGGCGAGCTGTTCGAACGGTACGTCCCACAGCCAGGACGGGTCGCGGCCGTCGGCCGCGCGGGCGTTGACCGCGACCACGACGTGCCGGTGCTCCGCCGGCACCATCGTCAGGGCCTCGGTCCAGCCCGCCGGGTTCTTGGCGAGCAGCAGCCGCACCGGTGCCCCGGCGTACGTCGTGGACAGGTAGCGTCCCTCGACGGTCGTGATCCGGGTCATCGCATGAAGCGCGTCCGTCGGGGCCACGCCCCACAACGCCGCGGTTGCCGCTGCCAACGCGGCGTTGCCGACGTTGACCACCCCGGGCACGCCGAGCTCGACGTCGTGCCGCCCGCCCTCGGCGTCGACCACGGTCGTTCCCTCGGTCCGCCATGCGGGCACCGGCCGGCGCAGCCCGCAGTCGCTCCACCAGTCGGTGCCGGACCGGGCGAGCACGCCGCCGCACTCGGGGCACACCGACGTGTCGTCGTGCCAGCGTTGCCCCGCGGCGACCCAGACCGTTCGCGGCGCCGCCTGCGCCGCCCAGGTGACCAGCGGATCGTCGCAGTTGGCCACGGCCGCAGGCGCGCTCGGACCGGTCAACGCCTGTCGCCAGATGCCGGCGAGCCGGCGTACCTCGGCGTAACGGTCGAGCTGGTCGCGGCTGAGGTTGAGCAGCGTGACGGCGCGCGGGTGCACCGCTTCGACCACCCGCGGAAGGAACGGCTCGTCCACCTCGAGCACGCCCCGGGTGGCCGCCCGGTCGCGCGCCAACGCGGCGGTCAGCCCGGTGGGCAGGTTCGCGCCGCCGGTGTTGCTGACCACCGGGCCGAGGGTTTCCAGGGCGGCGACGACGAAGGAGCGCGTGGTGGTCTTGCCGTTGGTCCCGGTGACGAGGACCAGGTCGCGGCCGGCGGCCGCGCGCTCGAGCGCGTGCGGGTCGATCGCCAGGGTGACCCGGCCGCCGACGGTCGTTCCGTCGCCTCGCCGGGTGAGGCGGGAGAGGGCAGCCGCGGTGGAGCCGGCCGCGCGGGCGAGCGCGTAGCGGGCGCTCGTCACCCCTTCACGTTGTATCGGGCGATGTAGACAAGCGTCGCGTAACAGGCGCCCGTAAGCGCCGCCGCGACCGGCCACACGGCGCGCATCACCTTCGGGTGCGCGGTGGAGAGGACCTTCGCGATCAGGGTGCCGCCCGCGAGCAGAAGCACGCTGAAGACGGCCAGGGCGATCACGAACTTGTCCTCGGTGGTCACGCGGATACCTTACCGAGCAGGCCGACCCGGCCTTGACGCGGCTCGCGGCATGGCGCTGCGGCCCGGACCGTAGGCTGATGAGCCGGGCCACCGGCTTCTGGAGGGCGTACGACGATGTTCCGCCGCGCTGCGTTGCTCGTGTGCGCTGCCGTGGGAATCGTTGCGGTATCGGGCTGCAACCCTGCGCTGTCCAAGCGCGAGATGGTCGTGCACTTCGACCCGGCGGCTACGTCGGCCCAGCACAAGGCCGCGCTCGAGGCGTGTGCACACGTGACGGCGGCGGCGACCCCCGAACCGTTCCGCACGACCGGACCGATCGCCAGCCAGGTCAACAACGTCCGCTATCGGATCGACCACGCCGACGATCGGGATCTCGCCCGGCTCACGACCTGCTTGAGCAAGCAGCCCGGGGTGGTGGGGGAGGACATCCCCGACCTGACCAACTAGGCAGCGCCCCGGATGGTGTCGCGGCTATGCCGCGCCCCGAATAGCCTCGTCGTCGAGCAGCCCGAGGGCGCTCAAGAGTTCGCGCGCCTCGTCGGCGGTCTCCGAGCTGCGGCAGACCGTCAGCGCCGCCCGGCGGCGCTGTTCGGCGGACAGCGGGGCAAGGGTGAAATCGGTCAGCAAGGTCTCGCGGCGGGACTCGCCGCTTCGCTCGGGCCGTACCGTCCGTGTGGTCATGGTCTGACCTTCGTCTGCCCACCTGAGTCGCACCTGAAACCCTCGGCCGGCCGGACTTGCGCGGTGGTGGTCGTGCGGGCCGTCTCTCCCGTCACATCCGTTAGCGCCGTCGGCGCGCCGCCAGGCGGATCGGCTCGCCGGGCCCTCGGCGTGGTTAGCATCCGGGCCACGACGACCGGGGAGGGCCGCTGAGCTATGACATCGGTGCAGGACGACGCGGGCCTGGCGGCCACGACTGAGATCCGGGAAGGCGAGTACGGCGAGAAGGTCGCCGTCATCGAGCCCGGCGGCGCCGAGTTCATCCCGCTGGCCGAGCGGCACGGGACGCCCCGGCGACTGCTGTGGACCTGGTTGTCGCCGAACTTCGAGTTCGCGACCGTGTTCCTCGGCGTACTTGCGGTCGCCGCGTTCGGGCTGAGCTTCTGGCAGGCGGTGGCGGCGATCGTGCTCGGCACCGTCCTGGGCTCGGCGAGCCACGGCACCCTGTCCGCGCGCGGGCCGCAGTACGGCGCCCCGCAGATGATCCTGTCGCGGATCTCGTTCGGCTACTGGGGCAACGCGCTGCCGGCCACCATCAACGCGGTCATCGCCGGCGTCGGATGGTTCGCGGTCAACAGCGTCTCTGGTGCACTCGCGCTCAGCTCCTTGATCCACCTGAACAAGTACGCGTCGCTGGTCATCGTCGTCCTGCTCCAGCTCGGCGTGGCCCTCTACGGGCACAACCTGGTGCACCTCTTCGAGCGGATCGCGGCTCCGCTGTTGATCATCTCGTTCGGGCTGGGCTCGATCTGGACCTTCAGCAAGGGCCACTACACGCAGGCGGGTCACCCGATCCCGGGCGGCTTCCTGATCGCGGTGGCCGCGACCTTCGGCTACGCGGCGGGCTGGAACCCGTTCGCCAGCGACTACACCCGCTACATGGCTCCTGACTCGGACCGGAAGGCGACCGGATGGTGGGCGGCGGCGGGCGTTGCGATTTCCTGCATCTTCCTGGAGATCGTCGGCGCCGCCTCCGCGACGTACGTCGGCGCCGCGAGCTTCGACGGGCCGTCGGCGTTCGTCGCGCCCTACCCGACGGTGGTGAGCAAGCTGGTGCTGCTCTCGATCGCGATCGGAGCGGTCGCCGCCAACGCGATCAACATCTACTCCGGGTCGATCTCGTTCACGGCGATCGGGTTCAAGATCCCGCTGCACCTTCGCCGGGCGCTGATCGCGGGCGTGTTCGGGATCGCGGGATTCATCGTGGCCGCGGTCGGGATCGACAACATCTCCAAGTACGAGAACTTCCTGCTGATCATCTCCTACTGGGTCGGACCGTGGCTTGCGGTCTTCTTCGTCGACCAGTGGCTCAACCGGGGCAACCACGCCGACGTCCTGTACGACCACAACTACACGAACTGGGCCGGCCCGATCGCAATGGCGGTCGGGATGGCGGTGTCCATCCCGCTGTTCAGCAACCAGACGAAGTACCTGGCCTACTTCCCGAAGCATCACGGCAGCATCGGCGACCTCACCTTCGAGGTCGGCTTCGTCGTGGCCGGGATCCTGTATTACCTGCTCTACAAGGCCGGACTGGGACCGAACAAGCGGGCCCTAGCCTCGGGCGAATGACGCTGTCCGACGACGACCGCCGCTGGCTCGACGTGGCGATCGGGCAGGCCCGCGCCGGTCGGGACGAAGGCGGCGTGCCGATCGGCGCTGCTCTGGTCGCCGACGGGAAGCTGCTCGCGGGCGGGCACAACCGCCGCGTCCAGCACGGCAGCGCGATCCACCACGGCGAGACCGACGCGCTCGAGAACGCCGGCCGCCAGCCGGCCAGCGTCTACCGGCGATCCACGATGTACACGACGCTGTCGCCGTGCGACATGTGCTCGGGCGCGATCCTGCTCTACGGCATCCCGCGGGTCGTGATCGGCGAGAACGTGACGTTCATGGGAGCGGAGGACCATCTGCGCAGCCGCGGCGTCGAGGTGGTCGTCGCCGACGACGAGGAGTGCAAGACCCTGATGCGCGAGTTCATTGCCGCCAACCCCGAGTTGTGGAACGAGGACATCGGCGAGGAAGACTGACCGGCCATGAGGGTGACAGTGGTCGACCATCCCGTCGTCGCGGCGAAGCTGAGTGCCCTGCGTGAGGCGTCCACGCCATCCCCGCTGTTCCGCCGGCTCGTCGACGATCTGGTCACGTTGCTGGCCTACGAGGCAACCCGGTCGGTGTCGGTCGAGCCGGTCGAGATCACGACACCGCTGACCACGACCACCGGCGTGCGGCTCACCTCGCCGCCGCCCCTCGTCGTACCGGTGCTGCGGGCGGGGGTGGGGATGCTGGACGGCCTGACCAGACTGCTCCCCGACGCAGAGGTCGGCTTCGCCGGCCTGGTCCGCGACGAGGAGACGGCGCAGGCCTCCTGGTACGCCGACCGGCTGCCGGAGGACGCGGCCGGGCGGCACGTGTTCGTGCTGGATCCGATGCTCGCCACCGGCGGGACGCTGCTGTCGGTCGTCGAGGTGCTGCTGGCGCGTGGCGCCCGCACGGTGACCTGCGTCTGCCTCCTGGCGGCGCCCGAGGGCATCGCCCGGGTCGAGGCGGCGTTTCCCGGCGACGCGGTGTCGCTCGTCGTAGCCGCGGTGGACGACCACCTCGACGAGCGGTCCTACATCGTGCCCGGGCTCGGCGACGCGGGCGATCGGCTCTTCGGCAACGCCGCCGGCGCCGGCGGCTGACACCATGGGTACGTGCGATACCCGCTGTTCCTCGACCTGACCGGTCGGCGGGTCGTCGTGGTCGGTGCAGGCCGGGTCGCCACCCGCCGTACCAAGGACCTGGTCCACGCCGGCGCGCGCGTGCTCGTCGTCGCACCGG
Source organism: uncultured Frankiaceae bacterium (assembly GCA_964510285.1). GTDB lineage: Bacteria > Actinomycetota > Actinomycetes > JAFAQI01 > JAFAQI01 > DASZTV01. Next base: position 65 of record CAZEAM010000117.1, on the reverse strand, counting down.
AGGTCGCCGCCGCGCTGGAGTCGGAGGCCGTCGAGGTGGCCCGGCGCCCGTACGAGGCCGGTGAC
>CAZEAM010000116.1:0-6784 GCA_964510285.1 uncultured Frankiaceae bacterium | reverse complement strand
TCTCGATCCCGGTCATGGCGAAGGCGCGGATCGGACACTTCGCCGAAGCCCAGGTGCTGCAGGCGCTCGGCGTCGACTACATCGACGAGTCGGAGGTGCTCACCCCCGCCGACTACGCCCACCACATCGACAAGTGGGCCTTCACCGTCCCGTTCGTGTGCGGTGCGACGAACCTCGGTGAGGCGTTGCGCCGCATCACCGAAGGCGCCGCGATGATCCGATCGAAGGGCGAGGCCGGCACCGGCGACGTGTCCAACGCCGTCACCCACATGCGTGCGATCCGCGGCGAGATCCGGCGGCTGTCCTCGATGAGCGAGGACGAGCTGTACGTCGCCGCGAAAGAGCTCGCCGCGCCGTACGAGCTGGTCAAGGAGGTCGCCGAGACCGGCGCCTTGCCGGTCGTACTGTTCACCGCGGGCGGCATCGCCACGCCCGCCGACGCGGCGATGATGATGCAGCTCGGCGCGGACGGCGTCTTCGTCGGCAGCGGGATCTTCAAGTCCGGTGACCCTGCGGCGCGGGCGCGGGCCATCGTGCAGGCCACGACGATGTACGACGACGCGGACGTGGTGGCGAAGGTGAGCCGCGGGCTCGGCGAGGCGATGGTCGGCATCAACGTCGAGTCGCTGCCGGTCGACCACCGGCTTGCCCAGCGGGGCTGGTGACCACCGTCCCAACGGTTGGCGTACTTGCGCTGCAGGGCGACGTTCGCGAGCACCGTGCCGCTCTCGCGTCTGCCGGTGCAGACGTTGCCCTCGTGCGTCGCCCGGACGACCTGCACGGCATCGACGGGATCGTTATCCCGGGCGGCGAGTCGACGACGATCGGCAAGCTGCTGGTGACGTTCGAGCTGCTCGAACCGCTGCGCAAGGCGCTGGAGGGCGGGCTGCCGGCCTACGGGTCGTGCGCCGGGATGATCCTGCTTGCCGACCGCGTGCTGGACGGCACCGCCGACCAGGTCACGCTCGGCGGCATCGACATGACGGTGCGCCGCAACGCGTTCGGGCGGCAGGTCGACTCGTTCGAAGCGACCGTCGATGTCGACGGGATCGGGCCGGTCGAGGGCGTGTTCATCCGGGCGCCGTGGGCGGAGGCGGCCGGGCCGAGCGCGACCGTCCTCGCACGCCGCGACGGTAAGATTGTCGTGGTGCGGCAGGGGCCGCTGCTCGCTACGGCGTTTCATCCCGAGCTGACCGGCGACCCCCGCATCCACGAGTACTTCGTGTCGATGGTTACCGAGTCTTCTAAGTAGGTGCAGCAACGTGAGCGGCCATTCCAAGTGGGCGACGACCAAGCACAAGAAGGCGGTCGTCGACGCACGCCGGGGCAAGTTGTTCGCGAAGCTGATCAAGAACGTCGAGGTCGCCGCACGCACCGGCGGTGGTGACCCGGCCGGCAACCCGACGCTCGCCGACGCCATCGCCAAGGCGAAGTCCAACTCGGTGCCCAACGACAACATCGACCGCGCCGTACGGCGGGGCGCCGGCCTCGACGCGGGCGGCGCGGACTACGAGGCGATCACCTACGAGGGCTACGGCCCGGGCGGTGTGGCGCTGCTGGTCGAGTGCCTCACCGACAACCGCAACCGGGCGGCGAGCGAGGTCCGCACGGCCCTGACCCGCAACGGTGGGACGCTCGCCGATCCGGGCAGCGTCGCGTACCTGTTCGCCCGCAAGGGCGTCGTCATCGTGTCGAAGTCGACCGGGCAGTCCGAGGACGACGTGCTGGGCGCGGTCCTGGACGCGGGCGCGGAGGAGGTCAACGACCTCGGCGAGGACTTCGAGGTGATCTCCGAGGCGACCGACGCGGCGGCAGTGCGCAGCGCGCTCGACAGCGCGGGCATCCCGATCGAGTCCGCCGACGTGGCATTCCTGCCGTCGGTGTCCGTCCCGCTCGACGACGACAACGGACGCAAGGTGCTCAAGCTGGTCGAGGCGCTCGAGGACCTCGACGACGTCCAGAACGTGTGGGCCAACTTCGACGTCAGCGACGAGGTTCTCGAGTCCGTCTAGGACCGGGCGCGTCGTTGCCGGGCTCTGCTGCCCTCATCGCTTACGCTTCGAACGTCCGTTCGATTCGGAGGTTGCGTTGCGCGTGCTGGGTGTCGACCCCGGGCTGACCCGCTGCGGCCTGGGCGTGGTCGAGGGGCAAGCCGGCCGTCAGCTCGCTGCCGTGGCGTACGGCGTCGTGCGCACGCCCGCCGACGAGGACATCGCCCATCGGTTGTTCGTGCTTCAGGAGCACGTCAGCGCCTGGATCGAGGCGCACCAGCCCGACGTGCTCGCGGTCGAGCGGGTGTTCAGCCAGCACAACGTCCGCACCGTGATGGGTACGGCGCAGGCCTCCGCGGTCGCGATCGTCGCCGCCGCCCGCGCCGGCGTGCCGGTCGTCATGCACACACCCAGCGAGGTCAAGGCCGCGATCACCGGATCCGGGCGCGCCGACAAGACGCAGGTCGGCCACATGGTCGCCCGCCTGCTGGCGATGCCGGCGCCGCCGACGCCGGCCGACACCGCCGACGCCCTGGCCCTGGCCATCTGCCACGTCTGGCGCGGAGGAGCGATGGCGAAGCTCGAGCAGGCGAAGGCGGCGGCGCTGGCAGGTGCGCGGTGATCGCGACCGTCACCGGCACGGTCGCGGCGCTGTCCGCCGACGGCGCGGTCATCGAGGTCGGTGGCGTGGGGCTCGCCGTGCTGTGCACGCCGGCGACGCTCGCGACCCTGCGGGTAGGGGACACCGCCCGGATGTCGACCAGCCTCGTCGTACGCGAGGACTCGCTGACCTTGTTCGGCTTCGCGACCGACGACGAGCGCCTCGTGTTCGAAACGCTGCAAGGCGTCGGCGGGGTCGGCCCGCGGCTCGCCCAGGCAGTGCTCGCCGTGCACTCACCCGACGCGATCCGGACCGCGGTCGCCACCGAGGACGTCGGTGCGCTGACGCTGGTCTCCGGCATCGGACGCAAGGGCGCCCAACGCATCGTGCTGGAGCTCAAGGACAAGCTGGGGTCGGTCGGCAGCGGCGGCGGCACGGTCGTTCGGCTGCCGGGCAGCGCCGGGCCCGCCGTGTGGCGCGACCAGCACCGCGACGCGCCCACCGGCCTCGGCTGGTCGGCCCGCGAGGTCGACGAGGCCCTCGTAGCGGTCGGACCCGAGGCCGACGCCGCGATCGCGATCGGCGAGCAACCGGACGTCGCCGGCCTGCTTCGTTCCTGCCTGCAGCTGCTGAGCCGCGCATGACCGACGCCAGCGAGCTGGTTGCCGCGACCGCCAGCGCCGACGACGAGGTCGCCGACGCCGCCCTGCGCCCGAAGCGCCTCGACGACTTCGTCGGGCAGCAGCGCGTGCGCGAGCAGCTGTCCGTGGTCCTCGACGCCGCGCGCGGGCGCGGCAGACCGCCGGACCACGTGCTGCTGTCCGGGTCGCCCGGCCTCGGCAAGACCACGCTGGCGATGATCATCGCCAACGAGCTCGGGGCGCCGATGCGGATCACGAGCGGCCCCGCTATCGAGCGCGCCGGCGACCTCGCGGCCCTGCTCTCGACGCTGAGCGAGGGCGAGGTGCTCTTCCTCGACGAGATCCACCGGATGGCGAGGCCCGCCGAGGAGATGCTCTACGTCGCGATGGAGGACTTCCGGGTCGACGTGGTGGTGGGCAAGGGGCCCGGCGCCACCGCGATCCCGCTCGCTGTCGCCCCCTTCACGCTGGTCGGCGCCACCACCCGCGCCGGTCTGCTGCCGGGGCCGTTGCGCGACCGTTTCGGGTTCGTCGCCCACCTCGACTTCTACGAGCCGGAGGAGCTCGAGACGGTGTTGCGCCGCAGCGCGGCGTTGCTCGGGGTACAGCTCACCCCCGACGGGGCTGCCGAGATAGGCGGCCGGGCGCGCGGCACGCCGCGCATCGCCAACCGGCTGCTGCGTCGGGTCCGCGACTACGCCGAGGTCAAGGCCGACGGCGTCGTCAACCGCGACATCGCCCGTGCTGCGCTGGCGATGTACGACGTCGACGAGCTCGGCCTGGACCGACTCGACCGCGCGGTGCTCGACGCGCTGCTGGTGCGCTTCGGCGGCGGGCCGGTCGGCCTGAGCACCCTGGCGGTCGCGGTCGCCGAGGAGCCGGAAACCGTCGAGACCGTCGCTGAGCCATTCCTGGTGCGGGCCGGAATGCTGGCTCGCACCCCGCGGGGGCGGGTCGCCACGCCCGCGGCCTGGCGTCACCTGGGTCTGACCCCCCAGCCAGACGCTGCACAGCCTCTCTTCGACCTCGACACGTAGACTGACGCCCCGGCTGGCCGGACCATCCGCCGCCAGAAACCCCATCAATGAGAGGGCGGGGCGAGTGCACGCCAGTTTGCTGAACGCCGTCGCCAGCGTGCTCCCGGCGGCCAGCACCGGGACCACCAGCAGCGGCGCCGGCGGTGGGAGCTTCGCCCCCTTCCTGATCCTGCTGTTGATCTTCGTCGTCGCCTACATGCTGTTCGTCCGGCCGGCTCGTAACCGGCAGCGCGCGGCCATCGAGGAGCGGCGGAAGGTCTCCGTGGGCGACGAGATCATCACCACGTCGGGCTTGATCGCGAGCGTCGTCGACGTCGGCGAGGACGCGCTGACCCTCGAGATCGCACCCGGCGTGCGGGTCCGCTACGTGCCGGCCGCGATCCTGCGCGTCCTGTCGGACGAGCCGGAGGGCGAGTCCGAGACCGACGTCACCCACCATGAGGTGATCGATCCGGACGAGCCCGGTGACGGCACTGATGGGACGAAGTCTACGTAAACCGGTGCGGAGCAGCGCAGCCGACGTACCCAACTCCGAGAGGCAGACAGACTCGTGGCACAAGCCACCAAGCAGCGGCCCGGCCGGTCTCTTGCCGCCGTTGCACTGATCCTCGTTGCGCTCTACCTGGGCGTGTTCTTCGGTCCTTCGCCGACTCCGGCGCTCGGCCTCGACCTGCGCGGCGGGACGCAGGTCACGCTGACCGCGCAGCCGCTGCACGGCGGGAAGGTCTCGAAGGACGCGCTCAACCAGGCGGTCACGATCATCCGGCAGCGCGTGGACGCGCTCGGCGTCGGCGGCGCCGCGATCAACACCCAGGGCAGCAACCACATCATCGTCTCGGTGCCGGGCAAGGGACGTAGCCAGGTCGTCAAGACGGTCGGCCAGACCGCGTTGCTGCGCTTCCGCCAGGTGCTCGAAGTGGGTCCCTACGCCCCGACGCCGGCTCCCAGTGCGAGTGCGTCGACCACGACGAATCCTTCGGCCACCGCGACGGCGACGCCGAAGTCCGCAAAGAGCGGCGGGCACAAGAAGAAGTCGCAGGGTGAGGTGCTCTCCCCGGCGCTGCTCGGCAAGCCCAAGCCGTCGACGACGCCGAGCCCGTCGACGACGTCAAGCCCGTCGAGCACGCCCACACCGGGCGCCTCGGCGTCACCGACGGCAACTGCCACCGGCACCGCGACGCCGGGTGCCAACGAGCCGCTGCCGGGCAGCGAGTCCGCCAAGCTCAGCGACGTCCAGTCGAGCTTCGAGGACTGGGACTGCAGCAAGCACCCGAACCCGACGAACGGCAACGACGTAGCGACCGACTACATCATCGCCTGCGATCCGGCAGAGACGCCGAGCCTGAAATACCTCCTCGCGCCCGCGGGCGTGGCCGGCACCCAGGTCAGCAGCGCCAGCGCCGGCCTGTCCCCGCAGGGCGCGGCCTGGCAGGTGAACCTGAAGTTCACCGGCAGCGGATCGAGTGCCTGGCTCGCGCTGACCAAGAAGGCCTACGAGGCGACCGGAAGCACCGCCAGCGGCTTCGGTAGCTGCACGCCCCCGAAGGGCTGCAACGCGGTCGCGATCGTGCTCGACGGAATCGTGCAGTCGGCGCCGGCCATCCAGTCGGCCGGGGGCATCCCCGGTGGCCTCGCCGACATCACCGGCAACTTCAGCCAGTCCGAGGCGTCGAACCTCGCCGACGTCCTGAAGTACGGCTCGCTGCCGTTGAAGTTCACCCAGTCCGACGTGCAGACCGTGTCGGCGTCGCTCGGCTCGCAGCAGCTGCGCGGCGGGCTGATCGCGGGCGCGATCGGTCTCGGCCTGGTGATCGTCTTCTCCTTGCTCTACTACCGCGGCCTGGGCCTGGTGACGGTCGGCAGCCTGGCAGTATCCGGCGGCATCCTGTACGCCGTGACGACGCTGCTCGGGCACTCCTCGCTGGGCTACACGCTGTCGCTGCCGGGCATCGCCGGCTTCATCGTCGCGGTGGGGATCACCGCGGACTCGTTCGTCGTGTACTTCGAACGGCTCAGGGACGAGGTCCGGGAAGGTCGGCGCCTGCGGAGTGCGGTCGACCGGGCCTGGCCACGTGCGCGACGGACGATCATGTCCGCCGACACGGTCTCGCTGCTCGCCGCAGTCGTCCTCTACATGGTCTCGATCGGCGACGTGCGTGGATTCGCGTTCACCTTGGGGCTGTCCACGATCTCCGACCTGTTCATCGTGTTCTTCTTCACCCGCCCGCTCCTGCAGGTGTTGGGTCGCCGGCCGGCGTTCGACTCCGGCAAGGCGTGGACCGGCATCGGGCGCGCTCGCTCCGGGGTGGTCCGGGAGGAGCCGGCCGAGCCCGTGCGAGCCCGACGCCCGCGCGGAAGGGAGGCCTGAGGTGGCACACGAGCGCGAGTCTCTCGCCACCCGGCTCTACCGCGGGGAGGTCTCCTACGACTTCATCGGCAAGCGCCTGCGGTGGTACATCGGGTCGGGCATCGTCATCCTCGTCGGAGTCGTCAGCCTCGCGCTCCAGGGCCTCA
>CAZEAM010000115.1:0-1997 GCA_964510285.1 uncultured Frankiaceae bacterium | reverse complement strand
CGCGGTGCACCGCCGCGGCCGTGCCGGCGGACAGCGAAGCGAACAGCTTGAGCTCCGGGTTGTCCGACGCATCCGGGGCCTCACCGGCCTCCAGCAGCGGGATGAGCACCTTGAGCGACGCGCCGTACCGCCCGGAGGCCGACAGCGCGACGCCGAGCAGCCAGACGGCGGCCGCGACCTCGGCGTACAGGCCACCGCCCTGCGCGACGGCTACCGCGCTCTCGAGCCCGGCGACCGCCTTGCTCGGGGTCCCGCGAAAGACCGCCCGCTCACTATCGGCGAGCAGGGACGCAAGGTCCTTCTCGGTGCGCACGCGAGGACGGTCGAGTGGCCGGCTCTAGTGGTGGTGCCCGCCGGGGCCGTGCGAGTGGCCGTGCCCGTGACTGTGCCCGTCGGGCTCCTCCTCGTCGGGCTTGTCCACGACGAGGGTCTCGGTGGTGAGCAGCATGCCGGCGATGCTGGCGGCGTTGCGCACCGCGGAGCGGGTGACCTTGACCGGGTCCACGACGCCTGCCTTGATCAGGTCGACGTACTCGCCGGTGGCGGCGTTGAGTCCGTGACCGGCCTTCAGGTCGCGCACCTTGCTCACCGCGACGTATCCCTCGACGCCGGCGTTCTGCGCGATCCAGCGCAGCGGCTCGACGAGCGCGCCGCGAACGATCCCGACCCCGGTCGCCTCGTCGCCTTCCTTGCCGAGATCGCCGTCGAGCGCCGGAAGCACCGAAACCAGGGCGGAGCCGCCACCGGCGACGATGCCCTCCTCGATCGCGGCGCGGGTCGCGGAGATCGCGTCCTCGAGGCGGTGCTTCTTCTCCTTCAGCTCCACCTCGGTGTGCGCGCCGACCCGGATCACACCGACGCCCCCGGAGAGCTTCGCCAGCCGTTCCTGCAGCTTCTCGCGATCCCAGTCGGAGTCCGTCTCGTCGATCTCCTTGCGGATCTGGCGGATCCGGTCCTCGATGTCGGCAGCCTTCCCGCCACCGTCGACGATCGTGGTCGTGTCCTTGGTGATCGTGACCCGCCGCGCGGTGCCGAGGCTGTCCAGCCCGACCGCGTCCAGCTTGAGCCCGACCTCCTCGCTGATCACCTGACCGCCGGTCAGGATCGCCATGTCCTGCAGCATCGCCTTGCGACGGTCGCCGAAGCCCGGCGCCTTGACCGCTACCGCCGTGAAGGTCCCGCGGATCTTGTTCACGACGAGCGTCGACAGGGCCTCGCCCTCGACGTCCTCAGCGATGACCAGCAGCGGCTTGGACGACTGCACGACCTTCTCGAGCAGCGGGAGGATGTCGTTGACGGCGCTGACCTTGCCCTGGTGGATCAGGACGTAGGCGTCGTCCAGGACCGCTTCCATGCGCTCGGCGTCGGTCACCATGTACGGCGAGATGTAGCCCTTGTCGAACTGCATGCCCTCGGTGAACTCGAGCTCGAGACCCATCGTCTGGGCTTCCTCGACGGTGATGACACCGTCCTTGCCGACCTTCGCGAACGCCTCGGCGATCAGGTCGCCGATCGCGGCGTCCTGCGCGGAGATCGACGCGACGTTGGCGACCTCGCTCTGGTCGTTGACCTCACGCGCGATCGACAGCAGCTTGTCGTTGACCACGTCGACGGCGGCGTCGATGCCGCGCTTGAGGGCGAGCGGCTGGGCCCCGGCGGCGACGTTGCGCAGGCCTTCGCGAACCATCGCCTGGGCGAGCACCGTGGCCGTCGTCGTGCCGTCGCCGGCGATGTCGTTGGTCTTGGTCGCGACCTCCTTGGCGAGCTGGGCCCCGAGGTTCTCGTACGGGTCCTCGAGCTCGACCTCCTTCGCGATGGTCACGCCGTCGTTGGTGATGGTCGGGGCGCCCCACTTCTTGTCGATGACCACGTTGCGGCCGCGGGGGCCGAGGGTCACCTTGACGACGTCGGCGAGGGCGTCGACGCCCCGCTGCAGCGCGTCGCGGGCGTCGCTGTGGAAGGAGAGGATCTTCGGCATGCCTAGCACTCTAACCAAT
>CAZEAM010000114.1:0-7065 GCA_964510285.1 uncultured Frankiaceae bacterium | reverse complement strand
CAGGTAACGGTCCGCGAGGACGTCGTCGTCGGGGTCGGCCAGCTCGCCCCGGGAGACCCGCGCCGCGAGGCGGGTGCCCGGCTCGACGATCAGTGAGTACGCCGAGACGTGGTCGGCGCCGGTGTCGACGGCTGCCTCGAGCGATGCCCTCCAGTCCGCGTCGGACTCCCCCGGCGTGCCATAGATCAGGTCGACGTTGACGTGGTCGAAGCCGGCCGCGCGCGCTTCCGCGACGGCCGCCTGCGCCCGCCCCGGGCTGTGCGTCCGATCGAGGACCGCCAGCACGTGGCGACGCGCCGACTGCATCCCGAAGCTGATTCTGGTGAAGCCGCCGGCCCGCAGCGCGCCCAGCGATTCCGGGGTGACCGACTCCGGGTTCGCCTCCGCGGTCACCTCGGCGCCGGGGGCGAGGCCGAGTACGCCGTCGATGCGACGCAGCAGACCGACGAGGTCGGAGGCCGGCAGCAGGGTCGGAGTCCCGCCGCCGAAGAACACGGTCTGCGCACCCGGCCGACCGCCCAGCACCTCGGCAGCGAGGTCGAGCTCGCGGGCCGCGGTCGCGGCGTACTCGTCCTGGGAGGCCCCTGCACCGAGCTCGGTCGCGGTGTAGGTGTTGAAGTCGCAGTAGCCGCACCGGCTGGCGCAGAACGGCACGTGCACGTACACGCCGAACGGCTGCGCTCCCGCCGAGGCGAGCGCCGCCTCCGGCAACCGGCCGTCAGCCGGTGCCGGCTCGCCGTCAGGCAGGGTCGATGGCACCGGACCAGTCTGCGCTGCCGCGCGCAGGTTGCTAGTTGCCGGACGCGGTCGGCGGGAGCGGGAAGCCGAACGCCGCGAGCTGGACCGCGCGCGAGCCTTCGGGGCGCAGCGTCTTGTCCTCCGTGCGTTCGGAGAACTTCACCATCAGCTCGAGAATGCCCGCCTGCAGCTCGCTGAGTTCCTCCGGGGTCAGATAGACCAGGGAGTCGAACAGGTACGACGCGTCCTGCCAATCCTTCGGGAAGGCCGCAATGGTGTCGATGTACCGGCGGATCCGGGCGAACAGCCGCTCGTCGTAGAGGTGCGCGAACGCCTGCGCCGCGATCCCTGCCTCTCCCTCCTCGGCCAGCTCGAGGGACTGGCCGAACGACACCCGGCGCCACGGACGCTGACGGCCGGCGCCGCCAGGCGCCTCCTCCACGAAGCCGTACTTCGCGAGTGTGCGGAGGTGGAAGGAGCAGTTCGCCGGTGACTCGTCCACGATGTCCGCGGCCTGCGTCGCCGTGAGCGGACCTTCCCGGCTGAGTGCCTCGAGCAGGGCGAGCCGGACCGGGTGCGCGACCGCCCTGATCTCGCGGGGGTCGGTCAGGGGCCGGGCATCAGTACGGCGCGCCGCGGCTGCCCGTGGCGGCTGGGTGTCCGGGTTGTCCTTGCGGGGCTTTGCGGTCATCGGCGCCCGAGTGCGCGCAGCCGGGTCCGCGAGCGCTGGCCGTTGCGCGTCGGAGAGGGGCGGGCCAAGCGCCGCAGCTCCGCGGTGCGCTCCCGCGCTGATTCGACGACAAGTGGGTTGATCATCGGAACGCTCCATTCGAAAGAACCATTTAGAAACTACTCTTTCGAAAGCCTCGTTGTCAAGTTCGAATTAGCACACAAAGTCGGTCGCCCAGGCAGACCGTGAGCGTGACCGACCGCCGACCGGGCCACTTCGTGTGCTACTTCGAACGGGGCTGGTTCTTCTCGAACGGGGGCTAGTCCTTGGCGGCGTTGGTGGACAGCGCGGCGATGAAGGCCTCCTGCGGCACTTCGACCCGACCCACCATCTTCATTCGCCGCTTGCCTTCCTTCTGCTTCTCCAGCAGCTTGCGCTTGCGGGTGATGTCACCGCCGTAGCACTTGGCGAGGACGTCCTTGCGCATCGCGCGGATGTTCTCGCGGGCGATCACCCGCGATCCGATCGCCGCCTGGATCGGCACCTCGAACTGCTGGCGCGGGATCAGCTCGCGCAGCTTGGACGCCATCGCGGTGCCGTAGGAGTACGCCTTGTCCTTGTGCACGATCGCACTGAACGCGTCGACCGGCTCGCCCTGCAGCAGGATGTCGACCTTCACGAGGTCCGCGACCTGCTCCCCCGCGGGCTCGTAGTCGAGCGAGGCGTACCCGCGGGTGCGTGACTTCAGCTGGTCGAAGAAGTCGAAGATGATCTCCGCGAGCGGCAGCGTGTACTTCAGCTCGACGCGGTCCTCGGAGAGGTACTCCATCCCCTTCAACGTGCCGCGCCGGGTCTGGCACAGGTCCATCACCGCGCCGACGTAGTCGTTCGGCAGCAGCAGCATCGCGTCGACGACCGGCTCGTAGACCTCGCCGACCTTCCCGGCCGGCCAGTCCGCCGGGTTGGTCACGACGACCTCGTCGCCGTCTTCCATCTCGACGCGGTAGACGACGTTGGGCGCGGTGGAGATGAGCGCCAGGTCGAACTCGCGCTCGAGCCGCTCCCGGACGATCTCCAGATGAAGCAGGCCAAGAAAGCCGCAGCGGAACCCGAAGCCCAGCGCGGTCGACGTCTCGGGCACGTAGACCAGCGCCGCGTCGTTGAGCTGCAGCTTGTCCAGCGCGTCGCGCAGCAACGGGTAGTCGCTGCCGTCGATCGGATAGAGGCCGGAGTAGACCATCGGCTTGGGGTGGCGGTAGCCGCCCAGCGACTCGGGCGCCGGCCGCGCGGCGCTGGTGATGGTGTCGCCGACCCTGGCCTGCCGTACGTCCTTTACGCCGGGGATCACGTAGCCGACCTCGCCGACCCCCAGACTGGCCGTCGGCGTCGGGTCGGGCGCCGCCACGCCGACCTCGAGGGTCTCGTGCGAGGCGCCGGTCGACATCATCAGGCAGCGGTCGCGGGTCGTCAGCCGCCCGTCGACAACCCGCACGTAGGTGATGACGCCGCGGTACACGTCGTACACCGAGTCGAAGATCAGGGCGCGGGCCGGCGCGTCCGGGTCGCCTACCGGTGGTGGGACCTGCGCGACGACCTGGTCGAGCAGGTCGCGCACCCCCTCACCGGTCTTCGCGCTCACCCGGAGCACGTCACCGGGGTCGCAGCCGATGATCCGGGAGATCTCGTCGGCGTACTTCTCCGGCTGCGCCGCCGGCAGGTCGATCTTGTTCAGCACTGGGATCAGGTGCAGGTCGTTCTCGATCGCGAGGTAGAGGTTCGCCAGCGTCTGCGCCTCGATGCCCTGTGCCGCGTCGACCAGCAGGATCGCGCCCTCGCAGGCGGCGAGGCTACGGCTCACCTCATAGGAGAAGTCGACGTGGCCGGGCGTGTCGATCAGGTGCAGGACGTAGTCCTCGCCGTCGACCGACCAGGGCAGCCGAACGTTCTGCGCCTTGATCGTGATCCCGCGCTCGCGCTCGATGTCCATCTTGTCCAGGTACTGCGCGCGCATCTGGCGGGAGTCGACCAGCCCGGTGATCTCGAGCATCCGGTCGGCGAGCGTGGACTTGCCGTGGTCGATGTGCGCGATGATGCAGAAATTGCGGATCCGGGCCGGATCCGTCACCGCGACGCTGGTGGCCACATTCCATCGTGGCATGAGCGATTAGCCCGCGGTCGATCCGCGCTGCTAATCTTTTGGGCCGGTACTTTCGCCGACGACGTTCATCCCGACCGATCGAGGTAGCTCCCGCGTGGCCAACATCAAGAGCCAGATCAAGCGCAACAAGCAGAACGAAGCTGCTCGGCTGCGCAACAAGGCCGTGAAGTCGGAGCTCAAGACCGCGGTACGCCGGTTCCGGGAGGCCGCGGACAGCGGCGACGCCGCCGCCACGTCCACTGCGCTTCGCAGCGCCTCGCGGCTGCTCGACAAGGCCGCCAGCAAGGGCGTCATTCACAAGAACCAGGCGGCGAACCGCAAGTCGGCCATGGCCGTGCGCGCGCAGGGCGCGAAGTAGCCCGTCCCTAGGTTCGCGACCGCCGCTGCGGCTGGCGGTAGACCCGGCCCAGGTTGCCGGCCAGCACGTCGTTGGCCTTGACGACGACCGCGACGACCAGCGGGAGCACGACGATCGTCCAGACACTGGCCGCCTCGGCGAGGACCAGGACCACCCCGAGCGCCACGGACCCCTCGAAGTACAGCGCCCGCAGCCAGCCGTTCGGCCGGGTGTGACGCAAGCGCAGCAGCCGCCAGTAGAGCGGCGCCGACCGAGACTCCTCCTCGACCGCCTCCTCGACGACCTCGTGATCGGCGGGCTCCTCGACCAGGTCGCCGAGCGGTGCGGCCGGCTCGACGGCGGCGGCCTCGACCGGTAGCGGCACCAGCCTGGTGACGGTGCGCGCCTGCGTCTCGAGATCCTCGAGGACCGCGATCCCGCCGGGCTCACCGGACACCGGCTCGCGAACCACCAGGACCTGGGAAACCAGTGGCGGCGCGCTCTCGTCGGCAGGTTCGTCCGGAAGTTCCGGCGCGGGCTCGGCCGGCGGTTGCGGTGCGACGTCAGCCGGCGCTTCCGGTTCGGCTTCGGCCTCGGCTGGCGACTCGGGCTCGACCACGACCGGCGCCACCTCGGCGCGGACCTCCGCCACCCACGCGGGCTCGGGGGTCGCGTCCGCCTCGGGTCCGGGCAGGACGGCCGGTCGCCAGGGCCGCAGCTGCGCCGGCTCCGGCTCGGCAGCCGGCGCCTCCTCGAGGGCGACGAGGTCGATGACGGCAGGCTCGACCTCGACAGGCCCAACCTCGGCGAGCTCGGACTCGGTGGTGTCGGCCTCGGCAGGCTCGGCCGGGGACGGCTCGACGTCGGTCGGTACCGATTCGGTGATCGTCGCGGGCACATCGACCGGTTCCCGGCCTGCATCCGGTTCATGCTCGACCGGGACGCGCTGTTGCGGCGGCTCGCGGCGACGGCGGCGTTCGCGGGCCGCCCACCGCAGCTCCTCGAGAGTCGGCGGGCGCAGATCGGGCAGCAGGACCAGCCGCCGCTCGCGCAACCGGAACGGCGGATGGTCACGATCGGCGTTGGGGGGCCGCTCGTCGACGCTGGGCTCGGTCATGCGGCCGAGTTCGCCGCCTCAGCGACGAGCAGGACCGCGCGCTCCACGGCGTACGCCGCGTCGTCGGCGGCGCCCTTCAGGTCCGCATCGGCCACGGCCACGGCCCGGATCGCGCGGGCCAGCGGGTCCGGTCGCCACCGGCGCAGCCAGTCCTGGGCGCGCCGGACCTTCCAGGCCGGCATGCCGAGCCGGGCGGCCACCGCCTCGGGCGACCCGTGCCCGGCGGCGGCCACCTGGGCGATCAGCCGCAGGTTCGCGGCGAGCGAGCTGCTCACCAGGATCGGGTCGAGCCCGGTGGCGAACGCCCAGCGCAGCGTCTCGATCGCCGCCGCCGCGTTGCCCTCCACCGCGCGGTCGGCGACGGTGAACCCGCTCGACTCGGCGCGCCCGCGGTAGTAGGTCGCCACCTCGGCCACGCCGATCCCCTTGCCGACGTCGACGACCAGCTGCGCGCACGCGGTCGCGAGCTCGCGCAGGTCGGTGCCGATCGCAGCGACGAGGTCAACCGCGGCCTCCCGGTCGATCCGCCCGCCGGCCTGCTTCACCTCGTCGATCACGAACTGCTCACGGTCGCGCACGGAGGTGAGCTTCGGCACCGCAACGACCTTCGCGCCCACGCCCTTGAGCGCCTCCAGCACCGCCTTGCCTTTCGCACCGCCCGCGTGCACGGCGACGACCGCGACGTCCGCGGCATCGTCCTCGACCACCGACACGAGCGGATCGGTCATGTCCTTGGCGAGGTCCTGCAGGCCGCGGATGACGAGCAGCCGCGGCTCGGCGAACAGCGACGGCGAGGCGATCTCGGCCAGCAGCTCGGGGGTGAGCTCCGCCCCGGCCACCTCGTGGACGGACGCGTCCGGCCCGGCGGCCGACACCGCGCGGGACACCGCGCGGTCGGCGAGCAGGCCGGCTTCACCGACCACCACCGTTGCGCTCGCCACCCCTAGAGAATCTCACGACGCGCCGCGGCATCGGCACCTCTCGCCGCGGTCACGAACACGAACCCCGCGACGATCGCGAGGACGACCGCGACCGGCCGCGAGACCGTCGTTCCGGCACCAGGCAACGTGGCGAAGGCGTGCGCCACCCGCGCGACCACCGATGCGGCGAGCCCGCCGACGGCGACCAGCGGACCGGCCAGCGTGGTCGACATCGGGGCGAGGACCGCCGCGACCACCCCGAGCACGGTCGCCGGCACCACCGCCGCGGCGGCGGCGACGTTGGCCGGCACGGCGTACGGCGTGAGCTCGCCGAAGGCGAGGATCAGCACCGGCGTACAGGCAAGCTGCGCGGCAGCGGAGACCGCCACGGCGATCGCCAGCGGTCGGGGCATCCGCGCCGCGAGGCGAGAGCTCCACGCCGGCGCGAGGACGACGATCCCGGCGGTCGCGACCACGGACAGGATGAAGCCGACCGACCGGGCCAGGAAGGGGTTGAGCAGCACCAGCGCGGTGACCGCGACGGCGAGCGACGACCGCGCGCCGGTACGACGCCCGGTGAACATCGCGAGCAGCATCACGCCGCTCATGACCGCCGCGCGCTGCACGCTCGCGGAGGGCCGCGCGAGCACGACGAACCCGGCGACCGCGGCGGCGGCCCCCGCGACGCGAGTCCGGCGGCGCAGTCCGATCCCGCGCATGGCGGCCAGGCACACACCGAGCACGATCCCGAGGTTCTCGCCGGACACCGCCTCGAGGTGGCTGAGGCCGGTCACCCGCATGTCGTCGCGCAGCCTCTCGGGCACCGCGCTGGTGTCACCGTCGACCAGGCTGGGCAGCAGGCCGCGCGGATCGGCCGGCAGGCTCGCGCAGGCCGCCCGCAGCGACGCCCTCGCCCGCCCGGCCGCGCGTTGCCACCACGACGGCCGGCCGAGCAACGTCGGCACTCCCACGGCATCGAGCACCGCGGCCACGTCATCGCCGCGGTGGGGCGGGGTGAAGCGCGCGAGGATACGCACCCGCTGGCTGGGCAGCAGGTCCTGCCAGCCGTCGCCACGCGCCAGCACCACGACCGGCGCGTCGACGTCGCGCCAGCCGCCGGTCTCG
>CAZEAM010000113.1:0-17409 GCA_964510285.1 uncultured Frankiaceae bacterium | reverse complement strand
GCGAGATCGGACTCGTGCCTCCCGCCGAGTTCGAGGCCAATCACCGGGCCAACATCAGACCCCAGCGTTACCCTCACACGCCCGTCCCGACCGGGGCTGGTTCCAAATAACCGAGCCTCCACCAAACCCGGGGCGATTCACCTCTAGTAGCGGAGGCCGGACTTGAACCGGCGACACAGCGATTATGAGCCGCTTGCTCTACCAGGCTGAGCTACTCCGCCACGGTCCGCGCCTGCGCGGACCAGCGCTCCATCGTGCCATGAGTCGAATCCGGGCTCGCCGGTTAGGCGTTATTGGTCAAGGATTAGCCCGGTCCAGACCGAAGCAGGCTGGCATCTTCGTCGACACGGGAATCGGGGACCGAGATGGGGACGATCTTCTACCCGCCCGGCTGGGACGGCCCGGTCGAGCCCAACGGCCAGGTCGGCAGCGGCTCTGCAACGCCGCCCGCGCCGGTTGCACTCCCCGCCCCACCTGTCGCACCGCCGGCAGCGCCCGCAGCGACCGCCGCGCCGCCCACTCCGGCAGCTGAGCCCGCCGTCGTGGCGTCGCCGCCACCGGCACTGCCGGCCCCGCCCATGCCGTTTCCGGCGGTGAGTCGGTCCCGGCCGCGCCGACCGCTGGCTGTGCCGTCGTTGTCGTCGATGCGTGGAACGCCGCTCGTCGTGGTGTCGTTGCTGCTTGCGGCCGGGCTCATCGCGATCGCCGTCAACCAGAACTCGGTCGCCAAGAAGTGGCGGAACAACGAGCGCGTCGAGGCCGCGCGCAGCCAGACCCTGACCTCGCGACTGACCGATGCGAACAACTCGCTGACGGCGATGTCCGCCGAGCTGACGACGCTGCACGGCCAGGTGAGCCACCTGAAGTCGCGGCTGTCCGCGGCGGCCAACGCCAAGGAGAAGGCGATCGACCAGGAAACGCTGTTCAAGACGGTGGCAATCGACGCCGGGCGGGTCTCCGACGCGCTGTCCAGCTGCGTGAACAACATGCGCGGGCTGATCAACGAGATCGCGCGTGATGTGTCGTCGCAGTCCTTCGACCCGTACCTGGAACAGAACGCGGCCGCCGCAGGGAACGCCTGCGCATATGCCCAGAACGCCAACTCGGCGCTTCAGTCCGAGCTCAGCGGCGTCGGATGACCCGGCGACTCCTGGTCACCCTCGCGGCTGCGGCGACCGCCTGCGTCGTACTGTCGGGCTGCGTGCCCGGCCCGCCACCGTTGGCCGCCTTCACACCACCCCCACCGGTACAGACCCCGACCGCCGCGCCGTTGCCGATCGCGAAGCGACTGTTGCGCGAAGCTCGCGGCTTCGTCTACCGCGTCCGCAGCTCCGCCTGCCTCACGGTGGGGTCGGCGTTCGACTCCGAGAAGGGCCTCGTGACAAACCGCCACGTCGCGGCCGGCTCGGGCGAGCTGCAGCTTGCCACCTGGTCCGGCTCGGACTTCCACGCCATCGTCTCGGCGATCTCCCGAGGGCCGGATCTGGCTTTGCTCGAGTCGCCACACGTCGCGGTGCACCCTGCGACGCTCGACCCGGCGCCGCTGTCGCGGGGCGCGAAGGTGTGGGTCGCTGGCTACCCGCGAGGCAACCAGCTGGCCATCCGGGCGGGAAAGGTCGTCAGCCTGAAGAGCGCCGAGCCGCTCGGACTGCCCGGCAAGGTTCTTGAGATCACCGCGAAAGTCCAGCACGGGAACTCAGGCGGGCCGCTGCTCAACGCCGAGGGCAAGGTGGTCGGAGTGGTGTTCGCCGTCCTCCGGCGAAACCGCGACGGACTGGCGATTCCCGCGGCGAACCTGAGTCGCTTCCTGGCCGGGCCAGGCCACCTCACCAACGTGGGCTGCATCTGATCGCGAGTGACCATCTGATCGCGAGTGACATTGAGCCAGCCGAAGGCTGGGATCGAGCCCCCTTACGGAATCGAACCGT
Organism: uncultured Frankiaceae bacterium; assembly: GCA_964510285.1. Taxonomy (GTDB): domain Bacteria; phylum Actinomycetota; class Actinomycetes; order JAFAQI01; family JAFAQI01; genus DASZTV01. Next base: position 15,481 of record CAZEAM010000113.1, on the reverse strand, counting down.
AGACCTTCTCCTTACCATGGAGACGCTCTGCCGACTGAGCTAAGGGGGCGGCGGCGACGAGATTACCTGACAAGCCCCGAGCCCGGTCGAGAGCCGGAAGCGGGTTTCGGCTCAACGCCTGGCCGACGCTTGTGGCGGGTGTTGGGTTCGAACCAACGTAGGCGAAGCCGACGGTTTTACAGACCGTTCCCTTTGACCACTCGGGCAACCCGCCGCGGCACCCGCAGGTGCGCGTCGGACAGGATAGCCGGTGCACGCGCACAGTTGAGGAGGCGAAGTCCCATGGCCGATTCGTCGTTCGACGTCGTGAGCAAGGTCGAGCGCCAGGAGGTCGACAACGCGCTCAACCAGGCGGGCAAGGAGGTCGGGCAGCGGTTCGACTTCAAGGGCACCGGCGCATCGATCGCGTGGAGCGGCGACGATGCCGTCGTGATCACGGCGAACAGCGACGAACGGGTCAAGGCTGTGCTCGACGTCTTCAAGGAGCGCCTGGTCAAGCGGGAGGTGTCGCTGAAGGCACTGGACCACGGTGACCCGGAACCGGCCGCCGGCGGGACCTCCCGGCTCACCGTCAAGATCCGCCAGGGCATCGACGCGGAAAAGGCGCGGATGATCACCAAGCTGATCAAGACCGACGCGCCGAAGGGTGTGCAGGCGGCGGTGCAGGGCGACACGGTCCGGGTGTCGAGCAAGAAGCGGGACGATCTCCAAGCGGTGATCGCGCTGCTGAAGAACGCGGACATCGGCATCCCTCTGCAGTTCACGAACTACCGGTAGAAGGCGAGTGACCCGAGTGGCACGCATGCGGTGGCGCGACTGGGAAGTGTCGGTAACGGTGCCCGCGTCGGTCCGCGACCGGCTCGGGCGTTCGCGGCGCCGCACCCTCGATGAAGGCGGGCTGCGCTTCGTCGACCCGCCGCCGCAGCCGAGCCTGCGCACGCGCGACATCTCACGCGCCACGGACTTCATCAAGACCGCATCCGACAAGGGCGCCGAACATGCCCGGTCGCAGGGCTGGACCGACGACGACGACCTCACCCAGCTGATCACCTCGGTGAGCTGGTACCACACGATCGAGCTGCCGGGCGGGGTCGTCACGCCGGGCCAGTTCGACCACCGGCCGCTGCTGCCGCGCTACGGCCTGCCTTCCGACCTGACCGGCAAGCGCGCGCTCGACGTCGCGACCTTCGATGGCTTCTGGGCGTTCGAGATGGAGCGGCGCGGCGCGGACGTGACGGCCATCGACATCGACGACCCCCGCCACCTCGACTTCCCCACGCTCGCCCGACCCACGGTCGACGCGATCGAGACACTTCCGCCGATCGGGCAGGGGTTCGAGATCGCGCACCGCGCGCTGCAGTCGAAGGTGGTACGTCGGTCGAGCAACGTCTACCACCTCGACCCGGCCGACATCGGGAAGTTCGACTTCGTGCATTGCGGCGACCTGCTGCTGCACCTGCGCGATCCGCTCACGGCGCTGGAACGCATCCGGTCAGTGACGTCGGGGACCTTCCTGCTCTGCGACGTGGTCGACATCGACACACCCCGAGGCAGTCTGGGTGCGAACCTTCAGTACCTCGGCGGCTGGGACGACGTCGTGTGGTGGATACCGTCGCTCGACGCTCTCTGCCAGATGGTGGCCGATGCCGGGTTCCGCGACGTCAAGGTGCAGGCCGTTTACACCTTGGCGAAGACCTACGAGGGCGTCGGGTTCTGGCGGGCCAGCATCTCGGCGACCGGATAGCCCGGGGGCGGCGGCTACAGCCAGTCGATCCGCTTGAAGACCACGTACAGAAGGGCGACCAGACCGGCCATCAGGCCGAGCGCCGCATATCCGCCGGCGTCCGTCCCGTTGCTCGGATAGGTCAGCACGTTCATCCCGTAGTACCCGGTCACGACCGCGGGGACGGCCGCGATCGCCGCCCACGACGTGACCTTCTTCATGATCTCGTTCATCCGGTTGCCCTGGATGGTCAGGTGGGTTTCCAGGATCGAGGACACCAGGTCCCGCAGCGAGTCGGTCCAGTCGGCTGCGCGCAGCACGTGGTCGTAGACGTCCTGGTAGTAGGGCATCAGCGCGTCGTCGACCAGTTCGCTCTCGCGACGCATGAGCGAGTTCAGCACCTCGCGGGTCGGGAGCACGACCCGGCGGATGCGGACCAGCGACTTGCGCAGCTGGTAGGACTCGCGCTGCACCGCCGTACCCGTCTCGCTCGGGTCGAACAGCAGGTCTTCGAGATGGTCGACGCGGTCGTCGAGCCGCTGGACGGTGTCGAAGTGCCCGTCCACGACCACGTCGAGCAGCCCCCACAGCAAGAACCCGATCCCGTATTTCGCAAGGTGCGCGTTGTCGTCCCAACGTGCAACGACCGGGTCGAGCGAGTACCCGGGGGTCTTGCGGACGGTGATCAGGTACTGGCGCGCGGCGAAGACCGAGAGCTCGTGCGCCTCGAGGGCGCCGGTGCCTTCCTCGAGCGCGACGTCGTAGAGCGAGATGAAGACGTGGTCGTCGTAGTGGTCGAGCTTCGGCCGCTGCCGCCCGGTGGTCGCATCCTCGACGGCGAGCGGGTTGAGGTCGAACTCCTCAGCGATCAGGGCGAGCTCTTTCGGACCTGGAGCCTCGAGGTCGAGCCACACCATGCAGCGGGCGTCATCCGCCTTGAGGTGCTCGGAGATCAGTGCCGGGTCGAAGTTCTCCTCGACGCACGAGCCGTCGCGATACAGCCGGGTCCGGATCACCCGTCCACCATCCCGCTATCCGGCGTCGACGGCGGGGACCGAACGCATCCAGAGGCCGAGTGTGTCGCGCTCGTGGGTCAGTCCGAGCGGGTCGGTTGAGGCGTGCTCGTACTCCGGCGACCAGAACAGGGCATCCCACGGGCACACGTCGACGCAGATCCCGCAGTACATGCACAGCGCGTAGTCGATCGCGAACCGGTCGAGGACATGCCGAGTCCGCGGTCGACCGCCAACCTCGGTCGCCGGCTCGGTCTCCTTGTGCGAGTCGATGTAGATGCACCAGTCCGGGCACTCCCGCGCGCAGACCATGCACGACGTGCACGAATCCTCGCGCAGCGCGATCACACCGCGGCTGCGGGCCGGGAGGCTCACCGTTGCCACCTCCACCTCACGGCCACGTCCCGGGCTGGGGTACCCCGGGGGGCCGCTTGCGGCCGGCGACCGACTCACCCGGCTCCTTGGCACCGGGCCACTCCTTCGCCACCCGGGACGCGAGCACGAACTCCTTGCGCAGCGGATGACCGTCGAACCCCTCGGGCAGCAGCAACGGTCGCGGGTCGGGATGTCCGACGAATCCGACGCCGAACATCTCGGCGGTCTCGCGTTCGTGCCAGGCCGCGCCGACCCACAGCGAGGTGAGGGTGGGCAGGGTTCCGCCCTCTCGCGCCACCCACGTCCGGAGCATCGCCCCCTCCCGCCGAGCGATCGACCAGACCCGTGCTACGACTGCGAGCCCGGCGTCGCCGTCGTCGTACGCGGTGAGCCAGTCGAAGAAGTCACAGTCCGCGTCCGCCCGCAGCGCGGTGGCGGCCTCGACCCAGCCAGTGGCCTCCACGTCGGTCGTCGCGCCGCCCACGGACTCGAGCCGGGTCACGTCCCCCGCCTCGCCGACGACGCGGCGCCTCTCGAGAGGCGGTCGCCGAGTTGCGCGAGCCCGGCGAGCAGGGCTTCCGGCCGCGGGGGGCACCCCGGAACGTAGACATCGACCGGGATCATCTGGTCGGCGCCCTTGGTGACGCTGTAGGAGTCCCAGTACGGGCCCCCGGAGTTCGCGCAGGACCCGAACGACATGACGAAGCTGTCCGGCGGCATCTCGTCGTACAGCCGCTTGACCTGCGGCGCGAGCTTGTCGGTGACCGTCCCGGACACGACCATGACGTTCGCGGCGCGCGGCTCGGGTACGAACGGACGGGCACCCACCTCGGCCATGTCCTCGGTTCGTGCGGCCGCTGCGGCGAACTCGACGGCGCAGCACGCCAGACCGACATCCAGCACCCGCAGATGGAAGGTGTGGCCCCATTCGATCGTTACGTCGGCCATTGCGGTCAGGGTAGTCACCGGGTTGGTAGCGTCCGTGCGAAGTGTCGGCGAAAGCCGACTCCGCTGTCAGGTCGAGGGGCCGGGAGGTGTGGACGTGGCGAGGCCCCTGCGAATCGGCAACTGTTCGGGTTTCTACGGCGACCGGTTCGCCGCGATGCGCGAGATGGTCGAAGGCGGCGAGCTCGACGTGCTCACCGGCGACTACCTCGCCGAGCTCACCATGCTCCTGCTGTGGCGGACCCAGGCGAAGGACCCGTCCCGCGGGTACGCCGCGTCGTTCGTCCGCCAGCTCGACGACTGCCTCGGCATCGCGTGGGAGCGCGGGGTGAAGATCGTAGCCAACGCGGGCGGGCTGAACCCGGCTGGTTGCGCCGCCGCGGTCCGCGAGATCGCGAGCCGGCTCGGCCTGCGGGTCAACGTCGCCTACATCGAGGGCGACGACCTCCTCCCGCGCAAGGACGAGCTCGCGCGCGCCGGACTCGACCTTCCGGCCTCGACGATCACCGCCAACGCCTACCTCGGCGGATGGGGGATCGCCACGGCCCTCGAGGGCGGCGCACAGGTTGTCGTCACGGGACGGGTCACGGACGCCGCGCTGGTCATCGGGCCGGCCGCGTGGTGGCATGGCTGGGCCCGGGACGACTACGACGCGCTCGCCGGCGCTCTCGTGACCGGTCACGTCCTGGAGTGCGGCGCGCAGGCGACCGGCGGGAACTACGCCTACTTCAACGAGGTCCCAGGCATCGAGTACCTGGGCTTCCCGCTCGCGGAGATCGCCTCCGACGGCAGCGCGGTGATCACGAAGCACGACGGCACCGGAGGGCTGGTCGACGTCGGCACGGTGACCGCGCAGCTGCTCTACGAAATCGGAAGCACGCACTACCTCAACCCGGACGTCACCGCGGACTTCTCGACGATCCAGCTCGCCCAGGACGGGCCGGACCGGGTCCGGATCTCCGGCGTGAAGGGCCTGGTCCCTCCGGACACGACGAAGGTCTGCATCAACACGCTCGGCGGGTTCCGCAACTCGATGACCTTCCTGCTGACCGGCCTCGACATCGAGGCGAAGGCGGACGTCGTACGCCGCCAGCTCTCCCCCGCCCTCGATGGCATCGAGACCGTGGAGTGGCATCTGTCGCGGACCGACCGTGACGATCCGGAGACCAACGAGCAGGCGGTCGCGCGGCTGACCGTCTCGGTCAAGGACAGCGACGCCAAGAAGATCGGCCGGCCGTTCTCCAACGCCGCCGTCGAGATCGCCCTGGCCTCCTATCCGGGCGCGACGATGACCTCACCGCCGGGCGAGGCGTCGCCGTACGGCGTCTACCAGGCGGGGTACATCCCCAACTCGCGCGTCGAGCATCGCGTCGTGACGCAGCACGACGAGCGCATCGAGGTCCACGCCGAAGCCGGCGCGAAGCCGCAGCCACCGGCGCCCGCCCCGCCCACCCCGCCGTACGAGATCGGTGCGACGTGGAGGATGCCGCTCGGTGCGATCGCCGGCGCACGCAGCGGGGACAAGGGCGGCAACGCCAACGTCGGCGTGTGGGTCCGCACGGACGCGACGTACAACTGGCTCGCCTCCTTCCTCGACGTGGCGATGTTCCAGCAGCTGCTCCCCGAGACGGCCGCCTTCAAGGTGGAGCGCTACGAGTTGCCCAACCTCCGGGCGCTCAACTTCGTGATCGAGGGAATCCTGGGCGAAGGGGTCGCGTCGTCCACCCGGCAGGATCCGCAGGCGAAGGGCCTCGGCGAGTGGCTGCGCGCACGCCATGTGGAGGTTCCGACCTCCTTGCTCGAGCACGAGAACGTATGACAGGTGGGCTGATGAGCGACGTGTGGAGCACCGAGGAGCGGGTCGCCCTGCGCAAGGTGGTGCGGGACTTCACCGAGCGCGAGATCGTGCCGCACCTCGCGCAGTGGGAGGAGGACGGCGAGGTACCGCGCAGCCTGCACAAGGCCGCCGCGGAGGCCGGGCTGCTCGGCACCGCGTTCCCCGAGGAGGTCGGCGGGCAGGGTGGCACAGCGATCGACAACACGATCGTGTCCGAGGAGATGCTCTACTCCGGCGGGTCGAGCGGCCTGCTGTCCGCCCTTTTCACCCATGGCATCGCCTGCCCGCACATCGCGCAGAGCGGCGACGCCGCGCTGATCGACAGGTACGTCCGGCCCACGCTGGCCGGCGACAAGATCGGCTCGCTGGCGGTCACCGAGCCCGACGCCGGATCGGACGTGGCCGGGATCCGTACCCGGGCGGTCCGCGAGGGCGACCACTACGTGATCAACGGCGCGAAGACGTTCATCACGTCGTCCACCCGCGCCGACTTCGTCACCACCGTGGTGCGGACCGGCGACGACCCGCACCGCGGCATCTCGCTCATCGTGGTCGACACGGACACCCCCGGTTTCTCCGTCGTACGCCGGCTGTCGAAGATGGGGTGGTTGTGCAGTGACACCGGCGAGCTGGCATACGTCGACGTGCGGGTGCCGGCGGCGAACCTGGTCGGTGCCGAAGGCAGCGGATTCATCCAGGTCGCGCAGAACTTCGCCTCGGAGCGCCTGGGGCTGGCGGTCCACGGGTACGGCGTCGCCCAGCGCGCACTGGACCTCACGGTGGCCTACACGAAGCAGCGGGTCGCGTTCGGCAAACCGCTGATCAACAAGCAGGTGGTCCGCCACAAGCTGGTCGAGATGACCCGCGCCGTCGATGTCGCGCGCACCTACACGCACGCCGTGATCGAGCGGCACTGCGCCGGCGAGCCGGTGTTCGCGGAAGCGGCGATGGCGAAGAACCAGGCGGTGGAGGCCTGCTCGTTCGTCGTCGACGCGGCGGTCCAGCTCCACGGCGGAGCGGGCTTCATGCGCGACACCGAGGTGGAGCGTCACTACCGCGATGCGCGACTGCTCCCGATCGGCGGCGGCGCGACCGAGGTCATGAACGACCTCATCGCCAAAGCCCTCTTCGGCTAGCCCTAACCAGCGCCCGCCCCTGACCCGCTCGGGTGCAGCTGCGGCACGAACGACAAGCCCACAATCGCGCCCTCGGGCGAGATGAGTCGCGCGAGTGTTTGACCCCAGGGCTCGGTCTTTGGCCCGTGAAGCAACTCATACCCGCGGGCGCGCAGCTCCGCGGCGCCATCGTCGAGGGCCGACCGGGAAGCGAGCTCGAACTCGATGCTCATCTGCGGCAGCGGGACAGTCGGCGGCCACGCCGCCGAGCCGAAGCAGGCCTCGGCCGCTTGGGCGAGCGGCCAAACTCCGAAGTGCCGGCATCCACTGAGCTCCTCCGTCGCGTAGTACTCGCCGTCGAGCTGGCGCAACGGCAGGCCGAGTGCGTCCAGATACAGCTCGCGACTCGTCTTGGGCTCCGCGGTTATCACGGCCACGCTGGTGACGCACTCGACGTCCATGGGCGCTCCCTCCAATCGGAGCAGCGGTCTGTCCCTGCCTCCAGGCGTGCCCCCAAATGCCGCCAACTCCCCTTCGGAGCTAGATCCGGCGGGTGGCGACCGCGTCGCAGAGGGACTCGAGGGCGTCGCGTGCCGGCGAGACCGGGAGACCGGCCAGCGACTCCCTGGCTTTCGCCCCCCAGTCGCGGGTGACCTCCGCCGCCTCCGCCATGCACGGGTGCTCGCGAAGCTGCTTGAGCACGCCGGCCAGCGCCGCGTCGTCGCTCAAGTCGCCGTCGAGGGCCGCGATCAGGTCCGCGTCCTCGGGCCTGCCAGCCCGGCGGAGAAGCAGTACCGGCAGTGTCGGCACGTGCTCGCGCAAGTCGGTGCCCGGCGTCTTGCCGGACTCAGAAGCGTCGGACGCCACGTCCAGGAGGTCGTCGGAGAGCTGGAAGGCGATCCCGATCCGCTCCCCGAACCGGGTGAGCAGCTCGACCTGGTCGGCGGGCACACCGGCCAGCAGCGCACCGAAGCGCGCCGACGTACCGATCAGCGAGCCGGTCTTGTCCGCGATCACCTGCAGGTAGTGCTCGACCGGGTCGTCGCCGTCCGCCGGTCCGATCGTCTCGCGGATCTGCCCCTGCACGAGCCGTTCGAAGGTCCGCGCCTGCAGCCGCACCGCCTCCGGTCCTAGGTCGGCGAGGACGTCCGAGGCGCGCGCGAACAGGAAGTCGCCGGTGAGGATCGCGATCGCGTTGCCCCACCGGCTGTTGGCGGAGTCCGCGCCCCGGCGCATGTCCGCCTCATCCATGACGTCGTCGTGGTAGAGCGTCGCGAGATGCGTCAGCTCGACCACGACCGCGGCCGGTACGACGCCCGGCGCCCCGGCGTCGCCGAACTGCGCGGCCAGCAGCGTCACGAGCGGGCGGAACCGTTTGCCGCCGGCCGCGACGAGATGGGAGGCCGCCTCGCTGACGAAGCCGTCCGACGCAGTCACGGCGTCGCGAAGCGCAGCCTCGACATCTGCCAGCCGCTGCGCCAGTGCTGCGTCCAGCTCGGCGTCCAAGGTCATCCCGAGGACCCCGACCGACGGCGCGGTAGACATAGCGTCTAGTGGTAGAACGGCACGGCGCGATTGGCAAGGTCGAGCACGGGCTGCGGGAACACGCCGAGCACGATGGTGACCGCGACGGCAATCGCCAGAGCGCCCGCCGTACCCCCGCCCGGCGTCGCGACGACCGGTCCGTCGGCCACCGGCTCGGCGAAGAACATCAACACGATGACACGGACGTAGAAGAACGCCGCGGCGGCGCTCGTCACGACACCGACGACGACCAGGGGCGTCACGCCGCCTGACACGCCCGCGGCGAACACTGCGAACTTGCCGGTGAAGCCCGACGTGAGCGGAATGCCCGCGAGAGCCAGCAGGAACAGCGCGAAGATGCCGCCGACGACCGGTGAGCGCCGGCCGAGCCCGGCCCAGCGCGAAAGGTGCGTCGCCTCGCCGTCCGGGTCACGAATCAGTGACAGGGTGCCGAACGCCCCGATCGTGGTGAGGCCGTAGGTCAGCAGGTAGAAAAGCGATCCGGAAAGGCCCGACTTGTTGAGTGCGATGACACCGACGAGGACGAAGCCCGCGTGCGCGACGGAGGAGTACGCGAGCATCCGCTTGACGTCGTTCTGCGTGATCGCGAACAGCGACCCGATGACCATCGTGAGGATCGCCACGGCCCACGCGACCGGTCGCCACTCCCAGCCCAGCCCGTTGAAGGACACGTAGAACACCCGCAGCAGCGCACCGAACGCCGCGACCTTGGTCGCCGCCGCCATGAACGCCGTGATCGGTGTCGGCGCACCTTGGTACACGTCAGGGATCCACGACTGGAACGGCGCCGCACCGATCTTGAACAGCAGGCCGACGCTGAGCAGGCCCAGGCCGAGGAAGAGCAGGTTGTCGTTGTGCGTGCTGCTGACCGTCGCGGCCTGGATCCCGGCGAGCGAGACGGTGTTGGCGTAGCCGTAGAGCAACGCCAGCCCGTACAGGAAGAACGCCGAGGAGAACGCGCCGAGCAGGAAGTACTTCACCGCCGCTTCCTGGCTGAGCAGCCGACGGCGACGCGCCAGGCCGCACATCAGGTACAGCGGAAGCGAGAGCACCTCGAGCGCGACGAACATGAGCAGGAGGTCGTTCGCGGCCGGGAAGAGCATCATCCCGGTGAGCGCGAACATCATCAGCGGGAAGACCTCGGTCTGCGCATGGCCGGCGGCGGTCCCCGCCCGCTCCTCCTGCGATCCCGGCGCGGTCGCCGCCTGCGCGACGAAGGCTCCGCCGTCCATCGCGGCCGATCGGTCCGAGACCAGCAGCACGCTGCCGATCCCGAGGATCGCGATCGTCCCCTGAAGGAACAGCGTCGGGCCATCTACGGCCACCGCACCTGCGGCGGTGACGTGGTGCGTGCCGGCAAGCACCGCGACGGCGACCAGCGCGCCGATCAGCCCGAGCAGCGCCACCACCGTCTGCGCGGTCCAGCGCCACGCTCGCGGGACGAAGGCGTCGACCAGGACGCCGACGGTCGCGGCAATCGCCGGGACGAGGATCGGCGTCAGCGCCGTGTAGGCGATCGACGGAGAGTGGAAGTCGCTCACTGGTCCGAGCCCCCGGTCTGGAAGTCGACGTCCGGTGACCCACCAACGGCCGGGACGATCGCGGTTGGCAGCGGGTCATGATCTCGGACCTGAACGTTGACCCGCTCGACGGATGGGTTGATCCGGTCGAGCAGCGGCTTCGGGTTCACGCCGAGGAAGACGATCGCGAGCATCACCGGCGCGATCACCCAGGCCTCGCGGACCGACAGGTCACGGAAGTGCTCGACCGCAGCGGTCACGGGACCGTGGACCGTGCGTTGCACCATCCACAGCGCGTAGACCGCGGCGAGCACGATGCCGGCGATCGCGACCACGGCGAACCAGCGGTGCACGGTGAACGTGCCCGCCAAGACCAGGAACTCGCTGACGAACGTGGACAGTCCGGGCAACGACAGTGCGGACAGCCCTGCGATCAGCACCATCGCGCCGAGCCACGGCGCGACCTTCGCCACGCCGCCGAAGTCGTCCACCATGCGCGAGCCCCGGCGCGAGGCCAGGAACCCGACGACGAGGAACAGCGCACCCGTCGAGAACCCGTGGTTGACCATGTACAAGGTCGCGCCGGAGCCCGCCTGCGTCGTGAAGGCGAACACACCGAGGGCGATGAAGCCGAAGTGCGACACCGAGGAGTATGCGACCAGCCGTTTCAGGTCCTTCTGCCCGATCGCCACCAGCGCGCCGTACAAGATCCCGGTCACGCAGAGCCCCATGATGTACGGCGCGAACAGGTTCGACGCGTACGGGAACAGCGGGATGCAGAACCGCAGGAAGCCGAACGTCCCGACCTTGTCCAGGACCCCGACCAGCAGGACGGCCGTGCCGGTCGGGGCTTCGCTCGCCGCGTCCGGCAACCAGGTGTGGAACGGCCAGAGCGGCGCCTTGATCGCGAAGGCGATGAAGAACCCGAGGAACAGTGCGATCTGCTCGTTGTGCGAGATGTGCACGTCGTTGAGCAGCACCCGGTAGTCGAAGGTGCCGTGCCCGAGCTGGTGGGCCGAGGTGACGTACAGGCCGATCACCGCGACCAGCATCAGCAGGCCGCCGGCGAGCGAGTAGAGCAGGAACTTCACGGCCGCGTAGGAGCGCCGGGCTCCGCCGAAGGACCCGATCAGGAAGTACATCGGGATGAGCATCGCTTCGAACAGGACGTAGAAGAAGAAGATGTCCAGCGAGCCGAACACGCCGATGACGAGGGTCTCGGTGGCCAGCAGCAGCGAGAAGAACAGCTTCGGCCCCCGGCCCGCGCCGGCCGGCTCCTCGCCCTCGGGGTCGGACGCCGGACGATCCGCGTCGTGCCAGGAGGCAAGTACGCAGACCGGCGCCAGCGCCGTGGTCATGAGGATCAGAGCAAGGGCGATGCCGTCAGCGCCGAGGGCGTAGTGCGCCCCGAAGGCCTTGATCCAGGAGTAGTCCTGGGTGAACTGGAACGCCGCCCCGTGCACCTTGAAGTCGATCGCCATGAGGATCGAGGCCGCGAACGTGACCACCGAAGCCCCGAGCGCGATCGTGCGGGCCTCGCCCTCGCGGCGCCGTGGCAGCGCCAGGATGCCGACGACGCCGAGCAGCGGAAGCAGCCCGACGACCATGACCCACGGGAATCCGGTGTGTGTGGGAAGTGCGCTCATCGCCGGCTCACCCCACCCTCAGCAGCACGAGGCTGATGCCGATGGCGAATGCCCCGGCGAGCATCGACAGCGCGTAGGAACGCACGAAGCCGGTCTGCGTTCGGCGTAGTCGGGCACTCGACCCGCCGACGACGGCCGCGAGACCGTTGACCAGGCCGTCGACGCCGCGGTTGTCGAAGAACACCAGCGCTCTGGTCAGATAGGCACCGGGTCGCATGAACACGCTTTCGTTGATGTCGTCGCCGAGCAGCGACCGGCGGGCGGCCTTGGTCGCCACCGTGACGTGAGTGGGCGGTTCGGCGGGAACCGGCTTGCGGCCGACCAGCCACCACGCGGCTGCCACCCCACCGATGACGACGGCGAGCGTGATGATGCTGAGCACCACGGGCGATATGGCGTGGGCCCCCTCTTCGATGCTGCCGCCGACGCTCGGCGTGAGGAAGTGCTGCAGTGAACCGCCCAGGACCAACAGGAACCCTGCGACCAGCGAGCCGGCGGCGAGAATCGCCATCGGCACGAGCATCACCTTCGGCGACTCGTGCGGGTGGACGTCGCGCGGCCAGCGCTTCACTCCGAAGAAGGTCATGACCATCAGCCGCGTCATGTAGAACGCGGTGAGACCGGCGCCGACGAGGGCGATCGCCCCGAAGAGGTCGCCGCTCGCGCCGCCCTTGTCGAAGGCGGACTCGATGATCTTGTCCTTCGAGAAGAAGCCGGAGAACGGGATGATGCCGATGATCGCCAGGTAGCCGAAGGCGAAGGTCACGAACGTGATCGGCATGGCTTTACGCAGCGCGCCGTACCGGCGCATGTTCACCTCGTCGTTGTTGCCGTGCATCACCGAGCCGGCACCGAGGAACATGTTGGCCTTGAAGAACCCGTGCGTGAGCAGGTGCATGATGCCGATCGCGTAGACGCCTGGGCCAAGGCCGACCGCCAGCATCATGTAGCCGATCTGGCTCATCGTCGAGGCCGCGAGCACCTTCTTGATGTCGTCGTGCGCGCATCCGATGATCGCGCCCATCATGAGCGTCACCGCGCCGACGATCTCGACCGCCAGCCGGGCGTCGTGGGTCACGTCGAAGATGGCGCCGGAGCGGGCGATCAGGTAGACGCCGGCGGTGACCATCGTCGCGGCATGGATGAGGGCCGAGACCGGCGTCGGACCCTCCATCGCGTCGAGCAGCCAGGACTGCAGCGGGGCCTGGGCGCTCTTGCCGCAGGCGCCGAGCAGCAGAAGTAGGCCGATCGCCGTCACCGTGCCCGCGTGGACCGACGGACCGCCCACCCGGTTGAAGACGGTGCCGAACGCGAAGGTGCCGAACGTGGTGTACATCAGCATGATCGCGAGCGACAGGCCGACGTCACCGACGCGGTTGACGAGGAAGGCCTTCTTGGCCGCGACTGCAGCGCTGGGTTTGTGCGACCAGAACCCGATCAGCAGGTACGACGCGAGACCGACGCCCTCCCAGCCGACGTACAGCAGGAGGTAGTTGTCGGCGAGGACCAGGATCAGCATCGCCGCGACGAACAGGTTGAGCTGGCCGAAGAACCGACGACGGTCCGGGTCGTGCTCCATGTAGCCGACCGAGTAGATGTGGATCAGCGAGCCGACCCCGGTGATCAGCAGGACAAAGGTGATCGACAGCGGATCGAGCAGGAAGTTGACGTCGGCGTGGAAGCTGCCGACCGGCACCCACGTCCAGAGGTGCTGGTCCAGCTGGCGGCTCTTGCCCCCGTCGCGGCCGATCAGGGCGAAGAACTCGATCAGCCCGATGACGAACGACGCGATCGGCGCGGCGCAGCCGAGCAGATGACCCCACGAGTTGGTGCGCCTGCCGCCGAGGAGCAGTACGGCGGAACTCGCCGCGGGCAGCAGCACGAGCAGGAAGGTGAGGTTGAAGACGCCCGTCGAGTGCACATAGGGCGCAGGCACGACCGTGCTCAGCGTGAGTGGCATGTCTTCCCTAGTACTTCAGGAGGTTCGCGTCATCGACGGAGGCGGACCGCCGAGATCGGAAGATGGACATGATGATCGCCAGGCCGACGACCACTTCCGCGGCGGCGACGACCATCACGAAGAACGCGATGATCTGCCCGTCCAGGCTGCCGTTCATCCGCGCGAAGGTGACCAGCGAGAGGTTCACCGCGTTGAGCATCAGCTCGACACACATGAACACGACGATCGCGTTGCGCCGGATCAGCACGCCGACCGCGCCGACGGTGAACAGCATTGCCGACAGGTAGAGGTAGTAGGCGACGCGCATTACGCCCCCAGTTCCGGGTTCTCGCGGCGAGGCTGCGCCGAGGACACCTGGAGGTAGCTCGGGACGCTGGTGACGGCGATGCTGCCGTCCGGTAGCAGGGCCGGAGTGTCGACCGCGTCGTGGTCGGCGTACACGCCGGGGCCGGGCAGCGGGGCGATCGCCGCACCGCCGCGGGCGGCCCGCTCCTGCATCCGCTCCTGCTGCGTCAGGCGCGTGGATGTCCGCTCGCGATGCGCCAGCACCATGGCGCCCAGCCCCGCGGTGATCAGCAGCGCGCTGGTCGCCTCGAACGCGAAGACGTAGCGGCTGAAGAGCAGCTGCGCGATCGCCGCCACGTTGCCCTTGCCGGCCTCCGCGGTGGATACCCCCTTCGGGTGGAAGGTGGCGATGCCGCCATCGATGGTCGCGAGCAGCAGGATGGCGAAGGCCAGGCCGATGGCCGAGGCGGCGAACCGCTGCCCCCGCAGCGTCTCCATCAGTGACTCCGTGGAGTCGACGCCGATCAACATGAGCACGAACAGGAACAGCATGAGCACGGCGCCGGTGTAGACGACGACCTGGACGACGGCGAGGAACGGAGCGTTCTCCGCGGTGTAGAACGCCGCGAGGCACATCATCACCGCGGCGAGCATCATCGCCGCATGTACGGCGCTGCGGGCCAGCACCAGCCCGATCGCGGCGGCGGCGGCGATTGGCGCGAGCAGCCAGAACAGCACGGCCTCGTGCATCGTCGCGGGCGCACCGGACGAGGCCGCGGCAAGCAGGGTCGGGCTCACTGCTCACCCTCCGTCGGACCCGCGGTGCTCTGCGGACTCGGCGCGCTGGGTCGCACGTAGTAGGCCCGCTCGGTGTCGCCGAGCCGCATGGGATGCGGCGGAGCCTCCATGCCGGGAAGCAGCGGACTGAGCAGCTGGTCCTTCGTGAAGATCAGGTCGCGGCGGCTGTCGTCGGCAAGCTCGTAGTCGTTGCTCATCGTCAGTGCACGGGTCGGGCACGCCTCGATGCACAGCCCGCAGAAGATGCAGCGTAGGTAGTTGATCTGGTAGACCGCGCCGTACCGCTCACCCGGCGAAAACCGTGCCTCTTCGGTGTTGTCGGCACCCTCGACGTAGATCGCGTCAGCCGGGCAGGCCCAGGCGCACAGCTCGCAGCCGATGCACTTCTCCAGACCGTCGGCATGGCGGTTGAGGACATGCCGCCCGTGGTAGCGCGGTTCGGTCGGCCGCTTGTCCTCCGGGTACTGCTCGGTGACAGTCTTGCGGAACATCGTGGTGAGCGTCACGCCGAAGCCGGCGACCGGCGCCAGGGTGTCCTTGATCGGGTTCGGCTTGCGCTCGCCGGGCTGCCCACCGGCGTTCTGCGGCGCCGCGGGGCTCGTGTCCTTGTGCTCGAGCTCGTCAGCCATCGAGCACCTCCGTCGACTCGGTGGTCGTGGTGGCGACCGCGGTGACGTCGACCGCCGGGGCGCCGCTGAGGATCGGGATGGGATAGGAGT
>CAZEAM010000112.1:0-2566 GCA_964510285.1 uncultured Frankiaceae bacterium | reverse complement strand
GTGCTCGTGCTCGCCACCCTCGCCCGTCGCTGGGCGCCCGCGATCGTGCCGGGCCAGCGGGTGAAGAGCTGGGCCGCGGTCACCCTTCGACCACACCCCGGGATCAGGATGCGCCTCGACCCGGTGACCGCTTCGGTAGCGGCCGCAACCTAACGGCCCGGCAGGAGCCGCCCGCGCCGGGGCGAACCTGTCGATCATGATGCCTCGCCGGATCCGTAGCACCGTGCTCACGGCTTGCGGCGCGCTGCTGGTGGCCGCGGCGGTCCCCGCCGCCGCCACGACCGCCGCGTCGCACGGGTCGCGGCACGCCGCCCCGCCCCGGACCCACGCGCGCCAGACGCTTGCCATCCGCACCCTTTCGGTGCGCGCCGACCTGGTGTCCGGCGGCCAGGTGCTCACCCGGATCCTCCTGCCGGCCGGCGCCGCCCCGTCGCGGCTGCGGGTCGACTTGAACGGCGCCGACGTGAGCCGCTGGTTCGCGATGCGACCCGATCACCAGGTCGACGGGCTGGTCCGCCACCTGCGGCTCGGCCCCAACCGTCTCGTCGCGCGGGTCGGCGGCCAGCGCGCCGAGCTGACCATCACCAACCATCCGATCGGCGGGCCGACCTTCTCCGGCCCGCAGGTCAAGCCCTGGCAGTGCCAGCCCGGGGCGAAGGACCGCCAGTGCGACCAGAAGCCGACGTACGCCTACAAGTACCTGCCGGTCGGCACCAACGGCGGCGGGCTCGGGGTGCCGGGGATAGCCTCGGTCGGGACGTTCCAGTCCTACAACCCGCAGTCGCCGCCGCCCGCGGCGCTGATCGCGAAGACGACGACCCGCAACGGCGTCACCGTGCCGTTCATCATCCGCGTCGAGACCGGCTACCTCGACCGCGACCAGTACCAGATCGCCACCCTCTGGCAGCCCGGCAAGCCGTGGCGTCCGTGGGCGCCGCAGCCGCAGAACATCGGACGGCTCGTGATCACGCACGGCGCGAGCTGCGACACCACGTACGGCGTGGGCGCGGCGCCGAGCGTGACGGACTCGACGCTGCTCGGTGCCGGCTTCGTCGTGATGAGCCACGCGCTCGACAACGCGGGCCACAACTGCAACCTGCTCACCCAGGCCGAGTCGTTGCTCATGACCAAGCAGCGGGTGATCGACGAGTACGGACCGGTCAAGTGGACGATCGGCACCGGATGCTCCGGCGGCTCGCTCGTACAGCAGCAGGTGGCGAACGCCTATCCCGGCATCTATCAGGGGATCACGCCGCAGTGCAGCTTCACCGACGCGTGGTCCTCTGCGCTGGAGTACGTCGACTACACGATCCTGCTCAAGTACTTCGAGAACCCGACCCGCTGGGCCCCGGGCGTGCTGTGGACGCCGCTGGGGATCTCGCAGGTGATCGACCATCCGAACGTCGGCAACCCGATCACCTTCACCACCGCCATCCCGAACAGCGCCGACCCGTCGCGCTCCTGCCCGGACGTGCCGGCGTCGAAGGTGTACAAGCCGGGGAGCAACCCGCACGGGGTGAAGTGCACGCTGCAGCAGTACATGGTCAACGTCTTCGGGCTGCGCAAGGACGGCTTCGCCAACCGGCCGTTCGGCAACGACGGCATCCAGTACGGGCTGCAGGGCCTGCTCAACGGCGAGATCTCCCCGGCGGCCTTCGTCGACCTCAACGCGAAGGTGGGTGGCCTCACTCAGGCCGACACCTACCGGAAGGCGCGCAGCCGACCCGACCTGATCGGGCTGAAGCGCGCCTACCGCAGCGGCGCGGTCGACTCGGCGAACAACCTCGACCGGGTGGCGATCATCGACCTTCGCGGTCCGGACCCGGGCGCGTTCCACGACGTCTACCGGACCTACGCGATGCGCGCTCGGCTGCTGCGCAACTTCGGGACCGCGGCGAACCAGGTGCTCTGGCGCGGCCTGGCTCCGCTGATCGGTGACGCCGGGTACGCGGACGCGGCGGTGCTCGCGATGGACAGCTGGCTGGCGCAGGTGCACGCCGATCACCGGTCGGTCCCGCTGCCGGAGAAGATCATCGCGGACCGGCCGGTCTGGCTCACCGACCGGTGCACCGACGGGGCCGGCCTCGACGTACCGGCCGCGGTGTGCGACGAGACGGTGCAGGCATACGGGACACCGCGGATGGCGGCAGGGATGCCCATGACCGACGACGTCCTCGAGTGCCGCCTGCAGCCGTTGCGCCGCTCGTCGTACCCGGTGTCGTTCACCGATGCGCAGTGGAAGCAGCTGCGGGAGACCTTCCCGCACGGCGTGTGCAACTACAACGAGCCGGGGGTTGCGCAGCGCGGCGCCATCCCGTGGCTGACCTACCAGCGGCCGAACGGCAAGGTCATCTACGGCGGCAAACCGCTCGGTCCGGCGCCTCGCTCACACCTGCTCGCCGCCGCCCGGCGCTAGCTGACCGACGAGGGAGGCTCGACCGGCTCGCCGAGCAGGTCGAGGCCCTCGTCGTCCGGTTCGTCGTCGAGAGTGAGGTACTGGCGCAGCCGGGACAGGCTGCTGGGCTGGCGGGTGCGGGACTCGCCCAACCGGTCGACGCGCGGGTCG
>CAZEAM010000111.1:0-3155 GCA_964510285.1 uncultured Frankiaceae bacterium | reverse complement strand
TACGCCGCCCGCAGCTGGTCCGGTGAGTCGACGAGCAGCTGCATCGCGGTGTGCGCACCCGGGACGTCGACGGCATAGGTCGGCAGCCGGTCGGTGAGCAGGCGCATCACCATGCCCAGCCCGTCGCCCACCCGGACCGCGCGTTGCGCCTCGACGTCGCCGAGCAGCCGGGCGGTGTCCGCGACGTGGCAGGCCGCGAGGACCGCGCGCGTCGCGATGCGTTCGCCCGACTCGGTCACGACCGCGCATGCGCGGTCGTGCCGTGGCTCGATCGAGGTGACCGGGTCGCCGGTGCGGATGGTCGCGCCGTACGACGCGAGGCGCTGCGCGAGGGTTTCGCTGAGCCGGCCGCTGCCACCTCGTGGGCGGCCGGCGCGCTGCAGGGTGAACAACGCGGCGGTCCCCGCCATGGGCGCCGTGCCGACCGCGTGCGGCGGCGGGCCGGACTGCGCCGCCCACCATCCGAGCGCGGCCCGTAGCCGCGGGTCGTCGAAGCGTCGGGCCAGCAGCGATTCGGCCGGCTCGAGAAAGGAGTGGACGACGTTGCCGACGGAGCCGCGCTCACCCTTGAGCAACGACAGGCCACGGCGGCCGAGCGCCGGCACGGTCGGGGGCTGCGCGGCGACGTCGAGGAACCACCGCATGCGGGGCGTCCACTCCTCGATGAAGTCCCGGTAGGCCTGCGCGTCACGCGGTCCGCACGCCGCCCCGATCGAGGCGCAGGTCTCGTCGAGGTCGCCGGAGAACCGCAGTGGACCGGCGCGATGCGGAAGCACGCTCCACGGCTCGACGTCGTCGTAGGTGAGCCCGAGCTCGTGCAGCCGCAGGTCCTCGGTGATTCCGGTGTGGCGCACCATCACGTGCACGCTGGACCCGCGGTCGACCCGCACGCCCGGCCAGCGCTCGACGGTCGACACCGCGCCGCCGACCACGTGGTCGCGCTCGACGACCTCGACGTCCAGGCCGGCCCGCGCGAGGTAGCAGGCAGCGACCAGCCCGTTGTGGCCGGCGCCGACCACAACGACGTCGCGGCGCATTACAGGTCGATGCCCATGATCGCGTAGCGCTCCGAGCTACCCGGGAAGTAGAAGCCGCACAGCAGGTCGGCGAAGCCGACCGAGCGGTACAGCCGCCGGGCGGGGGAGTCGGTGTCCGGGGTCGACAGCACCGCGTGCCGGGCGCTCGCGCGCGAAAGCACGTCGGCGAGCAGGTGCCGCCCGAGTCCGCCGCCCTGGTGCTCCGGCAGGACGTGCAGCTCGGCGAGCTCGAAGCTGTCGCGCAGCCAGCGTTTCGTGCCGTCCCGCCCGAGGGCCTGCGCGACGGTGTCGTGCCACCACTGCCCGCCGGCCCCGAGATAGCCGTAGCCGAAGCCCACGAGCGCGCCTGCGGTGGCGTCGTCGTTGTCCTCGTCCCCGGTGCCGTCGAAGGCCGCGGCGCCGACGAACCCCGGGTACCCGGTGTGGCCGGCGATGATCTCCCGGCGTTGTACGACGACCTCCGGCGGCCGGCGCATCGCGGCGCCGTACACCGACGCGGCCGATCCGGCCAGCGTCCGCATGCGCGACGCGTCGAGCCGGACCAGTCGGGTCATGGCTGTCCCGGCGCGGTCATGGCCGGGCGGCGACGTCGGCCGGTCGTCCGCCGGTGACCCGGACCAGCTCGTCGTAGGTCGTGGGGAACACGGCGTGTGGCGTACCCGCCGCGGCCCACACCACATCGAACGACGCGAGGTGTTCGTCGACGACCGTGGTCAGCGGCTGCGGATGGCCGACCGGCGCGACGCCGCCGATCGGGAAGCCGGTCGCGCAGCGCACCAGCTCGGCGTCCGCGCGCTTCACCGAGTCGGTGCCGAGGACGTCGGCGATCTTCGTGGTGTCGACCTGGTGGTCGCCACTGGCCAGGACCAGGACGGCGGCGCCGTCGCTGGCGAAGACCAGTGACTTCACGATCGCCCCGATCGGCACGCCCAACGCCTGCGCGGCCTCGGCGGCGGTCCGCGCCGAGTCGTCGAGCTCGCGGATCTCGCCGGTGGCCCCGCCGGCGCGCAGCGCCGCCTCGACCCGCTGGGCGTTCTGGTGCACGTCGCGCTCCCTGTTTCGTGCTGCCGCTGCCGACACTTCGGTCGGAACGTAACGCACGCCGGGTCGACCGCTTGACTCCGCCGGGTATCGAACGTATGTTCGAACCATGACAACGCTGCTGGAAGCGCCGCTTCGACCGGCGGCGCGGGACGCGGCCCCGGCGGTGCCGGCGAATGCCTACCGCATGCTGGTCGCGGCGCGCCGCGCGTTGGCCGAGGCCGAGCAGGCCCGCGACGCCGCCGAGCGCTATGCCGAGGCGCACCTGTCCGCGTTGCGCGCCGCTGCCGCAGTGCTGGCCGCCAACGCGCGCCCCGAAGCCGGCCGGCGGCCGCGGCCGACGAGTGTGTGGACCTTGCTGGTCCGGGTCGCCCCCGAGCTGGCCGAATGGTCCGAGTTCTTCGCGGCCGGCGCGGACAAGCGGGTGGCCGCGCAGGCCGGGCTGCGCGGTGCGGTGACCGCGCGCGAGGCCGACGACCTGGTGCGTGACGCGGGGCTGTTCCTCGATCTCGTCGCCGCGCGGCTCGGCCTTCCGGCGGTGCGGCAGACGATGCTCCCGCTGGAAGTGGCCGTGGCGGGTCCCGCCCCGGTGTACCCGGCTAATCCGGCAACCTCGCGGCAGGCCAAGCCCTACCGTTAGACCCATGTCCGCGGACCGGAGAACGCATCGCAACCCGGCCCGTACTGCGGTGCTCTGGGAGGTGCTGCGGGGTGCCTTCGCCGCTTTCCCGGGGGCACCCGGTGAGGTGAGCATCCTCGACGTCGGCGGCGGCACGGGCGGCTTCGCCGTCCCGCTGGCCGAGCTCGGCTACTCGATCACCGTCATCGACCCCAGCCCGGACTCCCTCGCCGCCCTCGAGCGTCGGGCGATGGAGGCGGGTGTGGCCCAGCGAGTGACCGCCCGGCAAGGTGACGCCGGCGACGTGGCGATGCTGCTCGACGGCGAGTCCGTCGTCGCGGTCCTGTGCCACAGCGTGCTCGAGGTCGTCGACGATCCGATGGCCGCGCTGCAGGCATTCGTCGACGTGCTCCGCCCGGGCGGAATCGCGAGCGTTCTGGTCGCGAACCGGGTCGCGG
>CAZEAM010000110.1:0-23528 GCA_964510285.1 uncultured Frankiaceae bacterium | reverse complement strand
CTCCTTGGTGGCCTGACGCTGGGCGTCGGAGAAGTACGCCGGGACGGTGATCACCGCGTCGGTGACCGGCTCGCCCAGGTAGGCCTCCGCGTCGCGCTTGAGCTTCTGCAGGATGAACGCCGAGATCTGCTGCGGCGTCTGGCTCTTGCCGTCGATGTCGATCGTCCAGTCGGTGCCCATGTGGCGCTTGACCGAGCGGATCGTGCGATCCGGGTTGGGGACCGCCTGCCGCTGCGCGACCTCGCCGACCAGCACCTCGCCGTTCTTGGCGAAGGCCACGACGCTCGGCGTGGTCCGGGAACCCTCGGCGTTGGCGATGACGTTGGGCTCTCCGCCCTCGAGCACCGTGACGACGCTGTTCGTCGTCCCGAGGTCGATGCCGACCGCTCGTCCCATGTCTGTTCTCTCCAGTCGTTGCGTGGCTGCGGCTCCAAGGTTGAGCCGTTGTCACTCAAGGTAACGGGTGGCGCCGGCCCTGTCATTCCCGATTGAGCCAGATCGACTCAACTTTTTTCTGCGGACGGCTTCAGGTTCGCCAACCCGGGTCGGCGGCGTACCGTTCCCTCGTGCTGGGACGGCTGCAGGACCGGCGCGGCGAGCCCGCGCTGCGCACCCGTGCGATGGCTGCGCTGGTGATCGTCGGCCTGATCGTGCTCACCGCCCCGCTGGTGGTGATCCCAGTGGTCCGCTGGGTGGCCCACCACCTGCTCTAGTGCGTATGGCAGGTCCGCTCCCCGAACTACCGCTCAGTAAAGTCGCGGGGTGACGATTCGCCTGATTGCTGGTGTGGCCGTGACGGCCATCGCGTTCGCCATCGCGGGATACCGGCTGCTGTGGCTGGGCCGACTGGTCCTGGCCGGAGCGCCGATCCCGCCCGAGCGCAAGCCCAACGTCCTCGGCGCGGTCAAGGCGCAGCTGATCGACGTCCTCGCGCAGCGCAAGCTGTTCAAGCTCAAGGGCTCCGGCACCGCGCACGCGTTCACGTTCTGGGGCTTCACGGTGCTGTTCCTGACGATCCTCGAGGCCTACGGCGCGCTGTTCCAGCGTGACTTCGCGCTGCCGTGGATCGGCCGGTCCCGGGCACTGGGCCTGATCGAGGACATCTTCGCCGTCGCCGTACTGCTCGCGATCATCGTCTTCACGTGCATCCGGGTCGCCCGCTCGCCGCACCGGGTCGGCCGCAGGTCGCGGTTCTACGGGTCGCACGTCGACCAGGCCTACCTCGTGCTCGGCATGATCTTCCTGGTCATCGCGACCCTCGTCCTCTACCGCGGCGCGCAGTACTCCAACGGGGTCTTCCCATACCAGGACGACGGCTGGTGGGCCTTCGCGTCAAAGGCGACCAGCTACATCACGCCGGGCGGCATCTCCTTCGAGTCGACGTTCGTCGTCGCGCAGATCGCCGTCGTCGTGGGCTTCCTCGTGTTCTTGCTCTACGGCAAGCACATGCACATCGTCACCGCGCCGATCAACGCGTCGCTGAAGCGGCACCCGAAGGGCCTCGGCGCGCTCGCCACGACGCCGGACCTCGAGAAGCTGATGGAGGACGAGGACGCGGTCCTCGGCGCCGGGCAGATCGACCACATGCACCAGCAGCAGCTGCTGCAGACCCTCGCCTGCACCGAGTGCGGGCGCTGCCAGGACAAGTGCCCGGCGTGGAACACCGGCAAGCCGCTGAACCCGAAACTCGTCATCACTGGGCTGCGCGACGCGATGTTCGCCGAGGCCCCGCGCCTGCTCGGCACCGACCCCGACGCCGAGCCCAAGGCGCTCGTCCCTGACGTCATCGACCCGGACGTGCTGTGGTCGTGTACGACGTGCGGCGCGTGCGTCGAAGAGTGCCCGGTCGACATCGAGCACGTCGACGCGATCGTCGACATGCGCCGCTACCAGGTGTTGATGGAGTCCAGCTTCCCGAGCGAAGCCGGCACGATGCTGCGCAACATCGAGAACCAGGGCAACCCGTGGGGCCTGCGGGCCGACATGCGCGCGGAGTGGCTGGAAGGCGTCGACTTCGAGATCCCGGTGATCGAGGACACGATCCCCGACGACATCGAGTGGCTGTACTGGGTCGGCTGCGCGGGGTCCCTCGACGACCGGGCGCGGCGGTCCACCCAGGCGATCGCGAAGGTCTTCCACGCGGCCGGGGTGAAGTTCGCGATCCTGGGGCCGCAGGAGAC
The DNA here is from genome assembly GCA_964510285.1 of uncultured Frankiaceae bacterium. Taxonomy (GTDB): domain Bacteria; phylum Actinomycetota; class Actinomycetes; order JAFAQI01; family JAFAQI01; genus DASZTV01. Next base: position 21,348 of record CAZEAM010000110.1, on the reverse strand, counting down.
CTGCACCGGCGACCCGGCGCGGCGGCTCGGCAACGAGTACCTCTTCCAGGAGATGGCCAAGGCCAACATCGAGGTGCTCGACGGGGTCAAGGCCAAGAAGATCGTCGCGTCGTGCCCGCACTGCTTCAACACGATCGCCAACGAGTACCCGTCGCTCGGCGGCAACTACGAGGTCGTGCACCACTCGCAGCTGCTCGGCCGGCTGGTCGCGGAGGGCAAGCTCTCGCCGCAGGACCCGATCGTCGCGAAGCTCACATACCACGACCCGTGTTACCTCGGCCGGCACAACGACGTCATGGACGCTCCCCGTACGGTCCTCGACGCGATCCCCGGCCTCGAGCGAGTGGAGATGCACCGCCACGGCAAGCGCGGCTTCTGCTGCGGCGCCGGCGGCGCGCGGATGTGGATGGAGGAGCGGATCGGCAAGCGGGTCAACGTCGAGCGCACCGAGGAGGCGCTCGGCACCGGCGCCGAGATCATCGCAACGTCGTGCCCCTACTGCCTGATCATGCTCGACGACGCGGTCAACGGGAAGCGCGCCGAGGGTCAGGCGGCGAACGTCAAGGTCATCGACATCGCCCAGGTCATCGCGGACTCGATCGGGCTGCGCAAGCTGCAGCCGGCGATGGCCGGCGCGCCGGCGGCCAAAGCCGAGACCGCTTCCGCGGAAGCGGGTGCGCCGAGCGACCCGACCGCGTCAGCTCCCACACCGGCGCAGCCGCTCGAGGAGTCGACGACGACGAAGGTCGGCCCGACCGTCGATCCGTCGGATCGTCATCCCGACAGCGACGAGCAGGGCTAACGCTGCGCGCGACTAGCGGTTGCTGAACTGCTCGCTGGGCTGATCAGTCACGGGCAGATACGGGTTCTCGATGTAGCGCTTGACTTCGGTGGCCCTGATGTCGTTGCGCAGGGGATGGTCGAGCACGTGGACGAAATAGATCTGGCGCAGCCACGGAGCCCGACGAAATACCCGTCCCACCTCGAGGCCCTCATGGCGCTCGATCAGGCGAAGCGGATGCTGTTCGTTGAACTCGGCGACGGCGAGAAGCTCGCCGGCGCGAGTGTTGTGAGAGTGGATCATGATGTCGTCGAGATAGACCGGAAACCAGGGCAGATACTTGTCCGGCGCGGCGTCGAGCAACGCGAGAGCCTCCACCGTCGACCAGTAGTAGTCCAGGTCGAACGCGACGAAACCCAGCGGGCTGTCCGGGCCGAGCTGCTCGACAAGCCTCGGCACAGTGTCGGTGAGCTCACCGATGTGCAACTGGGCACACGTCGGGAGGATCGCGCGCAACGCGGCCTCGTTCATCGCGAAATCGCCGGCTTGATAGAGCTCTGGATGATCGCGGTAGTCCCGCGCCGGGGGCATGCCCGCTCCGCTGTCGAAGCCGTGGACCTTAACCTCGACCGCGGTCATCTTCTCTACCCGGCTGGCAATGGCCGCCATGTTCATCAGGCCGGTCCCTGAGGCGACGCCGAACTCGACGACGTTCACGTGAGTGGCACCGGCAGCCCTCGCGAGATCGGCTGCCGTCAAGATGCCGTAGGCGTAGTACGGGCGGATCACCAGATCCCAGTCGAACTTCGATCGCTCCGAACCGAACAAGGCCATCCCGGCAGCCATCAGGTTCAGGTGAACTGGCTCGCTCAGCCGCTCGAGGAAGATCCGCTTCCAGATTCGGCGCTTTGCCAGCCGGTTCCGCAGCATGCGCACATCCACGGGCCTCACCATAGCCGCGCGCGGCCGACGTGAGCCGTGACGGTGATCTCGCGGGGACTCACGCCGTCTTACTCGACGCCACCCCGGCGGAAGTTGATGCTGGACCGCGACGGGGTCGGGCCGCGCTGGCCCTGATAGCGCGATCCGTAGATCGCCGACCCGTAGGGGTGCTCGGCCGGCGAGGTCAGCCGGAAGACGCAGACCTGGCCGATCTTCATGCCGGGCCACAGCTTGATCGGCAGCGTCGCGACGTTCGACAGCTCGAGGGTGACGTGCCCGGAGAATCCCGGGTCGATGAAGCCGGCCGTCGAGTGGGTGAGAAGGCCCAGCCGGCCCAGTGAGCTCTTGCCCTCCAGGCGCGCCGCCAGGTCGTCGGCGAGAGTGATCACCTCATACGTCGAGCCGAGGACGAACTCGCCCGGGTGCAGGATGAACGGCTCGTCCGCGGCCACCTCGACCAGCCGGGTCAGGTCCTCCTGCTGCTCGGCCGGGTCGATGTGCGGGTAGCGGTGGTTCTCGAAGACCCGGAACAACCGGTCGAGCCGGACGTCGACGCTCGACGGCTGCACCAGGGACTCGTCGTACGGATCGATGCCGAGCCGCCCGGCCTTGATCTCGGCCTTGATGTCGCGGTCGGAGAGCAGCACGCGGGCAGAGTATCTGGCGCACGGAGCGCGCCAGATCGGCATACCGTCCGTGACATGCGGGAGCCGGGGAAGCTGCTGGGGTCGGGCCGCGACGCGGACATCTTCGAGTACGCCGCGGGGCTGGTGCTGCGCCGCTCACGGCACGACCGGTCGCTTGCCGACGAGGCGCGGATCATGAGCTTCCTGCACGACCAGGGCTACCCAGTGCCCGCCGTCGAAGAGATCTCCGACGACGGCCGTGATCTCGTGATGCAACGGGTCGACGGGCCGTCGATGGCCGACTGGCTGTCCCGCCGGCCATGGACGATCCGGCGCGGGGCGAGGATGCTCGCCAACCTGCACGACCAGCTGCACGCGATCGCGGCGCCCGACTTCCTGCGGGACGCCGACATCGGCCGGGGCACGCAGGTCGTCCACATGGACCTGCACCCGCTCAACGTGATCATGTCGGCGAAGGGTCCGGTCGTCATCGACTGGGCGCGCCCCGGCCGCGGCGACCCGGCTACCGACGTGGCGGTCGCGTACCTGCTCATGGCGACGGCCGCCGTACCGGCCGGACGCGTGCAGGCCGCTGTCATCGCCGCCGGCAGGTCGATGCTCGCCGAAGGGTTCGTCCGCCGTTACGACCGCGGCGAGCTCGCGGACCGCCTGTCGGCGGCGGCCGAGCGGAAGGCGCTCGACGCCAACATGAGCGCCACCGAGATCGCGGCCATGCGCAAGCTCGCGGCGACGGCGCGGGCCCGCTGACGGCTATCCTCGGCACGTTCGTACGCCGAAAGGCGGCGCTCGCGGGTGTAGTTCAATGGCAGAACATCAGCTTCCCAAGCTGACAGTGCGGGTTCGATTCCCGTCACCCGCTCGATCGCGACTGGCTAGTCCCACCGTGCACGAAGGCGCCCACGGGCGCTGTGCATTGCGCCACGCACACTGGTCCAGCGGTTCGCCCGACGAAGCTGTTGCAGCAGTACGGGAAAGCTCTCTCCGAGCTGCGCCACCTGCTCGTCGAATAGTTGTGACGCTAGTTGGAACAGTTCCCGATCGAACCGATTCCGGTGGTCGATCGCTGCGATTACGTCCGCGGCCAACTCTGCGAGCTTGGGCCGGCCGACCGTAACATTCGAGGCTGTATACCGCGGGGTGGACCATCCCAACGCAGCTTGAAGCAGGACCAGCGATTCATCGAACCGATTGGTAACACCAACGACGGCAAACTCTGCCGAATGCAAGTTGTTCTTGGCCGTCTGCAGAACCGCCTCGTCGCAGACTTTGGGCGGATCGGCACTCCAAGTCGAGAGCATGCGGCATTGCATATTGTCGAGACCGGGATCCAGATCGGACAACGCAAACTCACTGAGCGACATTCGCGCCGCCGCCTCATGATGCGGATGTGCCGTGTTGCGGCGAAGAAAGTAGTACTGGGAGACAACCCGCTCGACCGGATCGCGAAGCAGCGTGACGTACCGGCAGGGCACGTCTAGTACTTGGTGCATGCCGAAGGCAATGTGGCCTTGGATGGCACGGACTCGAGACCGATTTTCCGGCCAGTCACGAAGGAATGTATGGATATCCGCGGGTTCGTTGAGATCCATCACTGATCCGGCAGGAAGCTGGCTGCGGACGATCTGGCGGAGAGTTGTGCCTCCCGTCTTCGGTAGATGGAGGAAGACCACAAGACCGATCGAGTCCACTCGTCATCATCGCACCACTACTGCGCGTCTCGATGAGAGATTGAGGATCCGCGTCACGGCTCAGACGTCGCGGCGGGTGAACCGCCACGTTCCGGCGGCCATGGCCAACACGGCGTAGGCCACGAGTAGGCCGAGCCCCATCCAGGGACCGAAGAAGTGCGGCTCCGCGACCACGGCGCCGGTCGACGACGCCGCGATCTGCTCCGGCATGAACTTCTCCAGTGCGTTCTGCGCGCCGGTAGGCAGCGCCGCGAACACGCCCGGCAGGACGAGCAGCACGCCGACGAGAGAGGCGATCGCGCCGGCCGTGTGCCGGAGCACGAAGCCGACGCCCAGCGCCATCAGGCACACCAGCGCGAGATAGCCACCCGTCATGGTGACGGCACGGACCACACCCGGGTCGGTGATGTGACTGATCGGCGCATGGCCGGAGAACAGCGCCTGTCCCATGCAGTAGGAGACGAACGAGATCACCTCGCCGACCGCCAGCGAGACGCCGCCGAACACCAGAGCCTTCGCCATAAGCAGAGGGGTACGGCGCGGCGCCGCCGCGACGCTGCTGCGAATCGTGCCGCTCGAGTACTCCGCGGTGATCGCGAGCACGCCGAGGACCGCGACGGCCAGCTCGCCGAAGGCCGTACCGGCGAGGCTGTTGTTGGTCGGGTCCCATGTCCGCTTGTCGCTCAGCGACATGTGGTTCCAATGCGCAGCGGTCTCCGCGCTGATCAGCGCGCCGAGTCCGACCGTCGTGACGACGAGGGCGAAGAGGGTCCACTTGGTCGAACGCAGCGACCACAGCTTGATCCATTCGGCCCGCGCCAGGCGGCGAAGCTCTGTCATGACGTGCTCCTCAAGGATTCGGTGAGCTCGAGGAACGCCTCCTCGAGCGAGGTCTGGCGAGGGGTGAGCTCATGTACGGCGATCCGCGCCGACAGGGCGAGGTCGCCGATCTGCGCGGCCGTTAGGCCACGCACGACGAGGGAGTCGACGTCGCAGGTCTCCACGCTGCCGCCGGCTCGGCTCAGCACCGTGTCGAGCCGGTCACGCTCCGGCGCGACCACCAGGACCGTGCCCGCATCGTCGTTCGTCAGCTCGTCGGTCGGGCAGTCTGCGACCAACCGGCCGTCCTGGATCACGATGAGGTGGTCGGCGGTGACCGAGACCTCGGCCAGCAGGTGGCTGGACAGCAGGACGGTGCGTCCCTCGTCGGCCAGCGACCGAAGCAACCCGCGGATCCATCTGACACCGTCGATGTCCAGACCGTTCACGGGTTCGTCGAGGATGACGACCCCAGGGTCCCCGAGCAGCGCCGTGGCGACGCCGAGCCGCTGACTCATGCCCAGGGAGAACCCGCCCACCCGACGGCCGGCAGCGTCCGTCAGCCCCACGACGTCGAGCAGCTCGTCGACTCGCTCGCCACCGATGCCCTGCGTCGCAGCGAGAAAGCGAAGGTGGTCCCGCGCCGTGCGACCCGGGTGCAGTGCCTTCGCCTCGAGCAACGCGCCCACGCGGCGCAGCGGGAGCGGAAGGTCACGGTAGGCGAGGCCGCCGATTCGCGCGCTGCCATGGTCCGGACGGTCCAGGCCGAGGATCAGGCGCATCGTCGTGGACTTGCCCGCGCCGTTCGGCCCGAGGAAGCCGGTGACGCAACCCGGCTGGACGATGAAGGTCAGGTCGTCGACGGCGCGCTTGTGGCCGTAGCTCTTCGTCAGGTGGGAGATCTCGATGGCATCCATGGCTGCAAGGCTGCGGACTGAAGGGGTGCCGGAACAGCCGGACTTCCCCCAACTTGAGGTAGGGCGGACCCCACCCCATCTCGGGGGCGCACAGGCTAGATGAGGGCGTGCGGCTACGGCAGGCTGATCGACATGCGAGCGATCAAGGTGTACGCCGAGCGGCAGACCTGGGGCGCGGTGGCCTACTGCCTCATCGGCTTCCCGCTGGCCATCGCGGGCTTCGTCTTCGTCGTCACCACGATCAGCGTCTCCGCCGGGTTGTCGGTGACGTTGGTCGGGTTGCCGCTGCTCGGGCTCAGCGTCGCGATGTCGCGCGGTTGGGGCGCGGCGAACCGCGCGATGGGCCGCACCTTCCTCGGGGTCGACGTCGAGCGCCCGATCGTGCGCCGCCGCCCGGGCATCCTCGGTTACATCGGCGAGCGCAACGGCTGGCGCGCGATCTTGTTCATGCTCATCCGCTTCCCGCTCGCGATCGTCGACTTCGTCTTCGCCGTGGCGTTCTTCGCCTACGCCTTGGGCGCGCTGACCTACCCGATCTGGTGGCGCTTTCCCCGGCAGCGCGATGACCACCATGTGTTGCACCACGGGATGCAGTTCGGCCCGCACTGGTACGCCGACACCCCCGGCCGGATCGCGCTGGTCTTCCTCGGCGGCGTCGTGCTCGCCCTGCTCGCGCCGTGGATCGTGCGCGGAGTCACCCGACTCGACGCGGCGCTGATCCGGGGCCTGCTCGGGCCCACCGACGCCGACCGCCGGATCCAGTCGCTCGAGGAGACGCGCACGCTCGCGGTTGACGAGTCGGCCGCCGCGTTGCGGCGAATCGAGCGCGACCTGCACGACGGCGCACAGGCCCGGCTGGTCGGCGTCGCGATGAACCTCGGGGTAGCCAAGGAGGAGCTGGACCGCGGCGAGGTGTCACTCGAACGGATTCGCGAGCTGGTCGACACCGCGCACCGCGAGGCGAAGGGAACGATCACCGATCTGCGAGACCTCGCCCGCGGCATCCACCCGCCGGCCCTCGACAACGGTCTCGCCGATGCGCTGACGACGCTCGCCGCGCGGTCGACGCTGCCCACCACTGCGCGGGTCGAGCTGCCCCAGCGGCCATCGGCGGCAGTGGAGACCATCGTGTACTTCTGCACGGCCGAGCTGCTGACCAACGCGGTCAAGCACAGTGGCGCGCACCGCGCGTCGATCGACGTACGGCAGACCGGCAGCACCCTGTACCTGCGGGTCCACGACGACGGCGCGGGCGGAGCAGAGATCGGGCAGACGGTGGGAAGCGGCCTGCAGGGTCTGGCTGACCGGGTCGCCACGGTCGATGGCACGCTCGTCATCGACAGCCCGGTCGGTGGACCGACGGATGTCACCATCGCCATCCCGATCGGGAGCTGACGGAGAGCGGATGCGCATCACGATTGCCGAGGACGCAGCGATCCTGCGCGACGGCCTGGCCCAGCTGCTCACCGCGCGCGGGCACGAGATCGTCGCTGCGGTACCCACCGCCGTCGAGCTGGTGAAGTCGGTCGACGCGGATCGACCGGACCTCGTCATCGCAGACATCCGGATGCCGCCCACGCACACCACCGAAGGACTTCGGGCGGCGATCGAGCTGCGCGAACGCCACCCCGGACTCGGCGTCCTCGTCTTCTCGCAGTACGTCGAGACCCGGTACGCCGCTGACCTGCTCTCCGACGGGGCGCAGGGAGTCGGCTACCTGTTGAAGGAACGCGTCGCCGATGTCGGTGAGTTCCTGGACGCGCTCGACCGGATCGCGGCTGGCGGCACCGTGCTCGACCCGGAAGTGGTGACCCAGCTGCTCGGGACCACTCGCCGTACGGCGACGCTCGACGCACTCACTGCGCGCGAACGACAGGTGCTACGGCTGATGGCCGAAGGGCGTGCCAACGCAGCGATCGCCAAGGAGCTTCACCTGTCCGCCGGGTCGGTCGAGAAGTACGTGACGAGCATCTTCGCCAAGCTCGCGCTCGCGCCGTCCGCAGACGACCATCGGCGGGTGCTCGCCGTGCTGCGCTGGCTCGAGTCGTAAGGCGTCACTCGGCGAGGTCGTCCGCGGTCACCTCGGCCGCAGGTCGGTCGGCGGTCGCGCCGCCGGACTCTCTCTTGACACCCGGAGCGCGCTACGTGCAGTGCTTGCGGCCGACCGTGATCGTGCCCGGCGTACGGACATGTACGGCGCAACCGCCCGCAGTGGTGATCGTCACCGCCGAGCCGGCGGCGCTGATCGAGAGCCGGTTGCCGGACCGGGAGAACTGCACGACCTCGGTCGGCGGAGCGGCGAAGCGGTACCGGATGTCCCACAGCCGACCATGCGTGGCGACCGTCTTGTTGACCCAGGCGTGTGGATGGGTGACGACCGGCCTGAACACCCCCCAGCGCACGAACGCCTTGACCTCCGCCATGAAGTCCGGGATGTCGTGGCCGCCCGTGTGCGGCTGGTAGGTCACGTCGACCCCTGCCGCGACGAGCGCCGGCGCGTACTGCTGGTTCATCGGGTAGATGACCGCGCCCTCTTCCTCCGAGCCCGGGTGGTTCAACGGCGCGTAGGCACTAGGACGGCCGTCGCCCGAGCTGACGAACACGCGGGTCTGCCGCAGGTTGACCGCCAGCCGGGTCGGGTTGTGGCCGGTCATGTAGTACCCACTCGGCTGGCCGTCCACGGCGAAGACGTTGGCGTTGCCGTTGAGTGGCGCGAAGGCGAGGGCGGCCATGGCCGGCTCGGCCACGATGCCGGCCAGCTGCGGGTCGACGAACCCGGACAGCGGCGCCACGGTCCCGAAGAAGCCGGGCAGCCGACCGCCGAGGTACGCCGCGCCGAGCCCCCCCATCGAGATCCCGACCAGCGCATGGAACCGGCGCTGCGGAAGGATCGGGTAGCGCTTGAGAATCGTGGGGAGCACGTCGTCAAGGGCGTAGGTCTCCCACGCCGGTCCGCTTCGGTCGCCGTGGTCCCACCAGTCGGTGTACCAGCCGTTAGCGCCTTCCGGCATGACGATGATCGCGTGCAGCTTCTCGAACGGATCGGTCAGGTGCCACTGCTGCCACCAGGCGTAGTTGCAGTTCAACCCGTGCAACGCGACGATCAGCGGGTAGCGGCGGTGCGGGTCGTAGCCGGCCGGCAGCAGGACGTTGGCTCGGGGCGGGCCCTGGTAGCCCCACCATTTCGGGTCGATCTTGGCGTGGACCGGCGGGATCGTGATCGTCACCAACCGCGGCTGCGCGGTCACCGCCCCGGTCGCGGCCGTCGCGCCACTCGGCACCACCACGGCTGCCGCAGCAGCAAACGCGGCGAGAACGACCCGCCACCGGCACCCTCGCGTCATGCGATTTCGTTCGCCACGGCCCTGGCTGAACCTGCCTACGGCATTGGACGATGACGCCATGTCCTTCCGCTCGCCGCGCGGGTGTGCCGTCGCCCTTGGTTGCGTTCTCGTTCTTTCGGTGCTGGGGAACGTCACGACCTCGACCGCCGCGCCCCGGGCCGACGCGGCAGCGCACCTCGCAACGCCAGGCCGCTGGGTGATGGGCTACTACCCCGAGTATCAACGCGCGTTGATGCCGCCCGGCGAGATCGACTGGCGCGGCCTCACCCACATCGCGGTCGGCCGGGTCGTCCCCAAGGACAACGGAACGCTCGACACGACCTTCGACTACGACGCGACCCACGGTCCGGCGCTCGCCCGCAAGCTGAGCAGGCTCGCCACGGCGCATCACGTCGTCCCGATCCTGATGATCGGTGGCGCGGGCGAGCAAGCGCACTGGGAGAGCGCAGCCGGCCGCCATCGCGCGAGCTTGGTCTCGCATTTGCTCTCGACGATGCGCGACTACGGCTACCGAGGCCTCGATCTCGACTGGGAGCCGATCGCCGCCGCCGACGAGCCCACCCTGCTGAGGCTGGTCACCGCGTTGCGGAAGGCGGATCCGAGGATCGTCCTGACCGTGCCGGTCAACTGGGTCGCCTCGACCGCCGGTCCGGCCCACGCGTTCTACGCGGACCTCGCCAAGAAGGTCCAGCGGCTCAACGTCATGGACTACGGGATGGCCGGCGCCTATCCGGGTTGGAAGACCTGGTACAGCTCACCGCTGCGCGGCGCCCGGCCCGACACGCCGGCGGACGTGGTCAGCAACGTGACGGCGTACCGGGCGGCCGGCGTACCGGCCGGAAAGCTCGGCATCGGCATCGGCTTCTACGGCACCTGCTGGGCCGGCGGCGTCGACGGACCGAACCAGGAGATCGGCGCTTCGTACGTCAAGGCCGACGACAACGTCATGACCTATACGGCGATCATGGCCGACTACTACCGCGCGTCGAACTACCACTACGACGCGGCCAGTGACGCGCCGTACCTGGGCTACGCCAGTCCGAGTGGCCCACAAGGCTGCACGTTCATCTCCTACGAGAACGCCCGTTCGATCAAGGCCAAGGGCGCGTATGCCGTGACGCATCATCTCGGTGGCGCGATCATCTGGACCATCAACCAGGCTCACAAGCTGGGTGCCGCCCGCCACCACACCGACCCGCTGCTGATCGCGACTCACACGGCGTTCGGCGCATGACGCTGCACGGCTGAATAGGCTCCGGCCATGCCGGGGGAGAGCAGGGCCGCGTTCGACGAGCTGCTGGCGACGCTGCGCGAGGTCGCTGACCGGTATGCCGGCGACGAGTGGATGGTCACTGCGCCCGACGACGTCGCGGGAGCGTTGCGCACTGTCCTGCACGGCCTCGGCATCGCGCTGGAGACGCAGCTCGAGGACGACCCGCGATACCCGGTCTTCCGCGAGATCGTCACGCCCTGGCGCAAGCTGCTCGGCGACAACCCGGACGCCCGCTACCACGACGCTGTGGTCCACCCCGCCGGCGTGTATCGGGTGCGCGGCAGCACCGGCGGTGCGGTCTACGTCTCCTTCACCGTCGAGGCCGGGGTCGGTGACGGCCGGATGCCGGAGCGCACAGCAGGCGTCCTCAACGACGCCGACTTCGACGTCGCCGCGGACGGGTCGTTCGAGCTCATGATCGGCGGACCGGCACGCGAGCGCGGATGGCTTGCGCTGCCCGACGACGCCACCCGGATCACGGTGCGCCATTACTGGGAGGATGCGACGCCCCCGGCGAGCCCGCCGGCACCGAGTCTCGGCCTCGCCATCGACCTGGTCGGCGGTGCGGTCCCTTCGCAGCCCGCCCTGCCGACCGACGCCGCCGTCGCCACCTCCATCCGCCGCGTCTCGACGTTCGTGCGGAGCCGGGTGATGGAGGCGACCCCGCCGCCTGGATCCGCAACGGCGCCGCCGTTCGTCTCCCAGACGCCCAACCGCTTCGTCGCGCCGGTCCCGCCGGGCGACCACGCGCTCGCGGCCGCCGACGCGGCGTACAGCCTTGCGCCGTACGTACTCGGCCCCGACGAAGCGCTCGTGATGCGGGTGCGTTGGCCGCAGTGCAGGTACGGCGGCGTCGCGCTGTGGAACCGCCACCTGCAGACGTTCGACTACCTGCGCGGAAGAGTCGGTCTCAACCGCGCGCAGGCGGTCCTCGACGACGACGGGCGCGCGACGATCGTCATCGCACACCGCGATCCCGGCGTACCCAACTGGCTCACCACCGAAGGCCGGCCGTTCGGCATGGTGTTCTGGCGCTTCCTGCTCGCCGAGGGCGAGATCGAGCCGATCGAGGCCGAGGTCGTACCGGTCGAGACGGTCAGGTCTCGCTGACGACGTCGAAGGTCGAGAGGTACGTCGCGGTTCCGTCGCGCAGCGCCTGCGGGTCGTAGCCCCATTCCTCCGCGGTGTAGTCGTGGCGACCGTGCTTGCCGCGGGGCTTGTTCTCCAGATAGCTCGTGATGGCGTCACGATGTTCGGCCGTGAACTCCCGTCCGATGCCGGCGTACGCCGCAGCGATCGCGTCGGCCGGCGTACGCATCAACTCGGTGAACCGCACGTGCCCGGTGTGCTTCGGAAGCGTGCCGGCGTTGTGGCGCTCCGCCAGCGTGTTCAGTCCCGCCGAGAACATCAGATCGATGAGCTCGGCCAGGGCCGGCACGTCGACGTTGTCGCTGCGGATCCAGCGCACCATCGCCGTCGTGCTCACCGTCGACGGCATCGTGCGCGCCGGATCCCGATGCGTGAAGACCACGGAGGCGTCCGGATAGGCCGTCAGGAGGTCGTCGAACATGAACAGGTACGCCGGCGTCTTCAACAACCACTGCTTGGCCGGCTTACCGTGCTGCACCGACTGCAGCACCGCCTTGTGGAACGCGAAGTCGGCGACCGGATCGGGCACCCAGTCACCGGGATCGTCCAACACCATCGACCAGTGCGAGCCCGCGAACGACGGTGCGCAGATGGTGATGCACTCGACCGGCAGGTCGGCTCTCAGCTCGTGGATCGCCGCGAACTCCGGCTGCACGTCCGCCCACAGCTCTTGTTCCGACTCCGTCATCGCCCGCCGGGTGGCGGTGTCGACCGAAGCGGGCAGCGCCGGGTGCAGGACGTCGGTCGCGATCGGCGAGCGCAGGCCGGCGTCGAGCGCGAGCAGCTCGAACAGGATCGTCGTCCCGGATCGGGCCGGGCCGGTGACGACCACCGGCGCGACGATCTGCTCATCGGCAACGGCGGGGTCCGCCTTGCGCTCCGCGCCGAGACACAGGCGGGTGCGCAGGCAGCGCAGGAGCTCTTCACGGGTCATCAACCGGCCGACGACGGTCAGGTCGGAGGCGTTGATCGAGGCGATGAGGGCGCGCAGTCGCCCCTCCCAGTCGCCGTCACCGACGTCGCCGAAACCAGCGATGCCGGTCGTCGCACGCGCGGAGTCGATGAGCGCGCCCGCATCGAGGGGGATCAGCTCTCTCGCACCGCCGGTCGCCTCCGCCATCGCGTTGAGCCGACGTACCCAATCGGGCCGCTCATACCGCTGTGCCATCGACTGCATCCCCGCCATGCGCCCATGATGTCGGTACATCAAGCGCAGCGCAGGGGGGCGTCGTGGATCTCGAACTGAAGGGCAAGGTTGCCCTGGTCACCGGGGCGAGCCGGGGAATCGGGCTGGCGACAGCGGAGCTCCTCCTCGCTGAGGGCGCGCTGGTGGCCGGCACGAGCCGAACCGCGCCGCCGTCGGTGTCCGGGCTCATCCACCTCGCGCTCGACATGAGCGAGGCGCGCGCACCGGAGCAGGCGGTCCGCATGTGCGTGGACCAGTTCGGCCGGCTCGACATCCTGGTCAACAACGTCGGCAGCGGACAGCTCACCGCGGGCTTCGCCGCGGAGTCCGACGAGATCTGGGAGCGGTTCTGGGCGCTGAACTTCATGTCGGCGGTTCGCGCCAGTCGAGCCGCGCTCCCGCACCTGGTCGAAGCCAAAGGCGTGATCGTCAACATCTCGAGCGTCAACGGCGAGCTGCCCGAGAGCGGTATCTACTCCTACAGCGCGACCAAGGCCGCGATGAACAACATGACGCTCGGTCTGGCGCGGGAATACGGCGGACAAGGCGTCCGAGTGGTGGGCATCGCGCCCGGCCCGGTGAGCACCCCGTTGTGGCTGGGCGACTACGGGGTCGCCGCGCAGGCTTCGGCGATGGGCGCCGGCGACCCGGCTGACATCGTTGCGGAAACTGAGCGAGAAATCCCGATCGGACGGTTCGCCACGGCGGAGGAGATCGCGGCCGCCGTGGCATTCCTCGCCAGCCCGCGCGCCGGCTCGACCACAGGCACGACCGTACGCATCGACGGGGGGTTGACGCCGACCGTCTGACAACACCCGGCCGGACGGCGGATACGATCGTTAGCGAGGCTAAGCATGCGGCGGTCGTCGCGGCGGGCCACACCACACCTCATGACGACAACCGCCTCGGCCACTGCCGCGCCTGCGCTCGACGAGGCGTTGTCGGTCAAGCAGTGGTTCGTCCTCACGGTGCTCTGCTTCACGATCCTGCTGATCAGCCTCGACCAGACCGTGCTCAACATCGCGCTACCGACGCTGGTCAAAGATCTGCATCCGACCAACAGTGGCCTGGAGTGGATCGTCGACAGCTACACGCTGACCCAGGCCGTCCTACTCGTCTTCAGCGGCGCGCTCGGCGACCGTTACGGGCGGCGCCGGATGTTCATCGTCGGCTGCGCGTTGTTCGGCGGCGGGTCGCTCGGGTGCTCCCTGGTGCACTCGACCGGGGCGCTCGTGACGATGCGCGTGGTCACCGGCCTCGGCGCCGCCGCCCTGATGCCGGCGACCCTCGCGATCATCGTCGCGACCTTCGAAGGGCATCATCGCGGTCGCGCGATCGGGATCTGGGCCGGCATCGGCGGGATCGGCGGAGCCGCGGGTCCGATCCTCGGCGGCTTGCTCCTGCAGCACTTCTGGTGGGGCTCGGTGTTCCTCATCAACGTGCCCATCGCAGTCATCGCCATCCTCGGCGCGCTGTACGCGATCACCGAGACGAAGGCGCTCAACCCGAGTCCGATCGACCCGGTCGGTGTGGTCCTCTCCGCCGGGGGGCTGACCGCCCTCACCTACGCGCTGATCGTCGCGCCCAACGAGCACTGGGACTCACGTGTCGTGCTCGGCTCGATCGCCGCATCGCTGATCTTGCTCAGCGCGTTCTTCTCCTGGGACACCCGCCGCAGCGACCCGCTGATCGATCTCGGGCTGTTCCGCAACCCCGGGTTCTCCGCGGGCATCGGCGCGGTGACGTCGATGTTCTTCGCGATGTTCAGCGTCAGCTTCCTGCTCAGCCAGTACATCCAGTTCATCCAGGGCCAGTCGGTGCTCTCCGTCGGTCTCCGCTTCGCTCCGATGGCCCTCGGCTCGCTGGTCGCCAGCAACCTGTCCTCACGGGTCGCGCACCGCTTCGGGCTGCGCAACACCGTCCTGGCCGGCATGGCCATGGCGATCGTGGGTCTCGGGCTGTTCGCGACGATGGTCTCGACCGACTCCGGCTTGCTGCTCGTGGCCGTCGCGTTCACCCTCGTCGGCAGCGGCATGGGTCTGACGATCGCGCCGGCCTCGACCGCCGTGGTGAGCGTGCTTCCCGAGGCGAAGGTCGGCGTCGGCTCGGGCCTGCGCAGCATGGTGCAGTGGCTCGGCGGCTCGTTCGGAGTGGCGATCGTCGGAACGCTCGCGACCAGCCACTACCGGTCGCAGGTCAACGCGGCGTTCGGCGGGAGCCTGCGCGGGGTGCCGTCCGGCCGGCGCGGCGAGATCAGCGAGCAGATCGGCCAGGCGGTCATCGCCGCGCGGCGCCTTCCCGACCACCTCTCGGTCCGGGTCAGCAACGTGACCGGCCACGCGTTCGTCGGCGGCCTGCGTTTGGCCACCCTGATCGGGCTGCTCGTGACCGCCGGGGCGGCACTAGCGGTCGCGGTGCTCCTGCCCAAGGACCTCGAGATCGACGAGGAAGAGGCGAAGCTGTCCTCGGCGGCCGCCTGAGCTCAGGGCCGGGCCCCCAACGGGGGCCGGCTGACCCGCTGCCGCCGGGCGAGCACCACGGCACCGGCGATCAAGACGACGCCGATCGCGGCCAGCGCCGACACGAACGGCGTCGAGGTGGCCGTAGCACCGACTCCGCCGTGATGTTCCGCGACGTGCGCCGACGGCGCGCGGTCGACGACGACGTTGAACGGCTCGGTCGCGTCGGTCTGGTTGATCTGGCCGCCGACGCCCGACGCGTTGAGTACGCCGAGCTGGCCTAGCGTCGTCCCGCTGAACGCGGTCGCGCTGTACAGCGTCGCGTGCTTGCGGACCCCCGGAACCGCGCTGAACGGCACCTTCACGGTGATGATGCCGCGGCCCGAATCGTAGGAGCCCTGCGCCTTGGTCAGGCTGCTGAACATCATCGACAGCTGCACGTTGGCGAGTGCGATCGGCGTGGGTGAGGCGGCGTCACCGAGGAAGAAGGTCGGCTTGCCGCCGAGGATCGACTGCATTCCGCCGTAGTACACATGGCCGTTGCCCGGCGTACCCGGGTTGTACGTCGTGAAGCGCGTGATCCACTCACCGGTCGTCCCGCCGGCAGCGGCAGGCACGGCCAGCCCGGACTGCGGGTTGATCCGCATCGTGATGACGAGCGCGGTCCGTGCCTTGTTGACCGAGATCTGGGCGCCGCGCAGATCGAGCGCGCCACCGGCCGGCGTCAGGCGACCGTTGGCCGAGTACACGTCGTCGCCCGCCGGGTCGCTCACCTGGTCCATCGGCACGCCCGGGCCCTTGCCGGGTCCGTCGATGAAGCCGGTCGGGTTGCGCTTTCCTTTGACGAGGGCCGGTCCGTGGATCTGCCGTACGACGACCGGCGGGCCGTTCTCCTCGATGCCGGCCGTCCCGGTGACGTAGGTGTTGGAGGTGTCGTCGACGTAGGAGAGCGCCAATGCGCCGCGCACGTCGTGGCTGACCTCGAGGAAGTCGCCGAGCGACCGGTCCCCGCCGCTGACCAGGCACAGGGTGCCCTGCGTGCAGATCGGGCCGTACTTGATCGGATGCTCGCTGACCGTCGACACCTTGAACTTCGGGTGCGCCGACAGCGCGTTGATGCTCTCACCGACCTGGACGCTGAACTCGGTGTGGTGCAGGTCGTCGAAGGCGTAGCCGTTCTTGCCTTCGTGGCTCTCGTTCGCGTGGTACCACGCCACGGCGACGCGGCCCTTCGACCCCGCGTTGACCCACGAGAACGCGTTCGAGCCGCCACGGCTCACCTGGATCGGCTTGCCGAAGGTCTTCCCACCGTTGCGGGAGATCGCGACGTACACGTTGTACGGACCGACCTGGTTGCCGGCGGCGTCGCGCTTCGCGGAGGCGAAGGAGGCGTAGATGTTCCCCGCGCTGTCGTGGGTCACCGTCACGAACAGGGCGGCACCACAGATCCCGGGTGCCCGCTTGGGCTGGTCCGGGCACAGGCTGCGGTTCACCGTCACCGTGTGCCACTTCGCGGTCGCCCCGACGATCACACCGCCGACGCGGTGCAGAACGGGTGTCCCGTAGCTGACCTGGGCAAGGTTGCCGTCGGACGACGTGTGCGCGATGACCACCTCGCCGTTGGGCAGCACGAACTGGTTGCCGGAGATTCCTTCGTCGTTGGCCACGCAGTTGAGGACGCCGCCGCCCAGGCAGTGCAGGAAGTCCGGACTGGTCACCGGGACGAACACCAGGCCGTTGCTGCTGACCTCCTCGACCAGCTGGTTGCCCACGGTCGCGCTGCTGTCGACCGCGTCGTACTCCTCGTAGATCGCGAAGTTCGGATCACCGAGCGAGCCCTGCACGGCGTACCACATCCGGTCGACCGGTGTGTTGACCGCACCGACGCAGGTCGTCCGCCACGACCGCCCGTGGTTGGTGCTCACGCTGTTCGACAGGTTGGTGAGGTTCTGCAGGTCGGACAGGAAGACGTTGTCCGACTTGTCGAGCTGCAGCTCGGTGTCACCGCCGCCGATGCAGGTCACCGGCTTGCCGTGCAGGATCGACCCCGGCACGAGGTGGAAGGACTTGCCGTGGTCGGACGACGTCCACACGTAGCTCGTGCCCTGAGTCGAGCCGTTCGGGACGGAGGTGTACATCCGGTCGTGCGAGTCGATCAACACGTCCGGCTCGAAGCCGCTGCGCTGCTCGTCGACGACCACCTCGTGAGAGAACCGCATGGCGCCGCGGGGCAGTCTCGCCGACTCGGTGGCCGACGCTGCGGCGGTCTTCGGCTGCAGCCTGGCGGCGTGTGGGCTCGCCGTTGCGGCGGTGATCGGAACCATCGTCGCCAGCCCGAGGCAGCAGGCGCCCAACCCGCCCAAGGCACGTGCGCCGCGGTTCATGCGTCCCCACTTCGCCACCGTTCGCATGGCATCCTCCTCGCATGCCGAGGCGCCAGATCCTGCCCGTCGCCGGACTCATGCTTGCATTCGTCGCGGGCTGTTCGAGCGGATCGTCTGACCGCGCCGCCACGACCGCACCATCACTGGCCGCCTGCCCGGCTCCCCCGACCACCGGTGATCCCTTCCCATCGGTCCCCGCTGCCCGCCCGCCACACCCGGACTTCGCGCAGTCGCCGCACCGGCTGCCCACAGATGTCAAGGGCGACAGCGAGGTGCAGTTCACCACCGCGATGCCGTTGCGAGACGCCGCGGCCTTCGTGCACACGGAGTACGCCGCGGCCGGATACCGGATCGTGGGCGGGGACGCCGAGGCGCACGAGGCAGACATCGTGTGGGCGCACGGCGACACCCGCGGGAAGACCAGGTTGTCGCAGGCCGGCGTCTGCTCGACGACCTGGACCGTCCTGACGCTCCGTTAGGCGTGCGCGGACAGCGGCACCGGCCGGGCGAGGCTCCAGCTGAACGTCTCGGGGAAGTCGGCCATCCCGATCGGGGTCGCGACTTCGCCGACGGTCATGCCGTTTCGGTCGGACGCCTCGCGCAGTGCCGCCTGGTCGAACTCCCACACGTTCATCGCATTGCCGCCGAGCATCGCGCGAACCTCGGGCTCGGGGAGCCCGCTGAACACGTGCCGGACCACTTCACGGTGCACCGGCACGGCGCCCTCGAGGTGCGGGTAGTCCGCACCCCACATCAGCCGGTCCACGCCGATCTCGTGGCACATCTCGGCTTCGTAGCGCTTCATCAGCGAGCCGGCCAGGTACACGTGGCGCTCGACGTACTCGGCCGGGCGCAGCTCGAGGACCGAGCGCACCGGCGCGCCGCCGTGGGTGTCGAAGAAGGACTCCATGTCCCGCACGAGTGACGGCAGCCACTGCACGCCGTTCTCGGCCATCACGACCTTCAGGTTCGGGTGGCGGTCGAAGACGCCGCCGAAGATCATGAACCACAGCGGCCGGCGGGTGAAGACGAACACCTCGTAGAGCCCGAGCATGCCCGCGTGCTCGTCGTCGTAGAGGTACTTGGAGTCGGTCGCCATGCCGGACGCGCCGGTGTGGAAGTTCAAGACGATGCCGAGGTCCTCGCACGCCGACCAGAACGGCTCGTAGTAGCCGGCGGCGTAGCCGGGAAGCTTCGCGCGCACGGACATCGCCGGCATCATCACGCCACCGAAGATGCCGTTGTCACGCGCCCACGCCAGCTCCTCGATAGCACGGTCGATGTCGTGCAGGTCGATCGGCATCACTCCTGCGCGCCGCCCCTTGGCGGCGTTGCAGAACTCGGCGAGCCAGCGGTTGTAGCCGTGCAGCGCCGGCCATACGACGTCGAGCCCCTCGGCGGTCGCCGCGCCGAGGTACATCGCCGGCGAGATGCCGCCGGCGAGGATCGGCCCGGGGTAGGAGACCTCTGCCTGGATCCCCTGCTCCTCGAGCACGGCCAGCCGCTTGCCGTCGGCGTCGCCGGCGAACACCCAGTCGGTGCTGTAGCGCGCGAGCCACTCCTCGGTGGCCTTGATGTCGACGCCCATGCCGGCCAGCCGCCGGGCGGCCGTCGCCCGCACCGGGTCCGGGTCCTCGATCGGTCCCGGATCATGCCCGCCGAGCATCGTCATCGCCGTGGACGACAGGTCGCCGAAGGCGGCGACCGCTTCCCGGTGCGCGGGGTCGACGTAGGACAGGAAGTGGTCGAGGTCGTCCGGCGCCGCGTGGGCGTCCGCGGACACCACGACGTACGGCTTGGCGCTGTCGGTCCCGTCCCGCGTCATGCCGGAAGCGTACGGCGACCTAGCTAGGTGGCCGGTGCCGGAGCGTCCTCGAGCGCCCAGACCACGTGCACGGACGCGCTGATCCGCTGCTTGCCCGGGCTCACCGGGATCGCCGTCGACGGGGCCGCCGCTGCCACGCCACTGCCGGCACTCGGAAGGCCGGCGTGACGGGGCGGCCGAATCGACTCCGCGCTGGGCCCGGTCGCCGTGCCGACGATCTCCTCGGCCCGGCCCAGCTGGCGGCCGGCCAGCTCGGCGTACTGCTCGGCCGCCGCCTTCGCGTTGGCGAACGCCTGGGCACGCGCCATCGACCGGTAGGTCTCCTTGTTCAGGATGGTCAGTGACGACGAGCCGATCCGCAACGAGTTCCCGCCGGCGCGGGCGGCGGCGTCCAGCGCGTCCTCCGCCACCTTGAGCGGATGCATCTTGGCGGTCAGGCCTTCCTCGGCGCGGTAGAAGCCGGTCGGCTTGCCGTGCCGGTTGTACGTCGGGCCGACACTCAGGCCGGTGGTCTGGATGTCGTCGTCGGACACCCCGCTGGCCTCGAGCGCGTCGACCACCCGGGCCACCACTCGACCGGTCGCCTCGAGCGCGTCCTGGGAGGACGCCCGCTTGGCGTGCGCTTCGAAGTGGCTGATCAACGTGTCCGGAGTGCCCTTGACGCTGCCGTGTCCGGAGACGCTGACCGTGTCGTTCGTGGTGGTGTCGTCAGCCGCGGCCGCCGGCGTGGCCCCGGCCACCACCAGCCCGCCGGCGCACAGCAGCGTCGCGACGACGCTGCGGGTCAATCCGAGCCGGAACTCACCCATGGTCCGTCCTCCCTCTGAGCTGCACTTGCGGGTCTGACGCAGCGCGGCGCCGGACGGTTGCATCCCAGCAGACCGGGACGGCGGGGAGAAGGGTGGTGCAGCCGCCTACATCTTGAACGGATCCCGCGAGGGCGGATCCTTCAGCTCGGCGCGCGAGCAGGTGTCGAGGGTGAGCCCGGCGTAGCCGAGGGCGTCGTTGCACAGGGAGTCGACGGTCCAGCCGCGCTTGCTGCCGTGGTCGGTGACCGTGACCCGGTAGATGGTGATGTCGTAGCGGGTCGGGGCGCCGTACGCCGTGGCGATCGTGCCGACCAGCATCGAGGATCCGGCCATTCCGCCGGGACCGTCCCACGGCTTGTCGAAGCGTTGCCACAAGCCCGGGTTCACGATCCACACGCCGCCGTTGGCGACGTCGAGGCGGGCGAGCTCGTCGACCACGAGCTGTGCTTCGGCCTGCTTCAGCACAGCGGCGGGTCGGATCACCCGACTGGTCTCAGCCACATCCCCCTCCCGTCCGTGAAGTAGTTGACGGCACGCTATCGCGCGCCGTCGTACCTCAACCTACGCCGCCGCCACCGAGTCTGGGGCAGATACTTCCAGGATCCGGCGGGCGACCAGATCCGGGTCGTCCCACATCGGCAGGTGGCCGAGGCCGTGCAGCGGCACGTAGTCGGCCGCCGGGAGCAGTGCCTTCAGCCGCCGGTAATGGCTCGGCCAGCGGATGATCCGGTCCCGGGTGCCATAGAGGATGCGGACCGGGCAGGCGATCGGTCCGAGCTCGCCGTACACCTCGCCGGACTCGCTGAGGGCGATCGCGTCCCGGTACACGGTGCAACCGGCGGCGCCCTCGAAGAAGGCCAGCGCGTCCGCCTCGCCGACGTTGCCGGGCCGGGCCATAAGGTCCCGGAAGGCGATCCGGCGCAGGGTCGGCGACTTCGCGACGCGGGGCAGCATGGACCTGCCGGCCCGCAGCATCCGCTCGTTGGCACGGAAGTAGCGCAGTACGGCGCGCTCCTCGGGTCCGCCGTGCTCGTACCCGCCGCCCGGGCAGATCGCGGTGACGCTCAAGGCTCGATCTCGTACGGCGAGCTCGAGCGCGCCCCAGCCGCCGAGCGAGCTGCCGAC
>CAZEAM010000109.1:0-24333 GCA_964510285.1 uncultured Frankiaceae bacterium | reverse complement strand
CAGCAGGCGGTCGACGCCGAGGAGGCCGCGGCGGTCGACGAGCTCACCTTCTACCGGACGTCCACGGCGTACCTCTACGACCTGACCGTGTTCGCGATGTCGGGAACCAAGCGGCCCTACCGCGAGGAGATCATGCGGCGGATCGGCCCGGGGTCACGGCTGCTCGACTACGGGTGCGGGATCGGCAGCGACGGGATCCGGTTCCGGGAGGCGGGCTACCTCGCCGACTTCGTCGACTTCGCGAACCCGAGCACGGCGTACCTGCGTGAGCGGCTGGCGAAGCGCGGGATCGACGCGGCGGTGTACGACGTCGAGAAGGACCAGCCGCGAGGGTACGAGCTGGCGTACTGCTTCGACGTCATCGAGCACGTCGACGACCCGTTCGGCTTCCTGGCGCGGATCGAGGAGACCGCGGACCTGGTCGCGATCAACTTCCTCGAGCCGCTGCCGGGCGACGTACACGTGCACAAGCCGCTGCCGATCAGGGCGCTGCTGCGCCACGCGACGAGTCACGGGCTGGTGCACTACTCGAAGCACTACGGCCGGTCGCACTTCGTGATCTACCACGCGAAGCGCGCCGACTTCGCGCGGCGGGTCCTGGGCCTTGCCCGCCGCTTTCGCGGCGCGCGCCGGCGTTAGATCAAACCAAAGAGCGCATTGAAGGGGACGGGTCCGGCACCGGTCGGCTTGCGTTGCCCGGTTGCCTGCCGCTCGTGGTCAAGCCGAGACGCGAAGCTGTTCGCGACGCCGGGAGAGGATGCCGACCAGCTCATCGACAACCCCTCCCGGATCGGTGTGCAGGCGGGGATGTGAGTAGCGGACGGTGACCCAGCCGAGCTTGGCGAGGGCAGCGTCGCGACGCAGATCCCTCTCGCGCTGGTCCGGCGAGCCGTGGAACGCGGCGCCGTCCAGCTCGACGGCGAGCATCTCGGCGAGGAACGCTCGGTCGAGAAGCACGTAGCGACTACCGACCTGCACGCGATGCTGAGCGACTGAGTGCGGCAGGCGAGGGTCGGTGAAGACCTGCTGGTGCCCCCAGATCTCGAGCTCGCTGTGGTTACCGGCGCCGAGCAACGTGAAGAGCTTGCGTTGGTTCCGAGCTCCCGCGGTCCTGGGCTGTGCATCGAGGACATCCATGAGGCGTTGCGGCGTGGTTCGTCGTTCACGGACGGCGATGACGGCGGGAGCGCGTCGAACCAGCGTGGCAAGCAGCGGCCAGCTCTCGACGATTGCCTGCTCAAGGCACACGACCCGCAACCCGTTGCGCTCGAATGCCATCGGCGGCACCGGCTGGAAGGCTGCGCGCCGGTGGAGCCGGATACCTCGCGACCGCAGGGGATGAGTGGCGCCACCGACCGTGAGGTGCACTCGTGCCGAAGAGATCGTGGGAAGCCCCCACTCGTCCAGCGCGTCGAGATGTGAGATCGCTCCTTCAGGGCAGTACGCCAACGCCGCGCGACGACGAGTTGCTTGGCCGGTCGCTGCGGCCAGTCGGTAGACGCCTGGATGCTCCACAACGATGAGCCCTGATCTGACGGCGTCGTCGACGACATGTGCGGCGAACATCGCGCGCGCTTCGTCACGGCGCAGCACGCCGCCGCGCTCTTGCATCACGGCAAGCAGCAAGGCGCGCATCCGCGCAGGCTCGCGCGGCAGAGTCCGCTGCGTCGCGACCCGGTCAGAATCTGTGGACGGTCAAGCCCGTTGGATTGTGCGATCGACGTGCCGATTCGGCCCGAAAAGGCACGCCGATCGCACAACCTAAGCCGCGATGGCCGCTTCGTAGGTGGCGACGTGCTGAGGCCCGACGACCTCCCAGCCCCACTGCAAGGCGTGATGCGTGCACCGCGGCGGGGTTTCGGGATCGGCCGCCAGCTTGCAGGTCGCGACCACCGCGTCCGCCAGCGCCGCGATGTCGCCCACCGGCACGAGCGCTCCCACGTGATCGTTGCTCACGATCTCCGGCGACCCACCCGACCGGCACGCCACCACCGGCGTCCCGCACGCGAGCGACTCGACGAGCACCAGGCCGAACGCCTCGTCCTCCGAGGGCAGCACGGTCACCGTCGCCTCGCGGTAGCGCTGCGGCACTTCCTCCAGCTCGCCGACGCCGACGACGTCGACCGATCCGACCGCCGACTCCGGCAGGAACCAGCCGAACTCCCCACCACCGCCGATCACCAGCCGCGCGTCGGGTAGCGCGTTCAGCACCTGCGGCCACGCGGCGAGCAGGTCGTGGACCCGCTTGCGCGGCTCGCCCGCATTGGCGGCGAACAGCACCCGCGGCGGACCGGTACGCGCGGTGAGGTCAGGCGTGAACTGATCGAGCCGCACCCCCGGGTGGACGATGCGCACCGCGCGCATCGTCACGTCCTCGATCGCCTCGGCCGCCGAGAACGACAAGGCCGTCGCGACATGCGCCGCGCGCACTGCGCGCTTGAACAGCATCCGTTCGCGCCTGCGCAGCTCGGCACCTGGATGCCCGATCACGGTGAACACCGTGCGCTGCCGCGCCAACCGCGACGCGATCGCCGCCGACGGCACGAACGCGTGCACCACGTCGTACCGGTTGCGGCGCAACCACGGAAGTGCCGCGGCCCCGAAGGTTTCGAGCTTCGACACTCCCCATCCGGTCAGCCGCTCACCATGACGGTGATGGAGCCGCACGATCCGCGCGCCGTCCTGCTCGGTGATCGAGTGCGCGGGCCCGCCGGTGACGTAGTCGACCTCGTGACCCTGCTGTGCCAACCACCACGTGAGGTCGTGCGCGTAACGTTCGCCGCCGCGACGTACGTCGGTCCAGGTGAACGGGTGGACGATCGCGATCCGCACCCGGCGGAGGGTACTAAGACGCGAACGGCGAGGAGCCGGAGGCAAGCGCCTCGCGGTACCAGTTGATGGTGCGTTCGAGCCCGTCCTCCAACGACACCGTCGACGTCCAGCCGACCCGCTCGCGGGTCTTCTCCACGTCGGCGTGCATCCGGTAGATCTCGATCGGCCGCTCCGGGAGTGCGCCGAACTCCGGCGTGATCGGGTCGCCCATCAGCCGCAGGATCATCGTCGCCATGTCGCGCATCGACACCTCGCGACCGCACCCCAGGTTGAACAGCTCGCCGTCGATCCCCGGCGCGGTCGCCAGCGCCACGAACCCGTCGGCGAGGTCCTCGACGTAGTTGAACTCGCGGGTCTGCGTGCCCTGCGTCATCTTCAGCGGCTGGCCCTGCAGCGCGCGGCTGATGATCTCCGGAATGACCCGGTCCGGCGACTGCATCGGCCCGTAGGCGTTGAACGGCCGGACCCGCACGAGCGGCAGCCCGCGCGCGTCGGCGAACAGCCGGCAGTACTCCTCCGCGCAGTGCTTGGACACCGAGTACGGCGAGATCGGGTGGACCGCGTCGTCCTCCCGGAACGGTACGTCGATGTCGCCGTAGATCTCGCTCGTGCCCGTGTTGAGGAAGCGCGTGAAGCCGTGGCGCTCGACCGCCATCAGCAGGTTGACCGTGCCTTGGATGTTGACCTGGATGCACTCGTCGACCCGGTTCCACGACTTGCCGACGTGGGTGTAGGCGCCGAGGTGGAAGACGTACTCGGGCTTCACCTCGTCGGCGAGCAGCTCCATCGCGCCACGGTCGTCGAGCGACGCCTCGTGCAGCGTGATCGAGTCCCGGATCTCGAGCAGCCTGGCCGGGTACACCGACGACACCGTGCTGGTGAGCGCGTTGACCTGCGCGCCTTCGGCGACCAACCGCCGAGTCAGGTGCGACCCGATGAAGCCGGACGCACCGGTCACCAGGACGCGCTTGCCGGCTAGTGCGCCGTCAGCCACGGCGGATCCTCTCGTCGAGCGAGCGCATCGACATCGCTCACGTCCTTTTGGGTGTCCATCGACTTCCAGAAGCCTTCGTGACGGTAGACGAACAGCTCACCGCGGGCTCCCAGGGCCGGAAGTATGTCGCGCTCGAGGCTGGGCCCCGCACACGCCGCCAGGGGCTCGCGGTCGAAGACGAAGAAGCCGGCGTTGATCAGGTGGTCGGGCAGCACCGGCTTCTCGCGGAAGTCGACCACCTTGCCGCTGTCGTCGGTGACCAGCGTGCCGTACTGCGAGGGCAGCGGTACGACGGTGACGGTGGCGCCGCCGCCGTGGCCCGCGTGCCGCGCGGCGACCGCCGTGATGTCGACGTTGCCGACGCCGTCGCCGTACGTCGCGTGAAAGGTGTCGTCCACGTGGTCGAGGCAGGCGATGACACGGTCACCGGTGTCGGACTCCTCGCCGGTGTCGACGACCTTGACCGTCCAGTCGGCCGGCCAGTGGTCGGCGTAGGACTCGATGACCTCGCGCTTGTAGCCGGCGGCGAGCACGAAGTCGGTCACGCCGTGGCGGGCGTAGATGTCCATGATGTGGTGGAGCACCGGCCGGTCACCGATCCGCAGCATCGGCTTCGGTACGTCGGCGGTCGCCGGGTAGGCGCGCACGCCGCGACCCCCACACAGGATCAGCGCTTGCACCCGCCGAGAATACGAGCGGATGGCACATAGGTATCGCTACGGGTGTGCGGATGGCACATAGCTATCGCTATAGCTGTGTGCGTGGCACATGCGCGTTACAACAGCAGGCGGCGGGCTCGCAGGCTGCCCGCCGCCAGCGCGCCGGCGCCGACCAGGTCGGCGAACCCGACCTGCGCCATCCGCACAACGCGGTTGCGCCCGGTCCGTCCGCGCGCGTCGCGGTTCAGCGCCACCAGCCACGGCAGCGCACCGACCAGCGCGACCAGCCCGGGCAGGACCCCGAGCCCGGCCAGCACCACCCCGACCAGGCACCCGGTCAGCCCGAGGTCCGTGATCGCCGTACGCCGCGACAGGAACACTCGCGCAAAGACCCGCCGACGCAGGTCCGGCACCTGGCGCAGCAGCACCGGGAAGCCGCCCAGCCGCTGCCGCTCCCGCACGAAGTCGCGGTAGGTCCCAGGCATCACCCGGTGGTGCACGACGGCGTCGGCGGCGAACCGGAACCCTCCCGAGCGCGCCAGCATCGAGCCGAGTACGACGTCCTCGCCGAACGCCCGCCCGGTCAGCAGCCGTTCGGCCGGGAAGCCGCCCGCCTCGACGATCGCCGCCCGGCGGGCCGCGAGGTTGGCGGTCTCGTACAGCCCGCTCGGCGCCGGTACGTCGAGGCTGCGCCCCCACGGCCCGCCCCAGCCTCCGGGCTCCGGGCTCGTCCGGCCTTGCACGATCACCGCCGGCTTGTCGTCGTCGAACGCCGCCGCCAGTGCCGACAGCCAGGACGGCGTTGGCAGGCAGTCGTCGTCGGTGAACGCGATCAGCTCCCCGCGCGCCTCGGCGATGCACGCGTTGCGGGGCACTGCCGGCCCGTCGTGAAAGGACAGCCGCAGGGCCCGCAGCCGCAGCGGCGTACGCGCACACCGCTCGGCGAGCATCGACCAGGTGCCGTCACGCGACCCGTTGTCGGCGATGATCACCTCGAAGTCGCGGTGGTCCTGCGCCTCGAGGGCGTCGAGCAGACCGCCCAGCAGGTCGGCGCGGCCGTGCGTCGACACGACGACGGTCAGCAGCGGGTTCGGACCGGCCCACGCGGCGCTCGCCACCGCCTCGAGCGGCGGCGTCGTACGCATCTCAGCGACCGCCGGCGGCCGCGACATGCAGCGCCTCCAGCTCGCTGGCGAACCGGTCGACCCGGTACGCCGCGCTCGTGGTCAGGCCGGCGTTGACCAGTCGCCGTCGCAGCCCCTCGTCCCCGGCAAGCGCGCGTACGGCGGCAGCCACCGCGGGCGGGTCGTCGACCGGCACCTCGATGCAGTTCAGGCCGTCGGCAAGGAACTCCGCGGCCCCGCCTCGGCGGATCGCGACCACCGGCACCGCCTGGGTCATCGCCTCCAGCGGCACGAGGCCGAACGGCTCCTCCCACCGCGACAGGAACAGCAGCGCGTCGGACTCGGCGTACACCGCCGCGAGATCGTGTCGCGCGACCAGGCCGTCGAAGCCGATCCGGTCCGCGACGCCGACCTCCCGGGCCAGCGCGACCAGCTCGCCGCGGTGCCGCTCGTCACAACCGCCGACGATGCGCAACGTCACCTCGTCCGGCAGCTCGGCGAGGGCGCGCACCGCGATGTCGAAGCCCTTTCGCGGCTCCACCCGGCCGACCATCAGCAAGCGGCCGCGCCACGGCCGGTCGCCCGGCCGGCGGGACGGGAAGTCGGTCGGGTCGGTGCCCAGCGGTACGACGCTCGAGCGCCGGAACCCGACCGTCGCCTCCGCGCGGGCGCGGATCCGCAGGTAGTCGCTGGCGAACGCGACCATCGCGTCCGGCGGGAGGGTCGGCGCGCGGGTCGGCAGCCCGCTCACGCGCGCCACGAGCGCCCCCAGCCAGGCCGGCCGGCGGGACCAGGCGCCGGTCCAGGCGTCGACGTCGGCCGCGTAGACCAGCCAGTCGTCCTCGATCACGGCGACGAGCGGGACCTGCCGGGCGACGCAGGTGCTCAGCAGGCCCAGCGACATCCCACCCATCGCCCACACCGACACGACGTCGGGAGCGACCTCGGCCAGCGCCTCCGCGAGACGCCGCTGGTTGCCTCGCTCGAGCTCGAAGCGGACCCGCGGCGACGGCCGGGTGATCCGGTGGTCGGCCCAGTACCACTCGAGCACCCGCCGTACGTGCGGCTGCGGCGGGTCCGCCGCCGGGTCATGGAAGGTCGTGGCGGTGGTGAGCACCGCGACCTCGTGACCGGCCTCGCGCCAGCGCTCGACGGTGTCGTGGCAGGACAGCTCGTAGCCGCCGAGCGCGTGCGGGGGGTAGAGGTTGGTGAGGACCAGGATCCTCATGAGGCGCAGCGTAGGGCCGCCGGGATGCGCTGACGGCGCCGACGCGCGGCCCGCGCTGGCTTGCCCCGGCCCGCCGACTATCCTGTCTGCGGACATGACCGCGCCGAATACGTACGAGCTCAGCTCGCAGCAGGCGCTCGAAGCCGAATCGATCCACATCTTCCGTGAGGTCGCTGCGGAGTTCGAGCGCCCGGTTCTGCTGTTCTCCGGCGGCAAGGACTCGGTGGTGATGCTGCACATCGCGTCCAAGGCCTTCTGGCCGGCCCCGATCCCGTTCCCGGTGATGCACATCGACACCGGCCACAACTTCCCGGAGGTCCTCGACTTCCGCGACCGCACGGTCGAGCGGATGGGCCTGCGCCTGGTGGTCGGCAGCGTCGAGGAGTCGATCGCCAAGGGCCGGGTCAAGGAGCGGCCGGACGGCATCCGCAACCCGCTGCAGACGGTCACCTTGCTGGAGTCGATCCAGGAGGGCGGGTACGACGCGGTCTTCGGCGGCGCTCGCCGTGACGAGGAGAAGGCGCGCGCGAAGGAGCGGGTGTTCAGCTTCCGCGACGAGTTCGGCCAGTGGGACCCGAAGAACCAGCGACCCGAGCTGTGGAACCTCTACAACGGCCGGCACCACAAGGGCGAGCACATCCGCGTCTTCCCCCTGTCGAACTGGACCGAGCTCGACATCTGGAGCTACCTCGCGGCCGAGAACGTCGAGCTGCCGCCCATCTACTTCGCGCACGAGCGCGAGGTGTTCCAGCGCGACGGCATGTGGCTGCCGGTCAGCGAGTTCACCACGCCGCGGGAAGGCGAGGAGGTCGTCACGCTGCGGGTCCGCTACCGCACCGTGGGCGACATCCCGGTGACGGGCGCGGTCGAGTCGAGCGCCGCGACGTACGACGACATCATCGCCGAGGTCGCGGCGACCCGGATCACCGAGCGCGGCGCAACCCGCGCCGACGACCGGCTGTCCGAGGCAGCGATGGAAGACCGCAAGCGCCAGGGGTACTTCTGATGCCGCGACCGACGCCGCGAACTTGCACTTTCGCACCGTTTTCCGGGCCCAAACATGTAGGAAAGTGCAAGTTCGCGGGAGTGGTGGGCGCCTGATGGAACTGTTGCGCTTCGCGACGGCGGGCAGTGTCGACGACGGCAAGTCGCCGCTGATCGGCCGGTTGCTCTACGACCCGAAGTCGATCTTCGAAGACCAGCTCGAGGCGGTCGAGCGCACGTCGCGCGACCGCGGCGACGAGCACGTCAACCTCGCCCTGCTGACCGACGGCCTGCGTGCCGAGCGCGAGCAGGGCATCACGATCGACGTGGCCTACCGCTACTTCGCGACACCCAAGCGGTCGTTCATCATCGCGGACACGCCGGGCCACATCCTGTACACGCGCTACATGGTCACCGGCGCCTCGACCGCGAGCCTCGCGCTGGTCCTCGTCGACGCCCGCAACGGCATCGTCGAGCAGTCCCGCCGGCACGCGTTCATCACCTCCCTGCTGCGCGTGCCGCACCTCGTCGTGTGCGTCAACAAGATGGACCTCGTCGACTACGACGAGAAGGTCTTCAACCAGATCAAGGACGAGTTCCGCTCGTTCGCCGCCAAGCTCGACGTCGGCGACCTGTCGTTCATCCCGATCAGCGCGCTGCACGGCGACAACGTCGTCCATCGCTCGCAGAACATGCCCTGGTACGACGGCACGTCGCTGCTGCACCACCTCGAGAACGTCCACATCGCGAGCGACCGCAACCTGCAGGACGTGCGCTTCCCGGTGCAGTACGTCATCCGGCCGCAGTCGACCGCGCACCACGACTACCGCGGGTACGCCGGCACCGTCGCGGGCGGCGTACTGAAGCCGGGCGACGAGGTGATCGTCCTGCCGAGCGGCCTGAAGTCGACGATCGCGGGCATCGACACCGCCGACGGCCCGGTCGAGGAGGCCTACGCGCCGATGGCGGTCACGGTCCGGCTCACCGATGACATCGACGTGTCGCGCGGCGACATGATCTGCCGGCCGCACAACCAGCCGAAGGTGAGCCAGGACGTCGACGCGATGGTCTGCTGGCTGGCCGAGGAGCCGTTGCGCGACCGCGGCATGTACGCGATCAAGCACACGACCCGCTCGGCGCGCTGCCAGGTCCGCGGCCTCGAGTACCGCATCGACGTCAACACGCTGCACCGCGACGAGACGGCGGAGAGCCTGTCGCTCAACGAGATCGGGCGGGTCACGCTGCGCACGACGGTGCCGCTGTTCGTCGACGAGTACCGCCGCAACCGGACGACCGGATCCTTCCTCGTGATCGACGAGGCCACGGGCGCCACCGTCGGCGCCGGCATGGTGCTCTGATCCGTGGCCGACCCCCGCAGCGACTCGGAGATCGCGCGCGACCTCGCCACCAGTGCCGGACAGCTGCTGGTGAAGCTGCGCAGCGACCTGGGGTTCAGCGACCCGTGGAAGCTGCGCGACGCGGGCGACCACAACTCCAACGTCCACTTGCTCGAGCTCTTCGCTGAGGTGCGCCCGGACGACATCGTCCTGTCCGAGGAGTCGGCCGACGACCAGCGCCGGCTCGAAGCCGACCGGGTCTGGATCATCGACCCGCTCGACGGCACGACGGAGTACGGCGAGCCGGACCGCACCGACTGGGCCGTGCACGTCGCGCTCTGGCAGCGCGGGCGTGGGCTGACCGACGGCGCCGTGGCGCTGCCGGCCCGCGGCGTCACGTTGTCGACCGCCGAGGCGCTGCCGACCCGCGGTGAGCCGGCGTCGCACCCGCGGCTCGCGGTGAGCCGGACCCGGCGACCGCCGTGGGTGGTCGACGTCGCCGAGACGGTGTCCGGCCAGCTGGTCCCGATCGGCAGCGCCGGGATGAAGGCAATGTCGATCGTCTTGGGCGAGACCGACGCCTACCTGCACAGCGGGCGGATGAAGGAGTGGGACTCCGCGGCCCCGGTCGTGGTCGCCGCCGCCGCCGGCCTGCACGTCAGCCAGCTCGACGGCTCGGCGCTGGAGTTCAACAAGCCGTCGCGGCTGACCGAGCAGCTGCTGATCTGCCACCCGTCGCTGACCGACTCGCTGGTGGCCGCCGCGTCAAAGGCCCACCCGCCGCCGAAGTAGCACACAAAGTCGGCCGCGCGGGCCCGTCGTACGCTCAGCGGTCCGCTGGGCGGGCCACTTTGTGTGCTACTTCGAAATAGGGGGCGGGGTCAGGGGGCGGCTGTGGCGTCGGCCGTGGGCTCGCCGAGGGTGGCCTCCTCGAGGTGGGCGCCGCCCGGCTCGGCGCGACGCGACCGCGCCCGGAAGCGCTTCTCCACCTGGTAGTACGACAGCGACGCCAGCGTGAACGCGACCGCGAGCACCGCGACGACCCGCAGCCCGAGCGGCCACGACCGGGTGTGCCCGCCGACCTCGCTGACCGAGAACACGCTCCACAGGTACAGCGAGTAGGAGATGACGCCGACCCAGACCAGCGGCCGGCTCGCCAGCACCCGGTCGAACCACCACGCCTTGTTGCGCGGCGCGACCATCACCCCGGTCGACAGCGCCGTGAGCAGCAGCCCCCACTGGTAGACCCAGGAGGCGAGGTACGTCGCGCGCAGGGTGGCGACGACGAGGAACACCACCCCGGCGGTCCGTACGACGTTGGGGATCCGTCGCGACACCGGCAGCAGGCCCACCGCGCAGCCGGTGAGCATGTCCTGGAAGCGCAGCAGGCCGAAGTGGTAGTTGAGGATCACGTCGCCGTTGTGATGCAGCAGCCACGCGCGGCCGATCGAGCAGACCGCGACGCCGCCGAGCGCCAGCCACCCGATCACCTGCTTCGGCACGCCCAAGACCAACATGACGAACAGCGCGATCGACCAGGCGATGTAGAACTCCCACTCGACGACCAGCGTCCACACCTGCGACAGGCCGAACGGAAAGCCCGGTACGTCGGGCTTGCCGTAGAGCGTGTACGTGAGCACCCGCCACAGACCGTGCGCCTGCGCGCGCCCGGTGCTGTGCGCGAGCTCGTACCACGCGAGGGTGAGCCCGATGAAGGCGAACAGCGCCGGGAGCAGCCGGCGGGCCCGGCGGCGGTAGAACCCGAGCAGGTCCATGCGGCCGAACTTCTCCGCGTCGGCGACCAGGATCTCGGTGATCAGCAGACCGGACAGCACGAAGAACAGGTCGACCGACAGGAACCCGCCGCGCCCGACGTGCGTCAGCCACGGGACCAGGAAGGTCAGGTGGTAGAGCAGGATAAACAGCACCGCGAGCGCCCGGACGCCGTCGAGCTCCGGTCGGTAGCCCAGCTTCTGCGGCGGCGGGCTGGTCATCAGGTCATCACTCGCCGAGCAACGCGAGGATGCGCGCGACGGCCTCGTCGACCGGTACGTCGGTCGTGTCGATCACGAGCTCGGCGTCGTTGGGCTCCTCGTACGGGTCGTCGATCCCGGTGAAGCCCTTGATCTCACCGGCCCGCGCCTTGGCGTAGAGCCCCTTCACGTCGCGCCGCTCGCACTCCTCGAGCGGCGTCGAGATCCAGACCAGCACGAACGCGCCCGGCCCGCCGGCCGCCTCGACGATCCCGCGGACCCAGCGCCGGGTCTCGTCGTACGGCGCGATCGGCGCGCACACCGCGACACCGCCGTGCTTGGCGACCTCGGCGGCGACCCAGCCGATCCGGCGGATGTTGATGTCGCGGTCCTCGCGGGAGAAGCCGAGCCCGCGCGACAGGTGGGTGCGCACCACGTCGCCGTCGAGCAACGTGATGCTGCGCTGCTCGGCGAGCCGGTCGACCAGCGCGCGGGCGATCGTCGACTTGCCGGATCCGGAGAAGCCGGTGAGGAAGATCGTGCGGCCGCCGTTGGCCGGCTGCGGCTCGGTCGCGACCTCGCGCAGCTCGCCGGAGGTGTACGTCGCGGCGAGGTCGGCAGCGCGCGCCGCGGCTTCGCCAGGTGGGACCGGGACCTCCAGGACGTCGGAAGCGGCGGCCCGCCACCGGGCGGCCCACTCGCGGTAGCGCGCGCTGTCGGAGCGCACCCCCGCGGCGGGCAGCAGCAGCCGGACGCCGGCCTCGAGCGGCGCGGCCGGAAGCCGTTCGGCGACGGCGACGACGACCGGCCGGTCGGTGCGCATGGTCTCCGGGCGGGGCCAGCGTGGTTCGCGCAGGCCGATCACCTGCCCGCCGTCTCGGCGAGCCACCGGGGTGCCTTCCTCGTCGAGCAGGTCGTCGCCGTCCGACCCCGGCAGCGCGTCCGCCGGAAGCAGTCCGAGCAGCACCTGGTCGAGCCGCGCCAGTCCAGCAACGTCGAGGGTCACCGCGGGCACGCCGAGCACAGTAGTGCGAAACGTCACCGAGGGTTTCAGGCAGACTCGTCGCGTGGACTTCTCGCTGACCGACGAGCAGAAGGCGTTTCGCGCCAGCGTCTACGACTGGGCGGTGGCGACGGTGGCTCCCGGTGCCGCCGACCGCGACAAGGAAGGCCGCTGGGACGCCGAGATCTGGAAGTCGCTCGGCGCGCAGGGCCTCGCCGGGCTGCCGATCGCCGAGGAGTACGGCGGCGCGGGCGCGTCGGTCATGGACTGCGTGATCGCCAACGAGGCGATCGCGGAGGGCGGCCACGACGGCGGGTTCAACCTCTCGCTGGGCGCGCACTGGGTGATCGGCGCGGTGCCGATCTGGTTGCACGGCACCGAGGAGCAGAAGCGCCGCTGGCTGCCGGCGCTGTGCGACGGCTCGATGGTCGGCGCGTGGGCGTCGACCGAGCCGGAGGCGGGCTCCGACGCCGCAGGCCTGCAGACTCGTGCCGTCCGCGACGGCGACGACTGGGTGCTCAACGGCACCAAGATCTTCATCACCAACGGGCCCATCGCCGGCGTGTGCAACGTGCTCGCGCGCACCAGCGAGAAGGGCGCGACCGCGTTCATCGTCGACACCACCAACCCCGGCTTCCGGGTCGGCAGGGAGCTCGACAAGATGGGCTGCCGCTCCTCGCCCACCGCGGAGATCGCCCTGGTCGACTGCCGCGTCCCGGCTGACTGCGTGCTTGGCGAGGTGGACCAGGCGCTGTGGCGGGTCGCGTTCGAGTGCTTCGACTGGGAGCGCACGGTGATGATCGCCAGCGGCATCGGCGGGATGCAGAGCACCCTCAACACCTGCATCCAATACGCGAAGGACCGCAAGCAGTTCGGCCGCCCGATCGCGTCGTTCCAGGCGATCGCTCACAAGCTCGCCGAGATGAAGATCCGGCTCGAGGCTTGCCGCACCGCGGTCTACCGCGCGGCGTACCTGAAGCAGACCGGCGTCGAGCACCAGATGGAGGCGTCGATCGCGAAGTACCTCGTCGGCGAGTACAGCGTCGCGAACGCACTCGACGCGATCCAGATCCACGGCGGCTACGGCTACCTGCGCGACTTCGGCGTGGAGCGCGCGCTGCGCGACGCGAAGCTCGGGTCGATCGGCGGGGGTACGTCGGAGATCCAGAAGCTGATCATCAGCCGGATCCTGTTGGGTGACGTCTGACCTTGCCCGACGAGACGCGCGACGACCTGCCGGCGGTCCTGCGGCCGCTGGCGTTCCTCATCGGCACCTGGGTCGGTGAGGGCGCAGGTGCCGTGCCGGGCGGCGGCGCTGCGGACTTCCCGTACGCCGAGGAGCTGACGATCAGCGCGGACGGCTCAGCGTGGCTGACCTACACGACCCGGGCGGTCGACCCGGTGGACGGCCACTGGCTGCACTCCGAGCACGGTTGGTGGCGCCCGCAGCCGGCCGACGCCGCGGGCACGGTCGGGGTCGAGCTGGTCATCGTCCAGCCGACCGGGATCGTCGAGGTACTGGTCGGGCAGGTCGTCGAAGGACCGTCCGGGCCGCACGTCGAACTGGTCAGCGATGTGGTCGCCCGGACACCGACCGCACCCGCCGTCGCCGCCGACAAGCGGATGTACGCCGTGCGGGGCGGCAAGCTGATGTACGCCATCGACCTGGCCACCGGCGAGGCCGGGCTCGCCCCGCACCTCGCCGCCGCACTCGACCCCGTGGAGCGGTGACTCCACCCGGCGGCGACGACTATCCCAGCGGCACGGAGAAGTACCTCCGCGAGTCGGACCGGATGCGTCGCGAGGCGAGACACGAGCGACGCAGGCGCCGCGGCGATCCTCGGGCAAGGCGGCGGCAGCGCCGCTGCACGCTGCGCAAGGGGCTCACCCTCGGGCTCCAGGTCAGCGTCATCGTGTTCGTGGCGGTCGTCGCGGCCGGCATATGGATCCTGGTCCACGCCCTCGACGCGAGCGGCGCGCTGAAGGACGCCCGCGCGGACATCCAGCGGATCCGCGCCGACCTGCTGGCCGGCCGACCGGTCCAGGCGGACATGCTGCAGGCGCAGCGGGACGCGGCCGCCGCGCGCAAGGACACCCACGACTTCGTGTGGGGCGCCGCGTCGTGGCTTCCCCCGGTCAAGACCGTGCGCGGCATCACCGAGGCGGTCGACGGCCTGGCCGTCGACGCGCTGCCGAAGTTCATCTCGGTCGCCCCGAGCCTGCGGCCCGAGGTCCTGCGGGTCCAGCACAACAAGATCGCGCTCGCGCCGCTGGTGGCCGCCGCCCCCACCATGCGGCGCGCGGCGGCGGCCGCGTCGCTGGCCCGCGCGCAGATCGCCGCGCTGCCGGACGGCTGGTTCGGGCTGGTGTCCGAGGCGCGGGAGAAGGTGCTGACCGAGCTGACCTCGCTGGCCGGCACGGTCGACGACATCAGCCGCGTCGCGACCGCGGGTCCGGACATGCTCGGCCTGCACGGCGAGCGGCGCTACTTCGTCGGCATCCAGAACAACGCCGAGGCGCGCGGCACCGGCGGGCTGGTCGCGGCGTACGCCGTGGTGACCGCGAACCACGGCCGGATCCGCGTGGTCGAGCACGGCAACGACACCAAGCTGCAGTCGTTCGTCTCGCCGACGCCGGTGGTGAAGATGTCCGACGAGTACCTCGCGGAGTACGGCAACTACCACCCGGCGCAGACCTGGATCACGAGCAACCTGTCGCCGAACTTCCCGGACGCCGGGCGGATCTGGGCGCACATGTGGGAGGCGCAGACCGGCCAGCACGTCGACGGCGCCTTCGGCGTCGACCCGGTCGGGCTGTCCGAGCTGCTCGGCTCGGTCGGGACGCTGACCCTGCCCGGCTACCAGGGCGTGTTCGACCAGGCGAACCTCGCCACTTTCATCGAGTCCACCGAGTACTCCGCGTACCCGGGCTTGGACAACCCGCAGCGCAAGAACTTCCTGGCAACGGTCGGCACCGCGGTCATCCGCAAGCTGCTGTCCGGGACGGGCGACGCGCAGGCGATGACCGCGGCCTTGGGCCAGGCCGCGGGCGGCGGTCATCTCGAGCTGTGGTCGCGCCGCGCGGCCGAGCAGACACAGATCACCGGTACGCCGCTGGCCGGCGAGCTCTCGCCCACGACGGCCCCGTTCGCGTCGGTCACGGTCAACAACGCGTACGCCTCGAAGCTCGACTACTACCTGGACCGGACGCTGAGGTACGAAGCCGGTGGCTGCGGGTCGTCGCGGCGCGAGTCGACGATCCGGATCACCCTGAACAACGACGCGCCTCTCCACGGCCTGCCGGCGTACGTGCGGCTGAAGTCGGTGAGCGGCGTCGCCAACCCGGTGGTCGAGAAGGTCCCGAACAACAAGCTGTTCGTCTTCGTCCACGCAACGGCCGGGGCGTCGCTGCTGCGCGCCACCCTCGACGGGAAGGTGGTCCCGGTCGGAGCCAACCCGGAGCGGGGGCACCCGACCTTCATGGTTCCGGTCCTGCTGCGGCCGGGCCAGCCTCGTACCATCGAGCTGAAGTTGTCCGAGCCGACCACCCGCGGCGAGCCGTCGACCCAGGTGCAGCCGCTGGCGCGCCCGCAGGCGACCTTCATCGACGTGCCGCGCTGCGGCTGACCCCCGCCCCCGAAGCCTGCCGAGAGCCGACTGTGATCGCGACACCCATCGGGACGCTTGCGCTGGTGACCGCCGTCGCGTTCGCCGGCGCGGCGAGCGGCGACACGCCCGGCGTACCGACGTCGACGGTCAAGGCGTTTGCCGAGCACACGGCGCAGTACTGCGTCAGTGGCTACGCGCCGAAGGCCGAGGTGTCGGTACGCAACGAGCGGACCGGGTCGACCGCCTCGATCCGGACCAACATCCGCGGCCGGGGGTGTGCCGACGTGGGCGTCGACGTCGAGTGCGGCCAGACCGTGACCCAGACGATCGTCGCGGCCGGGGTCGGCGCGGACGGCAACCCGGCTACGTCGCAGGCTCGGGCCGCCGCGCCAGCCAACACCCCCGGGTGCTCGGCCAACCTGGCCGGCGACAACCGGTCGGTCAGCACCGGGCTGTCGGCGACCTCCGTCGCGCTGATCGCTCTCGGGTCAGCCGCGTTGCTGGTCCTGGCCGCGATCGGGGTGTTCCTGGTACGGCGCCGCCGCTCGCCCGCCGCCTGATCGCGCGATTTGTACCCGATTGCGGGCGGTGCGCATATCGCCCTGGCGTGCGACACTAGGTCGAACTTCTGCACCACCAGGACGGAGACCGTCGTGCGGGCACCGCTGCTGCGCGCCATGCGCGCCGTGCTGCTCGTCGCGGTGCTCGGGACCTTGGCGTCGCTGCTCGGCATCTCCGGTGCGGGCGCGGCGGCCACGCTGCCGACGGCCGGCAGCGCCACCCCGCCGGTCCCGACCTCCACCATCACGCCCGACCCACAGCCGGGCACGGTCACCTACTGCGTCGACAACTACGCACCCAACAGCACGGTGCAGGTGGTGAACAACGCCAACGGTGAGACCGGCACGATTCACACCAACGGCAACGGCCACGGCTGCACCCACATGCCGATCAAGACCGGCTGCAACTCGGTCAGCAACACGATCGTGGCGACCGGCACCGACCAGGACGGCAAGGCCGCCAGCTCGCAGGCGACGTACAACGCGCCGCCGGACTCCTCGAAGTGCGCGAGCCCGTCTCCGAGCCCCACGCCGACCTGCGATGCGAGCGGGCTGACACTGAGCGTCACCGTGGTCCCGCAGGGAGCGACCGTCGTCGGCCGCGCCTGCGGGTTCACGCCCGGCGAGACGGTGGCCGGGTTCGTCGAGTCAAAGCCGATCTTCGTCGGTGACACCACCGCGGCCGATGACGGGTCCGCGAGGATGAGCGTGGCGATCCCGGAGTGCATCGAGCCGGGCCAGCACACCTTCTCGCTTCAGGGTGAGACTTCCGGTCACGTGGCGTCGGCGGACTTCACCGTCGAGCCTTCGAACGCCTGCCAGGCCTCGACGCTTCCCGGCGGTGGCTTCGTGCCGCCGCCCGGGGGCGGGGGCGTGGACGCGACCAACACGGGCACTGGAGGCAACGGTCTGGCCTTCACCGGCGCCAACATCGCCGCCATGGTGCTGGTCGCGCTGGTCCTGCTCGCGCTCGGCATCGTGATCGTGGCGTCGGTCCGTCGGCGCCGCGCGGCGACCGCCGCCTGAGCGAGGCCGCCCCAACGGGCGCCAGCGCGGCCCGGCTAAGCCTCTGGGCCGAATCTGCCGAGACAACGGTGTAACGCGTGTTGCAGGTGTGACGAGGTCCTGAGGAGTACGCCGGTGCGCTGGTCCGTGGCTGCCGCGGCCGCGTGCCTGGCGGTCGTGGCCGGTGCCGCGCCCGCGACCGCGGCCGGCTCCGACGATCCGCCCCCGACGCAGGGCACCGCGCCCGCTCCGACCGTGACCACCTGCGCCACGCTCGGGGTCGGCGCGACGGGCCGCGCGGTCAAGACCATCCAGGCGCTGGTCGGCGCCCCGGTCGACGGCGACTTCGGGCCGCAGACGGCCACCGCGCTGAAGGCGTGGCCGGCCGACCAGGGCATCCCGGCAAGCGGCATCGTCGACGCCTCGACCTGGGCCGTCATGCCGGCCGCCACCGCCGCGGCGGCGTGCAGCCGGAAGATCCACGGCACCGGGTTCACGGTGAGCTGCGCGGTGGTGTCACAGGGAGACACCGGACCGGCGGTCGCCGTCCTCGAGTCCGCCCTTCACCAGCCGGTGGACGGCGTGTTCGGCGCGGCCGTGGTCGAGGCGCTCGGCGACGCCCAGCAGACGGCGGGCCTCGCGGTCACCGGCCGGACCAGCCGCAAGACGTGGAAGGCGCTCAAGCTCGCGCACACGCCGGTGTGCACCCCCGGCAGCACCACCCCGGCGCTGCCGAAGGACTACGCGGAGCAGCAGCAGGTGCGCCAGCAGGTCGCGCAGCTCGCCGCCGACCTGCTCGAGCAGCCCGGCACGACGACCAGCAAGATCGCGCGGAAGGCGATCGCGTTCGGCAAGAAGCAGATCGGCAAGCCCTACCTGTACGGCGGCGCCGGGCCCAAGGCGTACGACTGCTCGGGGCTGCAGATGACGTCGTACCTGCACGCCGGGCTGAGCCTGCCGCGGGTGGCGGCCGACCAGTACGCCGGGTCCGGACCGACGTTCCCGCTCGACCAGGCGCAGGCCGGTGACCTGCTGTTCTTCGCCAGCGACGTGCTGGTCCCGGCGACGATCTACCACGTCGCGATGTACCTCGGCGGTGGGCGGGTGCTCGACGCCCCGCACACCGGCGCGAACGTCCGGGTCCAGCCGCTGTGGACCACCGACCTGCTCCCGACCGTGGTGCGGCCGGCGGCCGGGTTGACGCTGCCCTTGCAGGCCGGGGCCACCGGCTGGTCCGTGGCGCAGCTGCAGCAAGTCCTCAACCGGCACGGGGCGAAGGTCACCGTCGACGGCGGCTTCGGGCCGGAGACTCTGGCGGCGGTGCAGGCCTGGCAGCAGGCACATGACCTCGCCGTGACCGGTGTCGTGCGGCTCAAGACCTGGCTGTCGCTGGTCTAGGGCCGACCGACCGCGCCGGAACCTGGGCTGCTGTTCACTGACGCCTTAGGACAGTGGGTCTGTCCAGCGGAGTCCGGCGAACCGCCGGAAGTCGCCGTCGCTCGAGCACAGCGTCGCGCCGTGTTCGATCGCAAGGGCCGCAAGGTGCGCGTCCGCGGCGAGGTTCCCGCCGGTCCCGAGCGGGCCGAGCAGCTCGCGTAGCACTGCGAGGTGGCGGTCGGTGGGGTGCACGACGATGACGTTGGGCAGGCGCAGCCAGCCGTCGACGATGTCGAGGGCGTCGTCGACGGACATCGGCGAGCTGACGACCAGGGGCTTCGTCGTCAGTCGGATGTAAGCAAGAAGCACGCTCCAGGCAAACGCGACGGTCTCCTCGCCGTTGAGCGAGTCCTCCAGCCAGGCCCGGGCAGGCGTGAAGCGAGGTGAAAGCTCGTCCGTCGCATAGAGCAGGAGGTTGACGTCCGGCAGGATCACTTTCGAAGCTCGAGCTTGCGGGCGATTTCGCCGTCCTCGTCCTGGGCGGACATCGCGAGGGCCTTGTCGATGTCGAGGTGCGGCTTGATCCCGAGCGGCCGGGTGGGGATCACGTAGCGATCACGTGTCGGATGTGGGCGTGTGCCGGCGCGGAGTGCGTCATTGATCACGGTCCGCAGCGGGAGGCCGCGCTCGCGCGCGATCGCGCGCAGCCGTGCGTCGACATCCGGGTCCAGGTCGATCGTGGTCCGCATCCGTAGCATCTTAGCATCATCGAACCCCGCATCAATATGCGTTAGCCCGGAGTGAGAAAAACGCCCCCGGGCCTTGCCGCGTCGCCGAAGCCGGCGAGGCGGGCCGGTTGGACTGGACCGGCGGCCCGGGGCCGCGATGACTGCCAGGTATTCGCCGTGCGCCGTCTCCCCGTGTTGGGGCCGGGCGGCGTGTGGCGCACACCGAGTCGAGACGGCGACTAGCGGACAGTCACCTCACGAGTCCGACGTCTACACAATGGTCTGGACCACCTCCCTTCCCGTGTCCGTCCACGGTAGCCCGGGTCGGCCGGGCGCGCCGGTGATTTCCGGGCGGGTGGCTGGGATCCGGCGTGGGGTCGTGAATCGATGATCGCGTGGTGGTTTGATGCCTACGGCCATGAGAAAGGTGCGACTGCTTTCGGCGAACGTGGGCCTGGCCGCTCTCGTCGCGATCGACATTCCGCTGATCGCCGCTGCGGTGCATCACGGGCACGGTCCGGCAGTCGAGCAACCCGCGGCGACGGCCGTGACGGTCGCCGACTCGTCCACATCGACATCGACGTCGCCATCGCCACCGACGCCGGCCGACTCCGGCCGGGTCGTCCCGACGGTGACCCGCCACCAGCCGACGCTGCTGGTGAGCTTCAGCGGTGCTGACAGCGGATGGCGGGCCCGCGCCGGCTGCAAGCGGGCGCCGCACCTCGCGTCGACCACGGACGGTGGCCACACCTGGCAGCCGCTACACGCGCCGGCGGCGCACGTGCTGCGGGTCACCGAGACCGGCGCCGGCGCCGGCTGGCTGGTCGGCGCTGACGCCTCCTGCACGCCGGCCTTCTACTCCACGGTCGACGGCGGCCAGACGTGGGCGGCGGGGACCGGGCTCGGCCAGGCCTGGGCCGTGATCGGCCGCCGGCTGCGGGTGCCGGACGGCGCGGTGGCACGCCCGTGTGGAAAGGGCCGGGCCGAGGTCGTTGCAGCCGCAACTGTCGGCACGGCGGTGCTGCAGTGCAGCACCGGCCTGGTCACCACGACCGACGGCGGCACCTCCTGGAAGCCGGTCGCGGCCTTCCCCGACGGCGGGGAGCCTGTTGCGGCCGCGCTCGTCCCGGGCAGCGACGGCACGGGTGTGGCGCTGCTCACGGGCGCGGACGGCTGCGGCGGACTGGCCGTGGTGCTCACCACCGACGCGGGCAAGGGATGGACCTCCGGACCCTGCCTGAGCGGTCTGGCGGGCCCCGCGGCGGTGTCGCTGGCCCCCGATGGGAGCGGCTACGCGCTCGCCGGCAAGAAATCGGTGCGGACCGCAGATTCCGGAAAGACTTGGACGTCCGCCGCATAGCCGCTAGGCTCAGCCGGGTATGTGGGGGGCTGCATGCGATACGCTGCCAGTCGCCCAGTAGTAGCTGTAGTTGCTAAGGACGGGGAACCCCATGCCGAAGACTCGCCGGACCGTGACAACGGTTGCGGTTGCCGCACTCGTGCCCGCGGGTTTCGCGGCATACGCGGCCACCACCGCCACTGCCGCGCCGTCGCACGTGGTCGACCGCCCAGCTGCGGCGCTCAAGGCCGCTACGGCTAACGGCGTGTTCCGGCCGGCGTATCCGCCGCCGCCGCCGGCGACGTCGGCACCGCCTACGACTTCACCCACGCCGACCGCCACTGCCACCTCCACGGCGACAGCGACGACGACGACCACGGCGACGACGACGCCCACCGCGACTGCGACCGTCACGGCTACCGCCACGGCGACCGAGACCTCGACGCCGAAGGGCCCGGTCTTCGTGCCGGTCGGGACCGGTGACGGCCAGACCCACAAGGGCGGCCACGTCAAGGTGCACGTCCACAAGCACGCCTTCAAGCACGGCTCGTCGGTCAAGATCGTGATCCACGGCCCGCACGGCTTCAAGAAGACGATCCACGTGACCGTCGGCGGTAAGGGCGGGGTGACGCACAAGGTGCACATCCCGAAGCACGCCCCCAAGGGTCACTACGACGTCACCGTCAAGGGCCACAAGCACGGTCACAAGGTGAAGGGCTCCAGCGGCTTCCACGTCGGCAAGTAGAAGCCCTGACCATCTGATCCTCGATAGTGTGGGGGCCGGCCCCGACACAGTGCGGGCCCCCACACTCATGTCGAGGTGACACGCATTGAGTCGGCATGCCGCCGAACAGCCATCTCCTGCACGACGACGGTTCACGCGGCTGCGGGCGACCAGCGGGCCGGTGCGCCTCGTCTTGCTGGTGGTGGGGCTGCTCGTCGTCGGTGCGATCTGGATCGTCGTCACTGGGTGGCGGGCTCGCGCCGACCTTGAAGCCCTAAGGCACGACGTCAGCCGGCTGCGGTCCGACCTGGTCGCCGGGCGCACCGACGCGGTGGCGCGGGATCTCGCGCAGGCCCAGTCCAAGGCAGCGGCCGCCCGGGCCCGCACCACCGGCCCGGCGTGGTGGGTCGGGGCTCAGCTGCCCGGTCTGGGCTCCCCGCTGCGCACGATCCGGGCGATTGCTGCCACCGGCCACTCGCTGAGCCAGGATGCGCTGCCGGCGGTGGTCGCCGGCGGGACCGCGTTGGACCCGCAGCGGCTGCGGATCGGGCCGGACCGGATCGACCTGGCCCGGCTCGAGGCCGCCGAGGAGCCGCTCGGGCGGGCGGTGCCCGTGGTGCAGGCGGCGCGCGCCAGGATCGCCGGGCTGTCGGGCAGCTGGCTCGGACCGGTGGCGGATGGCCGGCGCTCGCTGCTGAAGCAGCTCACCTCCTTTGAAGGCACGCTGCGGGACACCGCAATGGCGACCCGGCTGATGCCGGACATGCTCGGCGGCAACGGCTCGAAGCAATATCTGGTGGTCTTCGAGGGCGACAACGAAGCCAGAGCGCTCGGCGGGATCTTCGGCGGCTACGGACTACTCGAGGCCCGGAACGGGCGCCTGAGGTTGGGCAGGTTCGGCAGCGACCAAGACTTCCACGGCGTGACCGCGCAGGTGGACCTCGGGCGCAAGTTCGAGGCGGCGTACGGCGGGACCGACCCGTACCGTGCGGTGCAGGACGCCGACGTCAGCCCGCACTTCCCGTACGCCGCGAAGATCTGGGCCTCGATGGCGGCGCAGCGGCTCGGTGTGCAGGTCGATGGCGTCATTGCGATGGATCCCGTGATGCTCGCTCGCATTCTGTCGGTCATCGGGCCGGTGCGGACTCCAGATGGCACCCTGCTGACGGGGCAGAACCTGGTGCACATGCTGGACGTCGGCGTGTACCAGCGTTTTGACTCCGGTAGTCGCGCAGTGGATACGCCGCAGCGCAAGGCATTCTTCGTCGACGCGGCTCGCGCGGTGACGAATGCAGCCCTGCACCGGCAGATTCGCGCGACCAAGCTTCTGCACGCGCTCGGGCGATCAGCGGGCGAGCGTCGCCTCGTGGTCTACAGCATGCGGCG
Source organism: uncultured Frankiaceae bacterium (assembly GCA_964510285.1). Taxonomy (GTDB): domain Bacteria; phylum Actinomycetota; class Actinomycetes; order JAFAQI01; family JAFAQI01; genus DASZTV01. The sequence continues at coordinate 1,472 of CAZEAM010000109.1, read as the reverse complement.
CGTCGAGGAGCGACAGCTGGCGACTACGCCGCTCGGGGGCATCCTGCCGCGAACTACCCGGCCCTATGCGCACGTCGTCGTCACCAACATCTCCGGCACGAAGCTGGACTACTTCTTGCAACGCTCAGTGACATATCAGCGATCGAGTTGCGCGGCCACGACGTCAACTGTGACAATCCGCCTCCACAATGGCGCGCCGAGCAGCGGGCTGCCTGAGTACATGACCCGCGGGGTGCAGTGGGGCGACGAGCCGCATCCACCCGGGTCGGAGTACCTCATCGTCAGCCTGTACTCGACGCAGGGCTCCTCCCTGGCAGGATCCACTCTGGACGGACAACCGCTAGGCGTCTACACGGCGATGGACCGGGGTCATCCCATTACGGAGACCATCGTGACGATCAAGCCCGGGCAGACGATGACGATCGTCTTCACGGTCAACGAGCCAGCCGCGACCGGGCGGGTCCTCATCCCGGTCCAGCCGCTCGCGAGCCCACCCACGAGCGTCCGGACCGCGGCTCCCGCTTGCTGATCTGATTCGGTTGCGTTCTCTCGCGACGTTCGGAAAGAGGTGCCAGTGGCGGCCGCGCGAGGTAGGTCTCACGTCTCAGCCATCGCAGAACGACGTGACTCTCGGACCGGCTAGGACGGCTCGCCCGGTCGAGCCCGCTCACTTTCGCTCGTGCCCCCGGTGGCGTACGGCCGCAGCGGCGCGGCCCCTGTCTGCTCGTCGGTTGAAGAAGCGGGTCGGTCGCTGGGCCACAGGCTCGCTTCCGCGAGCCGGAATCCGGCGGTTGCACGGGGCGTGGAATGGTGGGTGCCCGAGTTCTCGTTGTGCTCCGCTGCCGGCGCTTCCGGGCGTGCGCTGACGGCCTCCGGGCGTGCGCTGACGGGTGGGCGGGCTGGTGCGAGGTCTTCCGGCAGAACGGGACCGTTCGGCCAGGCGTTGGTCTTGGCGGGCGCTGACTCGCCACCGTTGAGCTCGCCATGCCCCGCTCCCGGCCGACCCCGCGATTGGCCCGTAGCGGTGGTGGGCGCCACGTGGACGGCCGGCCCGTGCTGCGCTTGCGATGGTTGCTCGTCAGTCTTGCGGTAGCTGTAGGCGTACCCGTAGTAGTACGCCTCAGGCCCCTTGCGAGGGGCGAAGTTGATGACGGTGCCGAGGATCCGTGCGCCGACGGCCGACAATGCCACGGCCGAGTTCTCGAGTTGTTCCCGTCGGGTCTTGCCGTGGTGGACGACGAGGACGGCTCCGCTCGTCTCGACGGCGAGCACTGCCGCGTCAGTCACGGGAAGTAGCGGAGGTGCGTCGAGAAGGACGATGTCGTAACGCTGTTCCAGAGAGCGGAGCAGATCCGCCATGCCTCGAGAGCCGAGCAACTCGCTCGGATTCGGCGGTGTCGGACCGCTCGGCAAGATGTCGAGCAGCCCTTCCGGACCCCAGTGCTGGACGGCGTCATCGAAGCTGACGGCGC
>CAZEAM010000108.1:0-5014 GCA_964510285.1 uncultured Frankiaceae bacterium | reverse complement strand
AGGCGGTGGCGGCGAAGTACGTGATGCGCCGCGCCGAGACACTGGCGCTTCAGGAGCGGCAGCGCGAGCAGCTCGGCGAGCTGCTCGCCGCGATCGCGGCGGATGCGCCGGCGACCCTCGAGCCGGCGATGCGCGCGGCGTTCGAGGCGGCGGACGACGACGCCGCGCGGTTGCGGGTCGTGGTCGACCAGGTCGCCTCGCTCACCGACACCTCCGCTCTCGCCTGGCACGGGCGGCTGGTCGGGTGAGCGCGAACAGCGAGGTCGTGGTCCGGATCGCCGACGCCGACGAGGTGCGCGCCCTGCGCATGGCGGTCCTGCGTCCCGGCTTTCCGGTTGCCGCGTCGGACTACGACGAGCGTCCGGATACCCGCCACATCGCGGCGTACGCCGGCGGGGAGGTCGTCGGGTGCGCCAGCGTCTTCCCGTCCCGATACCGCGACGAGCCGGACGCCTGGCAGCTGCGGGGGATGGCGGTGGCGGCCGGCCGGCAGGGCAGCGGCATCGGCGCGAAGGTGCTGCTCGGAGCCATTGACGTGGTCCGCGACGCCGCGGCGCCGCTGTTGTGGGCGCACGCCCGGGTCACCGCGCTGGGCTTCTACGAGCGGCTCGGCTTCGCCGTGGTGAGCGAGGAGTACCTCCACGGCCCGCTCGAGCTGCCGCACCGGACCATCACTTTGCCGCTGACGACTTAGACTCCTGCCGTGGCGGTGACCTCTCCAACACTGGGCCGGCCGGGTGCCGGCGCGCTCAGCGCGGACCAGGTGCGGGAGCTCGCCACGCTGCGGACCCGCGACCGGGTCGGCAACTGGGCGTTCCTCGGGCTGACCTGGGCGGTCGTCGTCGGCGCCTTCGCGGCGGCCGGGCTGTACACCCGCTGGTGGACGCTGGTCCTGGCCTTCCTCGCGATCTCCGCCCAGCAGCAGTCGCTGCTCAACGTGGAGCACGACTGCATCCACGCCAGCTTCACCCGCGACAAGAAGCGTGACCAGCTGATCGGCATCGCGCTGTGCGCCTCGCCATGCGGCTCGCCCTGGCATGCGACCCGCGCCCGCCACCTCGCGCACCACCGCCTGATCACCACTCCCGACGATCCCGACCACGCCCTGCACGACACCGCCGACAAGGCGAGCACGTGGGCGCTGGTCCGCTACTTCGGCCTGGGCCTGCTCGGCGGGTACGCCGTGATGGTGCTGCTGTCCGGGGCCCCTTCGTCGGTCGGGCGGGCCGAGAAGATCCGGGACCTGCGCAACCTCGTCGTGACCCAGCTGGTGATCTGGGGGGCGACCTGGGCGGCGTTCGGCGACTGGTGGCTCTACCTCGCGCTGTGGGTGCTGCCGCTGATCACGCTCACGACGGTCTGCCACCTGATCCGCAGCTTCATCGAGCACGCCGTGCTGACCGATGAGCGGCCCGAGCACGACAACCTGCTGGTCTCGATCGCCAGCAACCCGGTCGAGCTCGCGTTCATCGCGCCGTTCAACATGAACTACCACGCCGAGCACCACCTGTACCCGGCGGTGCCGGCTCGCCGCCTTCCAGAGGTGCGCACGGCGCTTGCCTCGACCCCGGAGCCGCCGCGGCTGATCCGCTCGGCGTACCTCACGGCGCTCGTGCGGTACGCCCGCTCGCTCGCATGACCGCCCCGGCACAGGACCCGGCCGCGCCGATCGAGATCGAGGACGTGCCGTGCACCGGCTGCGGCGCGCACGACGACGAGGTCCTGTTCGAGGGTCGCGAGCACGAGTACCGCAACACCACCAACAACCCGTTCCCGATCGTGCGGTGCAAGGCGTGCGGCCTGGTCCGGCTCAACCCGCGCCCGGCGGTCAGTGAGCTCGGCCGGATCTACCCGCCGGAGTACTACGCCTACCACCTGGTCCACGACGAGGCGGATCGGCCGCGGCGGTTCTCCCCGGGCGCACTCGGGGAGCGGATCAAGACCAGGCGCTACCAGAAGCGCTTCCGCAAGCTGCTCGAGCGGGCCGCGCCGGGCAGCGCGCCGGCGCGGGTGCTCGACGTCGGCTGCGCGGACGGTCGACTGCTCACCTGGTACCGCGACGCGGTCCCCGGGCGCACGATCGAGACCTACGGCATCGACATCGGCGAGGAGGCCGTCGAGCGGGCCAAGCGGGCGGGTCACGTCGCCGTGGCCGGCCGGTTCGAGGTGGACACCCAGCTGCCGGACGGCACCTTCGACCTGATCGTGGCGAGCCACGTGATCGAGCACGTCGACGATCCGGTCGGGTTCGCGCGGCGGGCGGCGCAGCTGCTCAAGCCGGGTGGCCTGTTCATGTTCGCGACACCCAACGTCGACTCGGCCGACGTACGGCGCTTCGGCCGCTTCTGGGGCGGCTGGCACTTCCCGCGGCACTGGACGCTGTACGACCCGCAGTCCGCGCAGCGGCTCGCCGAGCAGGTGGGGCTGTCCCTCGAGTCGATCAGCTACGAGGTCAACCCGGTGTTCTGGAACTGGACCTGCCACGCCTGGCTGCGGGAGCGGCGCGGGGACGACTTCGCCGACAAGGTCTTCCCGCCGGTCTCGATCTTCCAGCCGTCGCCGCGCAGCTTCGTGCTGCTGTCCATCTTCACGATCGTGGACATCCTCCAGAAGCTGATTACGGGCCGTACCGGCTCGATGCAGGTCGAGCTGCGCCGGCCCGTCTAGCGCCCGCCCCACCGTCCGGGTCGCGCCGTACAGTGTCGTCATGTCGGGGCGGATCCGCGATGAGGACATCGCGACCGTCCGCGAGCGCACCTCTCTCGAAACGATCATCGGCGACCACGTCCAGCTGAGGCGGGCCGGCGCCGGCCGGATGAAGGGTCTGTGTCCCTTCCACGAGGAGAAGACTCCCTCTTTCACGGTCAACACCACGCTGGGGTTCTACAAGTGCTTCGGGTGTGGCGCCTCGGGTGACGCGATCACCTTCGTCCGCGAGATGGAGCATCTCGACTTCGCGGACGCGGTGGAGGTGCTCGCCCGCCGGGCCGGGGTCGAGCTGCGCCGCGAGGAGGGCGGCTCGGCGCCGTCGAAGGGTGGCGGCCAGCGTCAGCGCCTGCTCGACGCCCACACCGCGGCGTACGAGTTCTTCGTCGCCTCGCTGCAGACCCCGGAGGCCGTGATCGGTCGGGCCTTCCTCACCGAGCGCGGGTTCGACGAGTCCGCGTGGGCGAGGTTCGGGGTCGGCTACGCGCCGTCCGGCTGGGACATCACCGTCAACCACCTGCGGCGCAAGGGCTTCACCGACGCGGAGCTGCTGGCCGCGGGCATCGCGAGCCAGGGACAGCGCGGTCCGATCGACCGGTTCCGCGGGCGGCTGATCTGGCCGATCCGGGACCGCAAGGGCGACATCATCGGGTTCGGCGCGCGCCGGCTGCGCGACGACGACCAAGGTCCCAAGTACCTCAACACGCCCGAGACGGTGCTCTACAAGAAGAGCCAGGTGCTCTACGGCGTGGATCTCGCCAAGCACGACATCGCCACGACCGGCAAGGCAGTGGTGGTGGAGGGGTACACCGACGTCATGGCGTGCCACCTGGCCGGCGAGACCACCGCGGTCGCGACCTGTGGCACCGCGTTCGGCGACGAGCACATCGCGATCCTTCGCCGCCTGCTCATGGACCAGGACGAGCTGCGGGGCCGGGTGATCTACACCTTCGACGGCGACGAGGCGGGGCGCAACGCGGCGCTGAAGGCCTTCGCCGGCGAGCAGAAGTTCGTCACGCAGACCTTCGTCGCCGTGCAGCCGGACGGGCTGGACCCGTGCGACCTGCGCCAGCAGCGCGGCGACCTCGCTGTCCGCGACCTGGTCGCCAGCCACATCCCGCTCGCCGAGTTCGCGATCCGGGCCACCCTTGAACGCTTCGACCTCAGCATCCCCGAGGGACGGGTCCAGGCGCTGTCGGCCACGGCGCCGGTCGTCGCGCAGCTGAAGGACACCACCCAGCGCGACGAGTACGCCCGGCGGCTCGCCGGATGGCTGGGCATGGAGGTCGAGCCGGTGCTCGTGCGGGTGCGGGCCGGAGGCGGCGCCACGCCGCCCGCGCCACGGTCGGCGCCGCCGCGCCGGCGCGAGCCCGCACCGATGCCGGACCCGCGTGACCCGCGGCTGGTGGTCGAGCGCGAGGTCGCCAAGCTGGTGGTGCAACGTCCCGCACTCGCTGGTCCGCTGTTCGACGGTCTCGGCGCCGAGTGCTTCACGGCGCCGGCGTACGCCGCGGTGCAGGCCGCGGTGGCGAAGGCGGGTGGCGCGGCACGGTCCGGCGGCGGGGCGGAGTGGGTGGCCAGGCTCGCCGATGCGGCCGAGACCGACTCGGTCCGCGACCTGATGACCGAGCTCGCCGTCGAGCCGCTGCAGGCGGTCGACGAGTCAGACCCGCGTTACGCCGAGGCGCTGCTCGGCCGGCTCGAGGAGATGGCGCTCACCCGCCGCATCCAGGAGCTGAAGTCCCGGCTGCAGCGGCTCAACCCGGTCGAGAACGCCGACGAGTACAACCGGATGTTCGGTGAGCTGATCGAGTTCGAGCGGCAGAAGAAGGGGCTGCGGGCCAAGGCGGTGGGTGAGCTGCAATGACAGCCGAAGAGCCGGAGTACCCCGCCTCGCGCTCCGAGGCCGCGCTCGTGGTGACCGGCCTGCTCATCTTCATCGCGTCGTTCTTGCCGTGGTACGGCGTGGACTTCGACGGCGGAGTCGCCGAGGCCGGCGTGACGGGGACCCACAACGCCTGGCGCGGGCTCGCGGCGGCCGGCCTTCTTCTCATCCTGTTCTCGGTCGTCCTCACCGTGGCGAGCCCACTGTTCGGCGAGGACGTGCCGAGGCGCATGCCGGCGGTGTTCGCCGCGGTGTTGGCGTGCGTCGGCGCCGCGCTCGTCGTCGCCCGGAGCATCGACCTGCCCGGGTTGGACATCCCGGGCGCGACGGCAAGCCTCCGCTGGGGTGGCTGGGTCCTCGTCGTACTCGTCGTCGTTCACATGATGATCAGCGTGCTGCGCGTCGTGCACATCCCTCAGCCGG
>CAZEAM010000107.1:0-3344 GCA_964510285.1 uncultured Frankiaceae bacterium | reverse complement strand
GAAGAAGGTGCTGCCGAAGCTGTACGACGACTCCACCGCCGTCGTGATCGGCGTCGGCGGGCTTGGGGCGTACGGCGTGCAGTGGCTGCGCATGCTGACCTCGGCCCGGATCATCGCGGTGGAGGCGAAGCCGGCGCGGATGAAAGCCGCGGCCGAACTCGGCGCGCACGAGGTGATCGAGGCGGGTGACGGGCTGTCGAAGCGGCTAGCCGAGGCGATCGGCAGCGGGGGCGCCGACGTGATCCTCGACTTCGTCGGCAGCGACCAGACGATCCGTGCCGCGATGCGCAACGCGGCCAAGGCCGGCGCGATCGGGCTGGTCGGCCAGGGCTTCGGCTCGGCCGAGGTTCGCTACGGCGCCTGGGCGCACGACTGCGACCTGTTCAACCCGCAGGGTTCGACGATCGCCGAGCTCGGCGAGGTCATCGCGCTCGCGAAGACCGGCGAAGTCGTCGTGGAGGTCGAGCAGTTCGGGTTCGACCAGGTGGTCGAGGCCTACGACCGCCTGAAGGCCGGCACCCTCAACGGCCGTGCAGTGGTCCTGCCCAGCAGCTAACCGTTGACATCACCACTTCACCCTCGTTCGCACGACAGCAGCTTCTCGGCGTACTCGTTCGATGAAGTCGGCCGGCAGCACCCCGGCTTCCTTCAAGGCGTGCCGCTGTTCCGGGGTGAACCCGGCCACGACATCGGAGACCGCGAACTGCAGGCACGCGAGGCGTTCCGCCTGCTTGTCCTTGGCCATGGACGCGCCCACGCCGGGCCCAGTCCGGTAGACCTGGGTGACCGAGACCGTCTTCGTGGATTCGAAGATGCGAATGACCTGGTCGTACCAGCGGCGACTCAAGCGCTCCAGCTCCGGACGCGCAACCACCCAGGCGCGCCGCTCGAGCGACTGGTCGGAGGCTGCGGCCACGCGTTAGGCGTAACACACAAACGTTGCGCGCGTCATCGTCTGAACAGCGCAGCGCACCACATAGGGCATCCTGCAGCATTTGTGTTCTGCCACGCGCGGCTCCCACCTCTGCCCGGGAATCCTTTCGGCCGGTCGGACTACGGCTTCTGCAGGAACTTCTGCATCTGCACGATCCGCCAAGGTCGGCGGCCTCCCGCCACGCGAAGCCCGCGGCGCAGCGCGGCACCCTGGCCGAGTCGCTGGTAGAGGAACAACATCAAGGTCTCTGGCGGCGCCGCCATGATGACGTGCGCTCGTTCACCCGGGGCGGCTGCACGGCTGACCGCCTTCCCATTGTCGAAGTGCATGATCCAATCCGCCGCCCCCGGCACACGCCACATGACGATTAGGGATCCGCGCGCGCTCGGCTCTGCATACGCCGGCAGCAGCTGCATGACCCCGTTGAGCACGAGCAACGCGTCACGTGACGCAATGGGCCACGGGTAGCCCGCGGCACGTGCGATGTCGAAGCCGTGTATGAGGTACTCCCCCACGATGTTGCTCAGGCCACCCGCTCCGTCGATGGTCGTGCCGCCGTGGAATGGGAAGCGCTCGTGAAGGTCCATACGGTCCGGGCCGAACGATGCCCTTACGGCCGCCAGTGCCTCGTCGAGACGAGGCATCAGCTCGCCGATCCCTACCCCGTCGAGCTCGCGAAGCTCACGGGCATTGATCTCGTCAACCGCGCGCGGCGTATCCCCTAGCCCCTCAGAGCTTCTGATGTCACGAGCGGTGTAGCGCAGCAGAACGGTGAGGATGTGAGCGGCGACATCGCGCGCCGTCCAGGTTGTGCCCGTGCCGATGACGTCGGGCCCGGTTGAGGCCACGAGCTCGCCGAAGCGACGATGGGCGGCGTCGATCCGCTCCCACAGCTCGTCTCCATCGGTGCTGACGAACCCGTCGTAAGCCTGCTGCACAGTCATGCCACCCTCCTGGTGTGGTGCAGTTTGCAGTACTGCATCTTGCAGTACTATCACCACATGCCTGAAGGGATGTCAACCAACTCCTACGCAGTGCTCGGCATGCTTGCGCTGCGTCCGTGGACCCCCTACGAGCTCACCCAACAATTCCTGCGGAGTCTCGCCTGGTGCTGGCCGATCTCGGAACGATCGCTCTACACCGAGCCAGAGAAGCTCGTCACCGCCGGCCTCGCCCAGGTCACGACGATCGGCGCAAACCGTCGGCGGGAGTACTCGATCACCCCTGCGGGAAGGCATGCACTGCGGGGATGGTTGGGTACGCCGACTCCGGCGCCGAGGATCTTCAACGAGCCCTTGTTGCGGGTGCTCTACGCCGACCAAGGGAGCACAGACGACCTCCTGCAAGCGCTCAGCAGCCTTCGCAACTCGCTGGTCGCGCAGTTCGACGAGAGTCAGCTCCGGACACGGGAGTACCTCCAAGGAGAGGGGCCGTTCCCGGATCGCGCACATCTGGTCGCTGTCTTTGCCGATCTGGGTCAACGACTGGCGACCGCGATCGACCAATGGGCCGCCGACACCATCCGCGAGGTGTCGACCTGGCCGGACACAAGAGCGCTTGGCATGACGCCGAGCACCAAGCGCACCTTCAAGCGGATCGCGAAGACCGCCCACCCCGCCTCACCGCCTGTGGCGCGGGTGCGCGCTAGCAAGGGCGGACGTACCTGGTGAGCATCCGGCCGATCTCCATCTGCGCCGTTTCCAGATGTGACCACCGGGAGGCTTTCATGTGGCGTAGTGGTTGACGTTGACCGCTCTTCAGTTGCGAGTACTCTGCATTACAGAGTGATTGGAGAGCGCATGACCACGGCCCCGACCCCCGCCGAGTACGACGAGCTTCGCCGCCGCGTTCGCGGCACACAGCACGCGCGATCGATTCCGCTGCTGGTCATCGGCGGGTTGCTCGTCAACTACTCGGTCGGCGACTTCCTCACCAGCGGCCCGGTTTCATGGCGGTACGGCGCACCCCTCGCGTTCGTCATCATCTGGGCCCTCGGCAAGGTGAACGAGCTCCGCGTCGGGGTCGGACCGGCGCGTGGCGACTACCTCATCGCCGCCGGCGCCGTGTTCGTCGCCACAAACATCCCGATGTTCTTCAGTCGCCTCGGCGGAGAGAACTACGACTTCCACGAGCTGGTCGGCGTATGGGTGACCATCGTCGGCATCGCGCTCCTAGTCCTGTCGCGTGCAGCTCGGGACTGGGTGCTCGCCGTTGCCGGCCTCGCGGTCACCGGCGCCGGCATCGTCATGGCGGCGATCGGCTCCGTGACGTTCGGACCCGGGACCTCGACGTACGGCGTCTTCGATCGCAGCGGGTCGATCCTGCTGATCGCATTCGTCGGGGCAGCACTCGGTCTGGCCGGGCTCGTCCTGTACAGGAGCGAACGCAGCGAGCCGTGACCGACGACCTC
>CAZEAM010000106.1:0-9685 GCA_964510285.1 uncultured Frankiaceae bacterium | reverse complement strand
GAGGGCGACGTCCTCCTCGAGGAGGCGCTGGCCAAGCTGCGTGAGGAGCGGGCGGCCCGCGGCCGCGCTCGCTGATCCGGCGCGGCAGCACTGATGCACGAATCGGCGACCGAGACGACACCACCGGTCGCGAAGGACCATCACGTCTCTGACAACGTCATCCTCGCGGTGGCGTGCGTCGCGCAGTTCATGGTCGTCCTCGACGTCTCGATCGTGAACGTCGCGCTGCCGTCCATCGGCCGCGACCTGCACTACTCCTCCACCGGCCTGCAGTGGGTGGTCAACGCCTACGTCCTGACCTTCGCCGGCTTCCTGCTGCTCGGCGGCCGGATCGCCGACCACTTCGGCCGCCGGCGCGTGTTCATCGGCGGGCTCGTGCTGTTCTCGGTCGCGAGCCTGCTGGGCGGGCTGGCCCAGAACTCCGGCGAGCTCACCGCCGCCCGCGCCGTACAGGGGCTCGGTGGCGCGGTGCTCTCCCCCGCCACGCTCACCATCATCATGACCACGTTCACCGAAGGCGAGGCGCGTCACCGCGCGCTCGGCGCCTGGAGCTCGGTGGCCGGCCTCGGCGGGGCGTTCGGCGTGATCCTCGGCGGCGCGCTCACCTCCGCGCTCTCCTGGCGCTGGGTGCTGTTCGTCAACATCCCGATCGGGCTCGGCGCGATGGTGGCCGCGATCGCGGTGCTCACCGAGCGGCGTCGAGCCGAGGCCGAACAGTCGCTGGACATCACCGGGGCGATCCTCGCCACCGGCGGGCTGGCGATCCTCGTCTACGCCATCGTCGGCACCGACGTGCACCCGTGGGGATCCGGCCGCACCATCGGCCTGCTGATCGCGGCGGCGGTGATCCTCGCGGTCTTCGTCGCGACCCAGACCAGGGTCGAAGCCCCGCTGATGCCGCTGTCGCTGTTCCGGTCCCGGTACGTGTCCGCGGCTAACGCGACGATGTTCCTGCTCGGCGTCGCGTTCTTCTCGATGTGGTACTTCCTGTCGCTCTACCTGCAGGACGTGAAGGGCAACGGCCCGATGCACACCGGCCTGCTGTTCCTGCCGATGAGCGCGGCGATCGTCCTCGGCGCGCAGACCGCGGGCCGCGTTGTCGGCCGGGTCGGTCCGCGCAACCTGCTGATCGTCGGCCTGGCGCTGGCCGCCGCCGGGTTCGCCCTCCTGACCCAGCTGACCGCCTCGAGCAGCTACGCCGGTGGCGTGCTCGCCGGGACCTTGCTGATCTCCTTCGGCACCGGGCTGTCGTTCACCCCGCTCGCGACCGCGGCCACCACCGGGGTGCACTGGACGCAGGCCGGGCTGGCGTCGGGAGTGCTGAACACCTCACGGCAGGTCGGCGGGTCACTCGGCCTCGCTGCGCTGGCGACGATCGCGACGAATCACTCCTCGCATCTCGCGCCGGGCCCGGCTGGGCTGGCGGCCGGTTTCGACCGCGCGTTCCTCGGCGCGGCCATCGTGTGCGCCGCGGCGGCCGTCGCAGCGGCCGCCATTCCCGGTCGCGACCGCTCCCCCGCTTGACCGCCGCGCTCGCCGGCTGCGACTCGCCGCCGGCGCAGACCTACGACGTCGCGCTGCTCGACCTCGACGGAGTCGTCAACGTCGGCGACGACGCGGCGCCGTACGCCGTGGACAGCCTCGCGGAGGCGGAGGCACTCGGGCTCCGCACGGCGTACATCACGAACAACGCCTCACGGTCCCCGGAAGATGTCGCGGCTCGACTGGGCCGACTCGGCCTTCGGGCCGGCGCCGACGACATCGTGACGAGTGCCCAGGCCGCGGCACGGCTGCTCGCCGACCGCCTGGACCCGGGCGCGACGGTGCTCGTCGCCGGAGCAGAAGCACTGCGCGACGCGGTCACGGCGACGGGCCTGCGGACGGTCGCCGAGGCCGACGCCGGGCCGGCCGCGGTCGTCCTGGGCTACGACCCGACGATCGACTACCACCGGCTCGCCGAGGCGTGCCTGGCGGTCCGACGCGGTGCGCTGTTCGTTGCCTCCAACCTCGACGCAACGCTGCCCACGCCCCGCGGACCGCTGCCCGGGATGGGCTCGCTCGCCGCTCTGGTGACCACGGCCACCGGGGTGCACCCGACCGTTGCCGGCAAGCCGGAACGCGGGTTGTTCGACGAGTCGGTCTCACGCACCGGGGCGCAACGACCGATCGTGGTCGGCGACCGTCTCGACACCGACATCGCCGGTGCCCGTAACGCCGGCCTGGCCGCGATGGTGGTCCTGACCGGCGTCACCGACCTGCTGTCCCTGGCCCGTGCGCCGGTCGAGCAGCGGCCCGATCTGGTGGCCGAGGATCTGCGCGGCCTCAACGTTGCGCACCCGCCGGCGTCGGACGGGCGTTGCGGTGACGCCTGCGCCGGCTACGACGAGGCGCGGCGGCGGATCGTCGTACAGCGCCGCGGCGGTGACCACGAGACGCTTGCCGCGCTCGTGACGGCGGGGTGGCAGGCGGTCGACGCCGGCCGCGAGGTGCAGAGTGTGGAGACCGCGCAGATTGGCTGACGCATGGCGGACCTGATCCCGCTGTTTCCACTCGGGACGGTGCTGTTCCCGGGCGCGCCGCTGCCGCTGCACATCTTCGAGCCGCGTTACCGGCAGCTGGTCGCGGACCTGCTCGACCTGCCGGAGGCGGAGCGCCACTTCGGAGTGCTCGCCATCCAGTCCGGCCGGGAGGTCGGCGCCGACGGGGTCAAGGCGCTGCACGAGGTCGGCTCCCTTGCGCAGGTGGTCACAATCCATCCGAGCCCGGACGGCACCTTCCAGGTCGAGACGATCGGCACCCGCCGGTTCCGGCTGCTCGAGGTCGACCACGGTGCGGCGTACCTGCGCGGCACGGTCGACTGGATGCCGGAGCCGGCCGGCGAGGCCGCTGCGCTGGTGCCCCTGGTGACGCAGCGCTACACGCGCTACCGGTCCGAGCTGGCCGCCCTGCGCGGCGCGGCGATCGAGCCGGCCGACCTCCCGGACGACCCGCGGCTGCTCTCCTACGTCGTCGCCGCAACCGTCCTGGCCGACGTGTCCGACCGGCAGCGGTTCCTGGAGCAGTACGACGCCGCTGCGCGGCTGGCCACCGAGTCGCACTGGCTGCACCGCGAGACGAACCTGCTCCGGCGCCTCCACGCGGTGCCGGCTGACCGGATGCTCGACGTACGGTTCTCCACCAGCTGAGTTCCTGGCAGGATCGTTGCATGACGAACCTTCGCGATCTTCCAGTGACCACGCTCGCGGGCAAGCCGACCACCTTCGGGGAGCTGGCGGGCGAGCGGGTGGCTCTGGTGGTCAACGTGGCCAGCAAGTGCGGCCTGACGCCGCAGTACACGAAGCTCGAAGCGCTGCAGCAAGAGCTCGGCGGCCCGGACTTCACGGTCCTGGGCTTCCCGTGCAACCAGTTCGGAGCGCAGGAGCCGGGCACCCCCGAGGAGATCGCCGCGTTCTGCTCGACGACGTACGGGGTGAGCTTCCCGCTGACCGGGAAGATCGAGGTCAACGGCGACGGCCGTGACGCGGTGTACGACGTACTCACCGCGCAGGCGGACGCCGAAGGCACTGCCGGGGACATCCAGTGGAACTTCGAGAAGTTCGTGGTCGGCCGCGACGGTCAGGTGGTCGGGCGCTTCCGCCCGCTGGTCGAGCCCGACGACGCCGCGCTGCGCGCCTGCATCGACGAAGCGATCGGCACCGCCTGACAAGCCCGGTTCTTCACCGCGAACTTGCACTTTCGCACCGTTTCGCGCTGAGAAACGGTGCGAAATCGCAAGTTCGGCGGACACGCTACGGTCGATGTATGGAGTTTCGGCGACTGGGTTCCTCCGGCCTGAAGGTCTCGGAGATCTCGTACGGCAACTGGATCACGCACGGCTCGCAGGTCGAGGAGAAGCAGGCGATCGCGTGCGTGAAGCAGGCGATCGAATCCGGCATCACGACCTTCGACACCGCCGACGTCTACGCCAACACCAAGGCCGAGACCGTGCTGGGCAAGGCGCTCGCGGGTGAGCGGCGCGAGTCGCTGGAGATCTTCACCAAGGTCTACGCACCGACCGGGCCTGGCGGACCGAACGACTCCGGCCTGTCGCGCAAGCACATCATGGAGTCCTGCCACGCCTCGCTGAAGCGACTCCAGACCGACCACATCGACCTCTACCAATGCCACCGCTACGACTACGAGACGCCGCTCGAAGAAACCATGAGCGCGCTCAGTGACTTGGTGCGCTCCGGCAAGGTGCACTACATCGGCGTCTCGGAGTGGACCGCCGAGCAGCTGCGCGCCGGCCATGCGCTGGCCACGGAGCTGAAGATCCCGTTCTGCTCCAACCAGCCGCAGTACTCGATGCTGTGGCGCGTCATCGAGCCGAAGGTCGTGCCGACCTGCGAGGAGCTCGGCATCGGCCAGATCGTGTGGTCGCCGATCGCGCAGGGAGTGCTCACCGGGAAATACAAGCCGGGTGAGCCGGTGCCGGAAGGCTCCCGCGCGACCGACGAGAGCGGCGGTGCCGGCAACGTGAAGCACTGGCTGAGGGACCCGGTCCTCGAAGCCGTGCAGCGCCTCGTGCCGATCGCCGCCGATGCCGGGCTATCAATGGCGCAGCTCGCCGTCGCCTGGGTGCTGCAGAACCCGAACGTGTCGAGCGCGATCATCGGCGCGTCGCGGCCGGAGCAGATCGTGGACAACGTCGGCGCCGCCGGGGTGCGGCTCGAACCTGCGGTGATGAAGGCGATCGACGAGGCCCTGGGGGATGTCGTGATCAACGACCCCGGCCACACCGAACGGCAGTCGCCCAGGACCCGGCCGGTGGGCCGCTAGATGCCGCTCGAGGGTGAGTACGCGCCGAGCGCGTGGGACTGGGTTCGCGACCAGGTCGAGAAGTACGAGGGCTCCGACGGCACCGAGGCGCTCAACCTGCTCGACACGAGCTACCCGGTCGTGGTCGTCACCAGCCGCGGCGCGAAGTCCGGCAAGCTGCGCAAGAACCCGGTGATGCGGGTCGAGCACAACGGCAAGTACGCCGCCATCGGCTCCAAGGGCGGGGATCCGAAGAACCCGGAGTGGGTCCACAACCTGCGTGCCGACCCACATGTGGAACTGCAGGACGGCCCGAACCGGTGGGACATGATCGCGCGCGAAGTCGAAGGCGACGAGCGCGCCGAGTGGTGGGAGCGCGGGGTCGCGGCGTACCCGGACTACGCGGCGTACCAGTCGTGGACCGACCGCCTGATCCCGGTGTTCGTCCTCGAGCGCGAATGAGCCGTCCGACCTCGCGCTGGCTGCGGTCCGAGGTGACGTTCGGACCGGTTGGACGCGTGGCGTGGACGCTGGTCCTGCTCGTCCCGATCGTGTTCGCGCTGTTCTACAACTTCTTCTTCATCATCGCCGCAGCGATCTGGATGGCGGTCGTCCCGATGGCAATGCAGGACGTCTGGCGCAAGGTCAAGCGGCCGGACTACGAGACCATTCCGGAGATCGCGGAGCCCAAGACGTTGCAGCCCGGCGAGTCGCTGCATGAGCGGGTCACGCCGAAACGGTGGTGACGATCCCCGGGAGGTCTGCGGACACCGGCCGGCGGATGGCGGTTCGCCTGGTCATCGCCGCGGCGCTGTGCGTGCTCCTCGCCGCAGTCACCTATCTGTTGTTGGTCCGAACCCATCTGGGGCAGCGATTCGACAACGCGGCGTTGCTCGGCTCGCAGCAGCAGTCGCTGTCCTCGCGGGTGCACGACTACTTCTTCCTCACCCGGATCCGGGCCGGCACCTTTGCCGTCGTCCTCGCCGCGATCGCGCTGTACGGCGTGCTGCGGCGCCGCCCGCGAGCCGGCGTCGCGCTGGCCGGGGCGGCGCTGCTCGCCGTGGTCGGCACCGACATCGCGAAGAAGGTGATCCTGACCAGGCCCTTTCTGGTCCCGACCGACATCATCCGCACCGAGAACACCTTCCCGAGCGGCCACACCGCGACGGCGATCGGATGCGCGCTGGCGATCGTCGTGCTGAGCCCACCGGCGATCCGCGGGATCGTCGCGATCCTCGTCGGCTGGTACGCCTGGGTGGTCGCCGCCGACGTACAGACCGCGGGCTGGCATCGGCCCAGCGACGCGATCGGAGCCGCGCTGCTCACGTTCGCCACCGTCGCGGTCATCGCGGCGCTGCTCGCCTGGCGGCGCCCGATGGGGACCGGCCGGCGGACCGGTCACTGGGTGGCGTATCCGGTGCTCACCATCGTCGGGTTGGCGTCAGGCATCCTGACCGGTCTCAACGCGAGCCGGGCGCTGGCCATCCTCCGGAGCACGACCGACTCGCCACGGCCACGCCCGGCGCTGCTCAACGACGCCTACCAGTTCAGCGTGAACCTGACCGTGGTCGTGGTCGTCGCACTGCTCATCCTTCTGCTGGTACTGCTGGACAACAACGACCTCGACCAACCGGCCGCTACGCCGGTGCGACCCTGAGGACGCGGGCCGACCACGGCTTGGGCGAGTGCACGGTGAAGCCCCGCCGCAGTGTCCGCCCGGTGGCGTGGCGGAGGACGTGACCGCTGCGCACGTCCGAGACGACGTAGCGCGCCGTCGGGCGCAGGCCTTGCAGCTTGACGCGCACCGAGCCCGGCCCCTGCTTGTGGAAGGCGAACAGGTAGCCGGCGTCGCCGTGCCACGGCTGCAGCACCAGCCAGTTTCCCTTGGCGGGGTCCGGCGCGGTCAGCTCGTAGTCGAGCGGACCGACACCCGCGCGATGCGCGGCGTACCAGCGGTTCCACCACCGGACCGAGCGCTGCTGCGCGGCGGTCAGCCGGGTCAGGTCGGTCCAGAACGTGATGTGTGAGAGCAGGGCGAGCGGCATCAGAAAGTCGGGCGAGCGCTTCGCCGCCAGCGCATCACTGTCGAAGCTGCCCAGGCCGAGGGTCTGGGTCGGCATCCACGGGGCCGCCGACCACAGGTCGTGCAGCAGCTCGGAGACCTGGTCGACGTCGTGATGGTGGTTGTTGTCGAACCACGACGGGCCGATCGACTCGGACTCGAACGGCCACAGCCGCTGGTCGTTGGTCTCGTCGAGCTCGAAGGTGACGTGCGGGTGACGAGCCTGCATGCGCCGCACCATCGAGACGAAGGCGTCCTCATAGTCGGCGTAGTCGTGGGTTCCGCAGTCCAGCCAGGCCATGAAGTCGAACTTGAACTCCCGGACGTCGTAGTCCTTGACCAGCCGGTCGACCACGCCGACCAGATAGTCCTGGAAGTCAGGGTTGTTGACGTCCCACGCGCCGAGCCCGGCATCGTCGGGGACCTGCGCCGTGACGTCGCCGAGCGGGAAGCACGCCCAGGTCGGGTGGTGGGCGTAGGTGACCGAGCTCGTGTGGAACTCGACCGGTGACATCCACAGGCCCAGCTGCATCCCCTGCTTGTGCAGGTAGGCGATGAAGTCCGGTACGCCGTCGTGGTTGCGATCCGGGTAGCGCGCCGGGTCGAAGCGCCAGTCGCCGGACTCACCGCCGTCGCCTCCCTGCCACTGGTCGTCGAGCATGTAGCGCTCGATGCCGAGCCGCTTGGCGGCATCGATCTGCCTGCGCAGGTTGCGGTCGGACATCCCGGGGCCGTGGCCCCACGGGTGGAAGGAGTTCGCGCCGATCGTGCGGTCGACGTGCCACGGGAAGGCGCCCACGAACGCGGCGGCCGCCGAGTTCGCGCCTTCGCCGGCGGGCCCGGCGTATCCGCCGGTCCAGGCCGTGCCGAGGTCCAGCGTCTCGCCCGGCCGCACCAACCGGGCGCGAATCGGAACCGGGTACGCCGGGTTTCCCAGCGTGTTGTAGTTCGGCGGGTCGGTGAGCAGCGGGCCGGCGTCGAACAGGTCGCGTGCCCAGTCGACCCCCACCGCGTCCGCACCGGCAGCGGTGTGCTGCGCCCGGCTCGCCAGCCCGCCACGGCGCTGGCTGACCAGGAAGTAGCCGCTGTCCCTGCCGCGGCGCAACGTCTCGCCCTCGGTGTCGAAGGTGCCGGACGGGTGGCTGGTGACCCGGTAGTCGGTGCGCCAGTCCGAGCCCGCGCGGTAGCGGATGACCTCGGCGGGCAGCAGGGTCCGGCGCGGCGTGATCTGGTCGAGGGTGTAGCCCGGGATCCGCAGCGGCACGAGCGAGTGCAGCGTCGAGTGGACCGCCATGGCCGCTCGTCCGGGTTGCAGCCGGACGTCGCGTTGGAGCGTGACTGCGCTCGACAGTGCCGGGTCGAGCGGCGCGTAGGTGAACTCGACGCCGACCGCTCGCGCGCGCTTGACCGGCTCGACGTGCACCAGCGCCCATCCCGTGGTGGAGGACGTGGTGACCCCGTCGATGCCGAGGGCGATCGTGAAGTCCGGTCCCGGTGCGGCCCACTGCGTGCCGTCCGGGCCGCGCAGCTCCGTGGTCTGGACCGACCCGCCGTCGATGGTCCAGGTACGGCGGATCAGCCGGTCACCGATCTCGGCGTGGTGCGCGGCGACCTTGGCGTACGCCGAGCCGACCCGCACGGTGTGCAGCGCGTCGTCCGGATCGGTCGGACCGGCAAGCGCCGAAGCCGATCCGGCAAGGACGGCTACGCCGACCACCCCGACCAGAACCCGCCGCACCTAGATCAGATTCACCAAGCGTGTGGCCAGTCCTGCCACGGCACGGGGGCGGTCGCGGGGGCTGGCACGGCCGCAGGAGCCGACGCGTGCGGGGGCACGCGAGGCAACGACTCTTTCGGGGTCCCCGCGGAATCGCATCGCGATTTCGTGGGGTACAACGCCGCCAACGTCGGCTGTAGCTGGGGCTGGCAAGGCCGCAGGAGCCGACGCGTGCTGGGGCACGCGAGGCGACGAGAACGCCGCCAGCGTCAGCTACAGCCAGACGTGCTGCCGCAGGATTCGCAGACGTAGCACGAGCCTGCGCGCTTCATCTTCACTCCGCAGGACATGCACAGCGGCGCGTCCGCGGACAGACCCTGCATCGCCTCGAGCAGCTCGGTCGAGGAGCGGGCCTCGATCGGCGCCGACTCGCGCAGGCTCTCCAGGTCCACGTCGATGTCCTCGTCGTCGGCGACCGGTGCCGCCGGCGCCGAACCGTACGACGTCGCCGCCACGGTCGCCGCGCGCTCCTCGGCGGTGAAGATGCCAAGCTCGGCGCGGGTCTCGTAGGGCAGGTAGTCCAGCGCGAGGCGCCGGAAGATGTAGTCCATCACCGACTGCGCCATGCGGATGTCCGGGTCATCGGTCATGCCGGCCGGCTCGAAGCGCATGTTGGTGAACTTCTGGACGTAGGTCTCCAGCGGCACGCCGTACTGCAGGGCGATCGAGATCGCGATCGAGAAGGCGTCCATCACCCCGGCGAGTGTCGAGCCCTGCTTGCCGAGCTTGAGGAACACCTCGCCGAGCCCGTCGTCCGGGTAGGAGCCGGCGGTCATGTAGCCCTCGGCGCCGCCCACGGAGAACGACACGGTCTGGCTGGGCCGGGCCCGCGGCAGCCGCTTGCGCACGAGGCGCTGCTCAGCGGCTGCCTCAGCCGGCGCGTCGGCCTTCTTGCCCTTGGCGTCGGACAGCGGCTGGCCGACCTTGCAGTTGTCGCGGTAGATCGCGAGCGCCTTCAGGCCGAGCTTCCAGCCCTGGTAGTAGATGTCCGCGACCTCGTCGACCGTTGCCGACTCCGGCATGTTGACGGTCTTGGAGATCGCGCCGGA
>CAZEAM010000105.1:0-6001 GCA_964510285.1 uncultured Frankiaceae bacterium | reverse complement strand
GGTCTGGCGCTGCTCAACGGGACCGACGGGATGCTCGGCATGCTCGTGCTGGCGATTGCCGACCTGGACCGTCTGGTCACCACCGCCGACCTCGCGGCCGCGATGAGTGTCGAGGCGCTGCTCGGCACCGACCGGGTGTTCGCCGACGACCTCGTGCAGCTGCGCCCGCAGCCCGGGCAGGCCGCCTCCGCGGCGAACCTGCGGGCCCTGCTCGCCGGCTCGGCGATCGTCGAGTCGCACGCCGGGCCCGAGGACACCCGGGTGCAGGACGCCTACTCGCTGCGCTGCGCCCCCCAGGTGGCGGGCGCCTGCCGGGACACGATCGAGCACGCCCGCCGGGTGGCGTCGTATGAGCTGGGCGCGGCGATCGACAACCCGGTCGTCCTCGCCGACGGGCGGGTCGAGTCCAACGGCAACTTCCACGGGGCGCCGATCGGGTACGTGCTGGACTTCCTGGCGATCGCCGTCGCCGATCTCGCATCGATCGCGGAGCGACGCACCGACCGGATGCTCGACCGGGCCCGGTCGCACGGCCTGCCGCCTTTCCTCGCCCGCGAGCCCGGCGTCGACTCCGGCCACATGATCGCGCAGTACACCCAGGCCGGGATGGTCAGCGAGCTGAAGCGGCTCGCCGCCCCGGCGAGCGTGGACTCCATCCCGTCCTCGGCGATGCAGGAGGACCACGTGTCGATGGGCTGGTCCGCGGCCCGCAAGCTGCGGCGCTCGGTCGACCTGCTCGGCCGGGTGCTCGCGATCGAGATCCTCACCGCCGCGCGGGCGCTCGACCTTCGCGCACCGCTGGCCTCGTCACCCGCGATCGCCCTGGTGCGGGATCGGCTGCGCGCACAGGTGCCGGGGCCGGGTGCCGACCGTCATCTCGCGCCGGAGATCGAGACCGCGGTCAGGCTCGTGGCGTCCGGCGAGCTGCTGGCGGTCGCCGAGCAGGCGGCAGGCCCGCTCGCCTGACGGCGGTCAGTCCTCGCCGAGCAGGGTGGCGAGCTCCGCCCCTACGTCCACGAAGTCGCTCTCGCACCCTGTGGGCACGAGGGCGTAGGTCTGGGTGAGGAACTGGACCAGCGCGGGCAGTGGCGCCTCGAACAGCGCGCGGCCGGACGGGCTCGACAGCGACAGGCAGACCTGGGGGCCGCCCTCGCTGTTCTTGCACGGCCAGACCTGGACGTCGCCGTCACCGACCGGGTGGGTCACCCCGTCGGTGAGCAGGGAACGGGCGAAGGTCCACTCCACGACGTCGTTGCCGCCGGTGTGGAAGGCGATCCGCACGGCGTACGGGTCGGTCGGCGCGTAGCTGAGGTCGGCGCGCACGGCACGGTCGGGGCCGTCGGCCATGACGAGCCGAAGCTCCATCTCGGTCGTCACCGTGTCTTGACGGGAACTCATGGTCGGCCTAGCCCTCCGGCGGGTTGATCGTGATGATTGCATGTTCCCGCCGGGCGGTGCCGATAACCGCCCACTCCATACCCGACCGGAGCAATCCGACCGGTAGGCTCTGCGCACTGACCTGCACTACTGAGGGCGATTAGCTCAGTTGGTCAGAGCGCTCGCCTCACACGCGAGAGGTCACTGGTTCAAGTCCAGTATCGCCCACTCATCGCGCGGTTCTTTGTGGCCGTCTCCGCCCGACTGCCCGATTCGCGGTCAGCTCGGGACGTCCATCGCGCCCACCGCCGCATGCTCCAGCCGAGCCGGCAGGTCGGTCTGCAGGTCGGCGCTGCGCAGCAGGATCCGTCTTGTCGTGGGCGCGCCGCAGCGGACGAGCAGCCGTTGCACCTCGACCCTGACGAGGCCAGGTTGCTTGCGGTCAGCAAAGATCGCCGGAGTGCCGGCACCGCTCGGGATCGGCCCCGCGCCGACATCGCGCGGGGCGAGAAAGCTGCCCATGTTGTCGAGGTCACACGGCCGCGCTGGGTAGCGGATCATCGCGGCCTTCGGTCCCGGTCCGCGGGACACGAGGGACCACGGGGCGGAGACGAAGATGGCAGCCGGCGACACCCCGGGCTTCGTGTAGCCGGGCAAACCGCAGCCGTTGTTGGCGCGCGTGGAGTAGATCGTGCCCGCTGTGCCGGTCTGCGCGTCGATCAGCAACACCTGGTAGCCGGGCCGCGATGGCGTCGTTGCGCCCGGGCGTGGTGACGGCGGATTCGTCATCGCCGGGCACGAGAACACGACGTCGGGTTGGGTGATGGCGATCCATGCGAGACGGGAGTGATACGGCGCGAGACGGAGGCGTTGCTGCTGCCCGCCGACGATGTAGTCCTGTGGCGACGGCCGCAACACCCGGTCGGAGATCGTGACCACGCCGAGCCCGAAGTCCATGCCGTGGCGCTGTACCGCAGCGAAGACACTGTCGTTCTGCGCCGTCGAGGCGGCCAGCAGGTTGCACCGTGCGAGAGCGACCGGAATCTGTGGGCGCGGGTCGTGGGACGGCGGGCTGACGCGCAGGATGCCGCCGTCGAGCGAGAACGTCCTGCGGACGATGTCGGCGCGGAAGTTGCCCGCAAGCTCCGTCGCGATGGGCCGCGGCGGCGTCGGGTTCGTGTCGACGCAGTTGGCCAGGGGGGACGTCGCCGGCAATGCGGCTTCCCGAGGCGATGGAGGGTGGCTCGACGACGAACACCCGGCGACGAGTGCGAGCACCGTCGCCGTCAGCACCCCGCCGCGCATCGGCTACCGGCCGATCCGGCCGTCGTTGCACTCGCGTAGCAGGTCCGCGTGGCCGTTGTGGCGGGCGTACTCCTCGATCATGTGGACGAGCAGCTCCCGCAGCGAGATCTCCCCGCCCTCCTCATGTCTCGCGACGAAGTCCAGCGGGTGGTCGTCGGTGAACCGCTCGGCGAAGGCCACCTCTTCACGCCATCGAGCCCAGGCGTCGTCGATGACGGCCTGGTCGGCGACGGCGCCGTTGAAGTCGCCGTCCGGGTCCTCGGGCGTCTGGTAGAGCCGCGGCACGTCCTCACCGGCGAAGCGGATCCGGAACCAGCTCCGCTCGACGTGCGCCATGTGCCGGACCAGACCGAGCAGCGACATCGTCGAAGGGGGCACCGACCGTCGGGCCATCTGCTCCGGGCCGAGTCCGGCGCATTTCACCTCCAGCGTCTGCCGCTGGAACCGCACGAAGTCGGTCAGGGTCTGACGCTCGTCGCCGAGGCTGGTCCCGTACTGACGCGGATCCTCGGCGAGGTCCAGGAAGTTGCCGGCGCGGTGCTGGTACTCGGACACCAGGCCATCGTCGCCGTCGGCGGATATTCCGTTCAACCACTTTCGGATGCCAAGTAACCTCGCGCACGTGCCTGAGATCACCGTGACCGTCAACGGATCGAGCGTTGTCGCCGAGTCCGGTACGACGGCGGGCGCGCTTTTCCGCAGCGCGGAGCTCGACGCGGTGGTCGCCCGCGACGGCACCGGCGCGCTGCGCGATCTGTCCTGGAAACCGGAAGACGGTGACGTCCTCGAGCCGGTGCCGATGAACTCGCCGGACGGGCTCGCCGTGCTCCGCCACTCGAGCGCGCACGTGCTCGCGCAGGCGGTGCAGGAGCTGTTCCCCGAGGCGAAGCTCGGGATCGGCCCGCCGATCGCGAACGGTTACTACTACGACTTCGACGTCGACACCCCGTTCACCCCGGAGGACCTCGAGCGGCTCGAGGCACGGATGAAGAAGATCGTGAAGGAGAGCCAGACCTTCACCCGGCGCGTGGTCAGCGACGACGAGGCGCGCGCCGAGCTGTCGGACGAGCCCTACAAGCTCGAGCTGATCGGGCTCAAGGGCTCGGCCGCCGAAGCCGCGGAGGGCGCGGCTATGGAGGTAGGCGCCGGCGAGCTCACCATCTACGACAACCTGCGCCGTGACGGGTCGCTGGCGTGGAAGGACCTCTGCCGCGGTCCGCACCTGCCGAGCACCCGGCTGATCCCGACCATCAAGCTGATGCGTTCCGCCGCGGCGTACTGGCGAGGGGATGAGAAGAACCGCCAGCTGCAGCGGATCTACGGCACCGCGTGGGCGTCCCAGGACGACCTCGACCACTACCTGCACACCCTGGAGGAGGCGGAGCGGCGCGATCACCGCCGGCTCGGCGCGGAGCTGGACCTGTTCTCCTTCCCGGACGAGCTGGGCTCCGGCCTGGCGGTCTTCCACCCCAAGGGCGGGGTGGTCCGGCGGGTGATGGAGGACTACTCACGCCGCAAGCACGAGGCGGCGGGCTACTCCTTCGTCAACACCCCCCACATCTCCAAGGGCGGTCTGTTCGAGACTTCGGGTCATCTGCCGTACTACGCGGACACGATGTTCCCGCCGATGGAGTTCGAGGGCGCGGACTACTACCTGAAGGCCATGAACTGCCCGATGCACAACCTGATCTTCCGGGCGCGTGGGCGGTCCTACCGGGAGCTGCCGCTACGGCTGTTCGAGTTCGGCAGCGTGTATCGCTACGAGAAGTCCGGCGTCGTGCACGGTCTGACCCGGGTTCGCGGCATGACCCAGGACGACGCGCACATCTACTGCACCAAGGAGCAGATGCCCGGCGAGCTGGCGGGCCTGCTCGACTTCGTCCTGGACCTGTTGCGCGACTTCGGCCTGTCGGACTTCTATCTCGAGCTGTCCACCCGTGACGACTCGGACAAGTTCATCGGCGCCGACGCGGACTGGGCCGAGGCCACCGCAGCCCTCGAGCACGCGGCCGCCGAGTCGGGGCTCGACCTGGTGCCCGATCCGGGTGGCGCGGCGTTCTACGGCCCCAAGATCTCGGTGCAGGCGCGCGACGCGATCGGTCGCACCTGGCAGATGTCGACCATCCAGGTGGACTTCAACCAGCCGGCGCGCTTCGAGCTCGAGTACCAGGGCGACGACGGCAAGCGCCACCAGCCGGTGATGATCCACCGTGCGCTGTTCGGCTCGATCGAGCGATTCTTCGGGGTCCTGACCGAGCACTACGCGGGGGCGTTTCCGGCCTGGCTGTCACCGGTCCAGGTGGTCGGCATCCCGATCAGCGCGGACAACGTCGAGTATCTCGACGGGGTGGTGGCGCGGCTGCGCGCCGAAGGCGTGCGGGCCGAGGTGGACTACAGCGACGACCGGATGCAGAAGAAGATCCTGCACGCCCAGCAGCAGAAGATCCCGTTCATGCTGGTCGCCGGCGCCCGCGACGAGGAGGCGGGCGCGGTGTCGATCCGCTACCGCAACGGTGTCGAGCGGCGCGGCGTACCGGTGGACGACGCGGTCACCGAGGTCATGCGCAACATCGAGTCGCGCCAGATCGAGCCGCATGCGCTGAACCCCGACGAAGTCGCGGAATGACCGGCGAGGAAGGGCCCGACCTGGAGCATCAGCCCGGTGCCGGGATGCTCGACCAGTGGCAGCGGATCTGGATGCCGGAGCGGCTCGCCTACATCCAGGGTGCCGGCAAGAGCGATGAGTGCCCGTTCTGTACGATCCCGTCGCGCAGCGACGAGGACGGGCTGATCGTCTTCCGTGGCCAGCTTGCCTACGTCGTGCTGAACCTCTACCCGTACAACTCCGGCCATCTGATGGTCGTGCCGTTCCGCCACGTCGCGGACTACCCCGAGCTCTCCGACGCGGAGACCGCCGAGGTCGCGGCGCTCACCCAGTCCGCGATGCGGACCCTGCGCGCGGCGAGCGGGGCCCAGGGCTTCAACCTCGGGATGAACCAGGGGGTCGTCGCCGGGGCCGGCATCGCGGCGCACCTGCACCAGCACGTCGTACCGAGGTGGGGCGGCGACACCAACTTCATGCCGGTCGTCGCACGGACGAAGGTGCTTCCCCAGCTGCTGCGCGACACCCGCGACCTGCTCGCCAAGACCTGGCCAGGCGTCTAGACGCTGGCCCGGCTGTGGACGGGCGCGTGCGCTCGGCCCTTGCCGTCCCGATGATGTGCAGACCGTGTCGGTCTGCCTCGGCTGCACCGGCGTCGTCGCGGAGCGGTCGGCCGCGTCCACCTTGGGCATCAGCCGTCGCCTGTTGCGCTCGCTG
>CAZEAM010000104.1:0-5070 GCA_964510285.1 uncultured Frankiaceae bacterium | reverse complement strand
CCCCGACCCGATCCCGCGCGCGCCGGCCTCCGAGGCGACCACCGGCCGGCCGGCGGCCATCGCCTCCAGCACCTTGTTCTTGATCCCGGCCCCAGAGGTCATCCAGTCGACGTGCACCGACATCTCCACGAGCACCTGGCGGATGTCGGGCACGTCGGCGCGCAGCACGACCCCATCGCCGGCCAGCCGGCGTACCTCGCGGTTGGGACGGCGGCCGGCCAACAGGACGGTCGCATCGGGGACCTCGGCCCGCACCCGGGGCCAGATCTCCTGGACCAGCACGCGCGCGGCGTCGACGTTGGCGCGGCTGTCGAAGACGCCGTGAAAGCCGAGCACCGGCGGTGTGGCGCTGACCTGCGGCGGCTCGGCGCCCGCCACGACGCCGTTGGCCACGACCACCAGCGGCGCGCCCGGGACGGACTGGCCGACCAGCTCCGCGTCCTCGTCGGTCACGACCACCACCGCCCGCGCCGACAGGTAGTGCCGGCGCTCGTGCTGCGCGATCCGGTCGAGCTGGCGCCGCTCGAACGGCGCTCGCAACGCGCTTACCCGGCGGTTCGCCGCGTTGGCCGCCCACGGGTCGATCGCCACGTGCACCGCCCGGGTCCCGGGCACCCGCGCGGCCAGCCGGGCGGTCCCCCAGCCGTGCAGGTGGACGACGTCGGCACCGGCCGCAGCCTCGTCGTAGGCGGCGAGCAGCGCGGGGCGCTCGACGTAGCGGACGTGCGCCGGCTCCCCGTGCCGGGCCGACCAGACCAGCCGGCCGGCGTAGTCGGCGAGCGCCGGCGCCGAGGTGCCGAACCAGCGGACCTTCGCGCTGCCGTAACGACCGCGCGCGTCGACCGGCACCGCCGCCTCGGCCCGCGGCGCGCCGGCCGCCAGCACCGTCAGGTCGTGCCGGGCGGCGAGCTCGCGGAGCTGGTGGTCCAGGACGAACGCGGCGCCGTCGCTGGTGCGCCATGGCTCCCACGCGCTGACCACCACGACCCGCACCGCCCGGACGCTACCCGCACGCCCAGCATCCTGCGGATCGGGCGGGGAGAATGTGCCCGTGGCGACGGGACTGGCGGTGGTCGTGTGCAGCCGGGACCGGCCGCATCGGCTGCGCGACTGCCTGGCTGCCGTCGCCGAGCAGCCGGCCGACGAGATCCTGGTCGTCGACTCCGCCTCGACCACCCCGGCCACCGCCACCGTCGCGGCGGAGTTCGGGCTGCGGACGATCCGGGTCGGTCAGCCGGGCCTGGCGCGGGCCCGCAACGCCGCGATCCGCGAGACCACCGCCCCGATCGTCGCGTTCACCGACGACGACTGCGTGCCGCGCCCGGACTGGGCGCAGGCGGTCCGCGCCCGGTTCACGAGATCCCACGCGGCCGGCGAGCGGATCGGTTTCGTGGCCGGGCGGGTGGTCGCCGACGGCGAGGGCCAGCCGGTCTCCGTGCTGCTTGGCGCGGTGCCGCGCCGGTACGCCGGCGGCGACGACGCCAGCTACATCGGTCACGGCGCCAACCTGGCGGTTGCCCGCGCGTGCTGGGAGGCGCTCGGCGGGTTCGACGAGCTGCTCGGCGTCGGCGCGACGCTGCGCAGCGCCGAGGACACCGACTTCATGTGGCGGGCGCTGCGTGAAGGGTGGATCGGCCACTTCGACCCGCAGGCGGTGGTGTCACACATGCAGTGGCGCGGGCGCGGCGGCGCGCTCCGCGCGTCGTACGGGTACGGCGTGGGGGCGGGCGCGCTGCGGTCCAAGGTGGGCCGGATGGGCGGGCACCAGGCGGCCCGCCGCTTCGCCGCGGGGAGCCTGCGGCACACCGCGCGGCTGCTCGCCGCCGACGCGCGCAGCGGGTACGAGTTCGGGGTGGCGCTCAACGTCGCCCGCGCCGCGGGGATCGCGGTCGGCCGGCTGCGGGCCGCCCGGATGCCCCTGGCCGACGGCCGGCTCGGGACGCGATGAGCCTGGTCGTGGATGGCCGGTTCCTCACCGGCCGGGCAACCGGGCTGCACCGCGTGGCGCGCGGTTTCGTCGCCGCGGCGAAGGACGCGGGGGTCGACCTCGAGGTGTGGACCCCGGGACCGTGCCGGTCCCCGCTCGCCGACCGGGCGCTGCGGGTGCC
Source organism: uncultured Frankiaceae bacterium (assembly GCA_964510285.1). Lineage (GTDB taxonomy): Bacteria > Actinomycetota > Actinomycetes > JAFAQI01 > JAFAQI01 > DASZTV01. The sequence goes on along the minus strand of CAZEAM010000104.1, from coordinate 2,962 downwards.
GACCGGCCGGGTCGGCGGGCGGCTGTGGGAGCAGGTCGTCCTGCCGGTCGCCGCGCGCGGCAGGACGATCTGGTCACTGACCAACACCGCGCCGCTCGCCCGCCCGGGCGTCGTCGTCGTACACGACCTGGCGGCCAGCGTCGGACCGGAGTGGTTCGCCGGGTCGATGCGGCTCTACGCCCGGACCGTCCTGGCCGGCGCGCGACGGGCCGAACGGGTCATCACGGTGTCGGAGTCGGTGCGCCGCGAGCTGATCGGGTACGGCGTCCGCGCGGACCGGGTCACCGCCGTGTCTCCCGCGGTCGACGAGCGGTTCCGGCCGGCGCCCGCCGAGGCGGTCGAGCGGTTGCGCGCCTCGCTCGGCCTCGCCGACGCCTACGCCGTCATGGTGGGCTGGGCCGACCCGCGCAAGGACGTCGCCACCGCCGTCGCCGCGCACGAACGGGTGGTCGGCGAGCAGCCGCACGACCTGGTGCTGGTCGGCAGCGGGCACCCGACCTTCGCGCACGTCGCGCAGCCGCGCGGCGAGCGGGTGAAGGTGGTAGGGCGGGCGAGCGACGACGACCTGGTGGCGTTGCTGACCGGTGCGACGGTGCTGCTCTACCCGAGCCGCTACGAGGGGTTCGGGCTGCCGCCGCTCGAAGCGATGGCCTGCGGTACGCCGGCGGTCGCCAGCGACATCCCGGCGCTGCGCGAGAGCACGGCGGGCGGCGCCCGCCTGGTGCCGCCAGGTGACGTCGCGGGCTGGGCCGAGGCGCTGAGCGACGGCCTGCGCGGTGCGCTCAGGCCCGCGAGTCCTCCGCAGCGGTCTTGGCGATCGGTTGGGGCTGAACTGGCAGCTTTGCTACCGGCAGGATCGGACGCGCGACCGCACCGCTGAGGACGACTTCTTCCATCACGTCGTCCAAGCGCTGCACGAAGGCGTCGGCGGCGAACTGCTGTGCCCGGCGGCGGGTCGCCCGCCGCGAGATGAGTCGCCCGTTCGGGCCGTCGTCGGCGACGATCTTCATCTGCTCGGCGAACGCCCACGGCGTCGGCGGGAGCAGCCAGCCGGTGACGTTGTGGATCACGCTTTCCCGCGGCCCGCCCGCGTCGACGGCGAGCACCGGCGCACCCGATGCCATCGCCTCGAGCGGGACGATGCCCCAGTCCTCGTTCGGCGCGGTGAAGACGACCGCCATGCACCGGGCGTAGAGCGCGGCGAGCTCCTCGTCGCTCGGGTGGATGAGGAACTCCACCGGCAGGCCCGCGGCGTGCTGGCGCAGCGTCTCGAGGTAGGGCCGGCTCTTGCTGTCGACGCCGCCGGCGATGACCAGCGAGGCGTCCGCGCCGTTCTGCCGCGCCACCCGCAGCGCCTGGATCGCCAGCTCGATCCGCTTCTCCCACATGATCCGGCCGGCAACCAGGAAGAACCTCTCGCGCGGCAGCGTGGGGTGCAGCGTGAACTGGTCGAGGTCGACCCCGGGGTGCAGCACCTCGATCTCGTCGGCGGGCAGCCCGGCGTGCTCGATCCGGTGCGCCGTCTCCTGGCTGTTGGCGAGGACGTACTGGTAGCGCTTCCACATCCGGCGGTCGACCGCGTTGAAGCCGGGGGCCAGCATGCGCAGCGCGGCGTACTTGCGGAAGCTGCGAGTGCGCAGCGCCGCCCGGGTCACCGGGTCATGGAGGATCTTCAGGGGCGTGTGGCAGTAGCAGACGGTCGGCACGTCGTTGCGGGCGAGGATGAAGTCGCCCAGGCCCTCCGAGGAGACCAGCAGACCCTGCTCGTCGCGCAGCGGAAGCTCGGTGCGGTGGATCCGGTAGGCCGCCTGGGCGAGGGCGGGCAGCGCGCGGCGGACCGAGACCTGGGGCTCGAGCACGACGATCCGGGCGTCGCGCAGACCCGGGACGGTGCTCGCCGAGTCGTAGTGGTGGGTGTAGAGGGTCCAGTCGTGGCGGCTGCGGCTGGCGATGTTGAGGATGGTGCGTTCGATACCGCCCGTGACGTAGATCCACGGGTGGTAGAGCGCCAACTTCACTTCGTCAACCCTCTCGTTCGCACGTTGACCCACGCCCCGACCGACCCCGCGACCACCCCGAGCAGGGTAGCCAGGGTACGGGTTGCGACGGTGAGCGCCCCGAACTCGTAACCGTGCCGCAAGTCATCTAACACCGGGCGCACTCCCTGTTCGAGGACCGCCTCGCGGAACAGCCGGCGGGCCCGGGGACGGTCCCACCGGCGAAGCCGGGCGATCCGGACCCCCATGCCCTTGCCATAACGCCAGTCGAGGCGGATGAGTTGCGGCCGGGTCCGCCACTGGTCGTGCTCGGCGACCGCAGCCGGCTCGTACAGGCCGCGGTAGCCCTCCCGGAACAGCCGGTCGAACAGGTCGAGATCCTCGGCGCTCGCGGCCCACGACCCGGGGCCGAGCGTCTCGTCGAACCCGCCGACGGCCTGCAGCGCCCGGCGGCGTACGGCGAGGTTCGCGCTCGCGCCGAGGTCTCCGGAAAGCCCCGCATGCAGCACCTCCCGCTCGGTCCGGCTGGTGATCGCGACCGGGCGCTCCGCGTCCTGCTGGTCGGCGGGTACGACGACCCGCCCGGTCACGAACTCAACGTCTGGATCGTCAAAAACGTTGACCAGTCCAGTCGACCAGCCGGATCGGACCCGGATGTCGTCGTCGACGAACGCGACCAGGTCGTTGACCGCGGCCCGCCAGCCGGCGTTGCGGGCCAGGCTGGCACCGGGTCGATCGCACCGTACGACGCGGGCGCCGGCGAGCTCGGCGGCCGCGGCGACGGCCCGCGCGTCTGCCGATGCCGAGTCGGCCACGACGATCTCGTCGGCGTCGGCGAGGTCGGCGCGCAGCGCCGCGAGGCAGGCCGCGAGCATCTCGGGACGGTCCCGCGTCGGCACCACGACGGTCAGCGGCTCACGCACCGACCGCTCCCTGCACCTGACCCACCGCGTGCCGGTAGACGG
>CAZEAM010000103.1:0-2441 GCA_964510285.1 uncultured Frankiaceae bacterium | reverse complement strand
GCAGAACCTGCCCTGCTCGATCGGGGTCGCGGCGACGAAGTTCGTCGCCAAGCTGGCGTCGTCGCACGCCAAGCCGGACGGGCTGCTGGTGGTGCCGAAGCAGTCGACGCTCGCGTTCCTGCATCCGTTGCCGGTCGGCGCGTTGTGGGGAGTCGGCGACAAGACCGAGGAGGCGCTGACCCGGATCGGCCTGCGCACGATCGGCGACATCGCAGCCACGCCGGTCAGCACCCTGATCCACACCGTCGGGAAGGCCGCGGGCGCCCATCTGCACGCGCTCGCCAACGGCGAGGACCCGCGGCGGGTGGTCGCGGACGAGCCGGACCGCACGATCGGTGCGGAGGAGACGTTCGCGCGCGACATCGCCGACCGGGACGGCATCCTGCGCGAGCTGCTGCGGCTGGCCGAACGCTGTGCCGAGCGGCTGCGGGCCAGCGGCCAGGTCGGCCGGACCGTGGCGATCAAGGTGCGGTTCACCGACTTCCGGACGATCAGCCGCTCCCGCACCCTCAGCCAGCACACCGACGTCGCGCACCTGATCTACACGACGGCGGCGCAGCTCTACGACGCCCTCGACATCGACGGCACCCCGCTGCGCCTGGTCGGCGTGCGGATGGAGGGACTGGCGAAGGCGAAGGAGACTCCGCAGCAGCTCACCCTCACGGGGGACTCGGAGGAGTGGCGCGCCGCCGAGCAGGCGGTCGACCGCGTGACGTCGCGGTTCGGGCCCGGTGCGGTCCGCCCCGCCACCCTCGTCAAGCCGCCGGAGCCCGAGTAGCCGCAGCGTCCACATCGCCGCTGGCCGAGGGTTGTGCTGCCCCGTATCCTGGGCTATGCCCACGCGGCGGTCCACGGAAGAGTCAGGGAGGCGTCGTGCCGCTCTCTGATCACGAGCAGCGGCTGCTCGAGCAGATCGAGCAGGCGCTCTACGACGAGGACCCGAAGTTCGCGAAGCTCTATCGCGCCGCGGACGTGCGCAGCCACTACCGCGGTCGAGTGCTCCGGGCGTTGCTCGGGATCCTCGCGGGCATCGCGATGCTGATCGCCGGGGTGATCACCACGCTGATCCCGCTCGGCGTCGGCGGGTTCGTGGTGATGCTCGCCAGCGCGTCGTACGGCATCGCGTCGTGGCAGCGGATGACCGGGCATCGGATCGTCGCGGCCAGTGACCGGCCCAAGCTGCGGCGGCACCGCGAGCGCAGCGTCGGCGAACGCCGCGGCGCCGGCGAGCGCCGCGGCATCGTGCAACGGCTCGAGGAGCGCTGGCAGCGACGCCAGGACGAGGGGCGCGGCTGATCGAGCCCACTGAGGGCTTGGTCACATCTTGCGGACGCCGCCGCCGGCGGCGTCTTACGCTGCGCTCGTGTCGGCCTCGGGCAACAACGTTGAGCTGGCCGCCACGATCGGACGCCGGCTGTGCTGGCGCCTGCCGACGGCGCACCTCGCCGGCGCACTTCTCGCGGCCGGCTCGGGGGCGCTGACCGCAGCGAACATCGAAGGCCAGCCGGGCTTCACCCGGTGGGACGCGCTCACCCTCGCGGGCTACCTGTTCATCACCAGCTCCCTCGGCATGTGGACCGGGCCGAAGATCTTCTGGCGCGGGAGCCGGTGGCTCACCGACGGGCGGGAGCCGACCGAGCGCGAGCTGCGGGCGCTGCTGCGCACGCCGTCGTACTACGCGCTGCAGGGGATGATCTTCTGGCTCGGCGCCGTGGTGATCTGGAGCGTTCTCAGCGCGATGTCGCACCCGTGGGAGGGCACGGTGCGGGTGGCGATGTCGATCTGGCTCGGCGGTCTGACCACTTCGGGCCTCGCCTACCTGATCGCGGAGTGGGCGATGCGCCCGGTCGTGGCGGTGGCGCTGGCGGACCGGGCGCTCGAGCACCGGCTCGCGCCGGGGGTCTGGACCAAGCTGCTGTTGTCCTGGGTGATCGGCGCCGACGTCTTCCTGCTGATGATCGGCCTGACCTTCGTCGGGCGGCCGTCCTCGCAGCCACCGAGCGCCGTGGCGATCTGGTTCATCATCGGCGCGGCCTTCATCGCCGGCAGCCTCGTCGTGCACGTCGCCACGAGATCGCTGGCGACTCCGCTGCTCGGCCTTCGGCGGGCGGTCCGGCGGGTGCAGAACGGCGAGCTCGACGTGGCGATCCCGGTCGACGACGGCGGCGAGATCGGGATGCTGCAGGCCGGGTTCAACCAGATGGTGGCCGGCCTGCGCGAGCGCGCGGTGCTCTCCGACCTGTTCGGCCGGCACGTCGGAGTGGACGTGGCGCGGCAGGCGCTCGCGGCCGGCGACGTCGTACTCGGCGGCGAGCGGCGCGACGTCGCCGTGGTGTTCGTCGACGTGATCGGCTCGACCAAGCTGGCGCAGACGCAGGCGCCGGAGGACGTCGTCGCACTGCTCAACCAGTTCTTCGGCACTGTCGTGCGGGTCGTCTCCG
>CAZEAM010000102.1:0-1560 GCA_964510285.1 uncultured Frankiaceae bacterium | reverse complement strand
AGCAGTCGAACGAGTTCGGTCCGGCCGCCGCCCACACGTTGGGCTTGCGGATCTCGCGATACGCCCATTCGACCGCGACCTGCGCGCCGCCGGACCCGGACACGACCGGCGCGACGACTGACTGCACCGGACCGCCGATCGAGTGCGCGGCCGCCGCGGTGGCGGCCGCCGCCGCCCGAAGCCGGGCCTGCTCGCGCTCCGCGGCGATCCGGGCGGCGCGCTCCTTCGCGGCCTTGATGATCGCCGCCTGGCGGGCGACCAGACGGTCGAGGATCTTCTTCTCCTTGGCGGCGGCGGCGACGATCCGGTCGCGCGACGCCGCCAGGTCCGTGGTGGCCGCCTTCTGCTTGGCGAGCGCGGCACGTGCCGTCGCCTGCGCCGCGGCCTCGATCCGCTGCGCCGCGTCGACCTGGGCCAGCGCGCGGGCCTGGGTCGCCGACACCGCCTGCATCGAGGAGATCTGCGCGACGTAGCGGCCGGCCGAGCCGTCGCTGATCAGGCCGGCGACCGTGTGGTCCGCTCCACCCTCGTACGCCGCCACAGCGAACTGGGAGACCGTCTTCTGGTAGTCCGAGAGCGTGCTGCGGGCCGCCGTCAGCTCCGCATTCGCCTTCGTGGCGGCCTGCTGAGCCTCGGCGAGCTTGATCCGCGCGGCGTTGTAATGCTCGGTGGCCACCTCCGCCTGCAGGTTGAGCTCACGCAGCTGCTGGTGCGCGGAGGCGATCTGGTCCTTGATGGTGCGCGCCGACACGGCGGGGCCGGAGACCGCCAGCCCGGACAGCAACGACGAGGTCGCCACCGCGACCGCGCCTAGACGTACGGCAAGGCGGGTAGAACTCGCCATAGCGGGCGGGGACCCTTTCTTCCGTCAACCGCCTACCGGGTTAGCTGTCGGGTGCGGGCACGGAAGTCTGCCCTACGACGCCATCGGCTCGCACCGTTGGCGCCGATTAACCCCATGGGGAGCGGGTCCCCGGCTCATGCGAGGCGGCTGGTCTCGGCGAGACCGGTCGCGTTGCAAGACTCGGCGGCAACCGCTCCGCCGCCCGGCCCGGGGTGGCCGGCAGGTCGCGTCGCGGTTGCGATGCACGCTACCGACGAACCACACGCGGCCTCAAGAGACCCCCGCGATTCGTCTGGAATTGCACTCTCTGGTGTAACAACCGCAACATCTCTGTCACGGACTTCCGGTGTGCGACCCGCGCCGGCGGGCGACGCGCCGCACTGTGCATGAACAACGAGACACCCCGACGACCGTGACGGATGCGATGGTGAGCCGGTGACCGCAGTCGACACCGGCGTCTCCCGCACCGTCGATCTGGACGGTCCGACGCACTACCTGGACTTCGGCGGCCCGGCCGACGCACCGCTGCTGCTCGCCGTGCACGGACTGGGTGGCGCAGCCTGGAACTGGCTCGCGCTGGCTCCGCTCTTGCAGCCGCACGTGCGGATGATGGCGATCGACCTCGCCGGGCACGGCGTGACGCCGGCGGCCGGGCGATCCACCACGGTCGGCGCCACCCGGCGGCTGGGCAGCCGCGTCGTCGAAGCGGGGGCCGG
>CAZEAM010000101.1:0-6555 GCA_964510285.1 uncultured Frankiaceae bacterium | reverse complement strand
CCCCACACCGCGAACAGGTACGTCGACGCGGTGATCGCGAACACCCCTTTGGCGTGCAACGACGGCAGGAGGACGCCGCCGATCGCAGGTCCGATCACCCGCGAGAGGTTCATCTGGACGGACTGCAACGAGACCGCGCCGGGCAGGTCCTCCCGCGGGACGAGGTTGGGCAGCAGGCTCGACAGCGGCGGACCGCTCAACGCGTTGCCGATGCCGATGGCGACGACGACCGAGATCAGCACGGCGCGCGAGGGATTGTTCCCGGCCGCCACCGCGGCGAGGACACCGGCGAACGCGAGCTGCTCGAGATTGGTGAGCACGAGCAGCTTGCGCCGGTCGACGACGTCGGCGAGCAGCCCGGCGAACGGCGCGAGGACCAGCACGGGTCCGAGCTGGGCGAACCCGACGAGCGCGACGAAGCTGGCCGACTTGGTCAGCTGGTAGGCGAACGCACCGAGTGCGACGTTCTGCATCCAGGTCCCGATGTTGGACCCGAACATCGCCAGCCAGAGCCGGCGCATGTCGCGCGACCGCAGCGCCGAACGCGCCGTACCGGGACGGGCCCGCAGCTCACCGGCGCTGATCGCGACATCGCCGTCGAGGATCGCCTCTTCCGCAACGGCGACCGCAGCGTCATCGCTCGTGTCGACTGCCGCGTTGCCCGATCCCCGCACCCCCGCCATATGTTGCGAGCAGCTACCTGACTCGCAGCGGCAGCGCGCGCGGCCCGCGAACCTGACCGCTCGACCAGTGAACGGCGTCGGGATCGTCGAGGGTGAAGGAGGGGAAGCGCTCGAGCCACACCTCGAGGGCCACCCGCAGCTCCATGCGTGCGAGGTGCGACCCGATGCACCGGTGGATGCCCAGGCCGAACGCAGCGTGCTTGTTCACGGCGCGGTCGATGACGACCTCGTCAGCCCGGTCGAACTTCGCAGGGTCGCGGTTCGCGGCTGGGAACGACAGCAGGATCCAGTCCTCCGCCTTCATGTCCACGCCGTGCCAGCTCATGTCCTGCTTGACCAGCCGGCCCATGGTCACCGGCGCAAAGGCCCGGAGGAACTCCTCCATCGCCGTCGGCAGCAGCTCCGGCTCGGCGACGAGACGCTGCAGGTCCGACGGGGTCTTGGCGAGGTGCCAGAGGGACGCGCCGATGGCGCTCCACGTGGTGTCGATGCCGGCGACGAGCATCAGCGACATCGTCCCCGCGACGTGGAAGGGATCGAGCTTCTGGCCGTACAACTCGGCTTCCAGCAGGTAGGTGGTCAGGTCGTCGGCCGGCTCGGCAAGGTGCGCCCGAATCTGGACCAGCAGGTAGTCGAAGAGCGCACCGACCTTCTCCAACCGCTGCTCCGGCGGGAGGTTGATGCCCTCGAGGGTGTCCTCGACGTACTGCCGGAACTTCGGTCCGTCCTCGGCCGGGAAGCCGAGCATCTGCGCGATGACCCGCATCGGGATGTGCTGGGCGTAGTCAGCCGCCGCGTCGACGACGTCCGCATCGCCCATGTCGTCGATCAGCCCGTGACAGAAGGCGCGGGTCTCCGGCTCCAGCTTGCTGACCGCGGTACGCGTGAACGCCGGGAGCAGCAGCTTGCGGGCATCGTGATGGAACGGCGGGTCCGAGGAGATCGGCGGGATCCCGCCGACCGGCGCGATCTCCAACGGCGGCCGGAAGTTGCCGACGACCGGCGAGCGCGAGGAGAAGCGCTCGGTGTCGTAGGCGATCTCGGCGACGTCCTCGTGACGGACCGGCAGCCACGCCCCACCGAACCGGTCGGTGTGCGCGATCGGGCAGCGTTGCCGGAGGTCGTCAAGGATCCGGTAGCAGTCCTGCGCCCACTCCTCCTCCATGTGGGAGAAGTCGGTCGCCCAGTCCGAGACCGGGCCGGTGACCGGCTCGACCCGCGAGCCGAAGGGCCGCTCGCTGCGCAGATCCTCGAAGGACCGGCCGAACCGTTCGTCGGTGGTCTCGGTCACGGCGCCACGTCCTGCGCGCCCAGCCGCCACCCTCGGGCGGATCCGGCGTCGTCGGCGCTAGTCATCGAGGATCACCGCGCTCTCGGGGCAGTTCGCCTCGGCGAGCTGCGCCGCCTTGAGCTGCTCGTCGGACAGTGGGCCGCTGACCAGGACGGTCCCGTTGCCTTCCTCGTCCTCGCCGAACACCTCCGCTGCCAAGGTGTAGCAGCGGCCGTGCCCGGTGCACTTGTCCTTGTCGATCCGAACTCGCATGGGGGTTCTCGCTTCCGTCGCCGTCGATCGCTCAGCGCGAGTTGACGGTACCGCTGGCGGAGCGCGCCGCGCGCTCCCGGTACTCCTCGCGAAGGCGGCGCTTGTACAGCTTGCCGTTGTCCTCCCGCGGCAGCCGGTCGACGAAGTCGATGCTGCGGGGCACCTTGTAGCCGGCCAGCCGCTCCCTGGCGAAGGTGAGCAGATCGGCCTCGAGGCCGCCGTCGTCGCGCACCCCCGGCTGCAGCTCGACCACCGCCTTGACCTCCTCGCCCCACTCGTCGTTCGGTACGCCGATCACCGCGACGTCACCCACGGCCGGATGGGTGATGAGGACCGACTCGATCTCGGCCGGGTAGATGTTCACCCCGCCGGAGATGATCAGGTTGGCGCTGCGGTCGGTGAGGAACAGCCAGCCGACATCGTCGAGGTAGCCGACGTCGCCGACCGTGTAGTAGTCACCGCGATAGGTGCGGTCGGTCTTGGCCTGGTCGCCGTGATAGCTGAACCGGCCCTCGTCCGGCGCCTTGATGAAGATCGTGCCCGGCTCGCCTGCTGGGAGCAGCCCGCCGTCGTCGTCGCGAATCTGGATCTGGTCGGGTTCGGTCAGGCCGACCGTGCCGGGCCGGGCCAGCCACTGCTGCGAGTCGACGAGGGTGGTGAGTCCTTCCGTCGCTCCGTAGTACTCCCAGATGATCGGGCCGAGCCACTCGATGACCGCCTGCTTCACCGGGACCGGGCAGGGCGCGGCGCCGTGCCAGATCTGGCGCAACGAGGTCACGTCGTACTTTGCGCGCACCTCCTCCGGCAACGACAGGAGCCGGTGGAACATCGTCGGCACGAGATGCATGTGGGTGATCGCGTGCTGCTCGACCAGCCGCAGCATCTCCTCGGCCTCCCAGCCGTCCATCAGCACGACGGTCACGCCGTAGGCGAACGGCAGGCTGACCCCGAACAGCATCGGCGCGGCGTGGTAGAGCGGTCCGGTCACCAGGCTGGCGTCCTTGCCCGACTGGTACCCCGCGGACTCACGCAGCGTCTGCATCATCGCCATCGCCTGGTCGCTCATCCGACCGGTGATCTCGCGGTGCACGCCCTTCGGACGGCCGGTGGTCCCCGAGGTGTACATCATCGACTGGCCGAGCCGGGCGTCGTCCAGGTCGTCGGTCGAGTGCCCGGCGACCTGGTCGTAGAGCGGCACGAAACCGGGGATGTGACCGCCGATCGACAGCTTGAGCGGTGGGTTCGCCGCTTCCGCGGCCGCCCGGGCGACCTCGGCGAAGCGGACGTCCGCGAACAGCGCCTTGGCGCCGCAGTCGGCGACGACGTACGCCGCCTCGTCGGCCGTGACGTGCCAGTTGATCGGGGTCACCCGCAGGCCCGAGCGGTTGATGGCCTGGCTGACCTCGAGGAACTCGAGCCGGTTGGAGCACAGCAGCGCGACGCTGTCGCCGTAGTCGACGCCCGCCGCCCGCAGCATCCGCACGATCTGGTTCGCGCGGGCGTTCAGGTCGGCGAACGTTGCCACCGCATCCGCAGTGATCACCGCCGGTACGTCGGGTTGCAGCTTCGCCCAGAAAGATCCGAGTGACCCGGTCCGGATCGCCTGCTCCAACGCGTTCTCGGTCACGCCATCTCCTTGCCTCACCGGTCTGGAGATATCTGACCACGTTCTCGCTGCGCACGTTTGACCAACGCACGCCCGGTCGTCGGCCGGCTAGCTGTGTGGCATGTCCACGAAACGCGAGTAGTGAAGCTGCGACGACACAATCAGATCCCGGGTCGGGCCGTTTCGATGCTTGGCGACGATCAGATCCGCCTCGCCGGCCCGCGGCGACTCCTTTTCGTACATGTCCTCGCGGTGCAGCAGGATGACGATGTCGGCGTCCTGCTCGATGGCGCCGGACTCACGAAGGTCGGACAGCTGGGGGCGCTTGTCGGAACGCTGCTCCGCCCCGCGGTTCAGCTGGCTGACCGCGACCACCGGCACGTTCAGCTCCTTGGCCAGCAGCTTGAGCGACCGGCTCATCTCGGCAACCTCTTGCTGGCGGTTCTCCACCCGCTTCGGGCTGGTCATCAGCTGCAGGTAGTCGACGACCACCAGCCGCAGATCGTGGCGCTGCTTGAGCCGGCGCGCCTTCGCGCGGATCTCCATCATCGTCATGTTCGGCGAGTCGTCGATGAACATCGGCGCCTGGGCGACCTCTCCCATGCGGCGGGCGAGCTTGTTCCAGTCGTCGTCGTTCAGCGTGCCGGTCCGGATCCGCTGCAACGGGATCCGCGCCTCGGCCGACAGCAACCGCATGGTGATCTCGCTCTTGCCCATCTCGAGCGAGAACAGCACCGACGCCTGGGAGTGCCCGATCGACGCACTGCGCAGGAAGTCCATCCCGATGGTGCTCTTCCCGGTACCGGGACGGCCGGCTACGACGATGAGCTGCCCGTCGTGCAGCCCGTTGGTGAGCTCGTCGAGGTCTCGGAAGCCGGTCGGCACGCCGAACAGCTCACCGCCGCGATTACCGATCGCTTCGATCTCGTTGTAGGTCGCCCACATGGCCGACTCGAGGTCGACGTAGTCCTCGCTCGTCCGGCGCTCGACGACTTCGTAGACCGCGGCCTGCGCCCGGTCGACGACGTCGTCGACGTCTCCGCCCATCCCGCTGGCCGCGCCGTACCCGAGCTGCACCACCTTTGTGCCGGCTTCGACGAGGCGGCGAAGGATCGCGCGCTCGCGGATGATCTGGGCGTAGTAACCGGCGTTGGCGGCGGTCGGCACGGACGCGATCAGCGTGTGCAGGTACGGCGCGCCACCGATCCGCTCGAGCGACCCGCTGCGGGTCAGCTCGGCCGCGACCGTCACCGGGTCGGCCGGCTCGCCCTTGCCGTACAGCTCGAGGATCGCGTCGTACACGATCTGGTGCGCCGGACGGTAGAAGTCGGTCGGGCGCAGGACCTCGACGACATCGGCGATCGCGTCCTTGGACAGCAGCATGCCCCCGAGGGCGCACTGCTCGGCGGCGATGTCCTGCGGCGGGGTGCGGTCGAGCTCGATCTGGCCCGATCCCGGCATCGGGACAACATCGCCGATGCTCACCGCGCTCGACCCTCCCGCCTACCCCGTGTGACGTCAGCCGAAGGACACCACCCCGTACTGACGGTTTACGAACCTAAGCGGCGCGGCGCGGCGCCACCACGCTTCGCGGCAGCCAGTTCCCGGGCGTTGGGGAAGCGTTGGGGAAGGGGGTGTGAACAAGCGCCGACCAGCGGTGCACAGGCTGCGGACAGCGCCGTGGATAACCCCGGGGATCGGCCCGCGACACACCCGGTGACCTGCGAAAACGCTCATCCACGGCTGTGCACCGGGAAAACCCGCGCTTCGCAACATGCGGATGGCACATAGGTATCGCTATAGCCGTAGTCATGTGCCATCGGCATGCCCCGAGCAATACCTAGGACGCGACCACTTCGATCTCGACTGAGGCGGTGACCTCCGGGTGCAGCCGCACCGAGACGGTGTGCGAGCCCACGTTCTTGATGTGCGCGCTGGGCAGCTCGACGCGCCGCTTGTCGAGCTTCGGGCCACCCGCGGCCTCGACCGCCTCGACCACGTCGGCCGTGGTGACCGACCCGAACAGCCGGCCGCCCTCGCCGGCGCGCGACGACAGCCTCACGGACAGCCCGGTCAGGCTCTCCGCGATGGCCTTCGCCTCGCCGAGGTCCTTGACCTCGCGCACCTCGCGGCCGCGGCGCAACGCCGCCACCTGGCTCTCGCCGCCCTTGGTCCACCTGATCGCGAGACCGCGCGGCACGAGGTAGTTGCGGCCGTAGCCGTCCTTCACCTCGACGACGTCGCCGGCGCTGCCGAGACCTGACACTTCCTGGGTGAGGATGAGCTTCATGACCTGTCCTATCGGGCCGTGCTCGTGTAGGGCAGCAGCGCCATCTCGCGGGAGTTCTTCACCGCGGTCGCGACGTCCCGCTGGTGCTGCGCGCAGTTGCCGGTCACCCGACGCGCGCGGATCTTGCCGCGGTCGGAGATGAACTTGCGCAGCAGGTTCGTGTCCTTGTAGTCGATGTAGGCGCTCTTGTCCTTGCAGAAGGCGCACACCTTCTTCTTCGGTTTGCGCAGGATCGGCTTTGCCATTGCTCTCGTGACTCCAGTTCGTCTGGTTCGGGAAGTTGTCAGGGCGTGAGCGCGGCGGAGCGGCGCGAGCGCCTGACAAGTGGTCCTGGTTAGAAGGGCGGCTCGTCGGACATGCCGCCACCGCTCGGCGCGGGAGTCGCCCAGGGGTCGTCGTCGACCGGCGCGGCACCCCCGCCGCCACCGCCGTA
>CAZEAM010000100.1:0-14089 GCA_964510285.1 uncultured Frankiaceae bacterium | reverse complement strand
GAAGCGTTCGACGTCGAGTTCGCGGACACGTTGCTCGCGGACCTGGACCGGCTCGAGCACGAGCTCGGCGTCGTACCGTCCGGCAACGACTTCGAGGGCGCCCGGACGCTGCGGATCTACAACCTGCTCGTCCACGGCGAGTTGTACGAGCAAATCCCGATCCACGAGACCGTGCTGTCGGTCGTGGAGGGGGTGCTCGACGCGGGATGCCTGATCTCCTCGCTGTCCTCGATCGTGATCTGCCCGGAGGAGAAGGCCCAGCCGATCCACGCCGACGACATCCTGATCCCGCTCCCGAAGCCCCATCCCCCGCTGGTGTGCAACACGATGTGGGCGATCACCGACTTCACCGACGCGAACGGCGCCACGCGGCTGGTGCCCGGGTCACCTCTGAAGGAGAACCCGCGCTACGGCGGCGACTACGAGACGGTGCCGGCCGAGATGACGAAGGGCAGCGTGCTGGTCTGGGACGGCGCGCTGTGGCACGGCGGGGGCGCGAACCGCACCGACGAGCGGCGCTACGGGATCGCCATGAACTACTGCGCCGGGTTCATCCGGCAGCAGGAGAACCAGCAGCTCGGCGTCCCACCCGAGCTTGTCCGTCGATTCCCGACGCGGCTGCAGCAGCTGATCGGGTATGACGTCTACAACGGGCTGATCGGGCACATCGACAAGCAGCGCCCGCTCGATCTGCTCAACGCGGGCGATGCGATCTCACCGATGGTGTGGGACGGCTAGCGCCTTACCGCTCGACGAGGGTGAGCGCGGTCGCCGACACGGGGACGTCGTCCCGGTCAGGTGCCGTGCCGAACATCCGGTCGGCGGCCGTGGAGACGACGCCGTACCAGTAGTGCTCGTTGCGGTAGTGATGCAGCCGGTGGGCTCGCCAGCGCGAGCGGTACCAACGACCGCGCGGTTGGTAGGGCGCGTGGATCAGGAAGTGCATCCATTCGTAAGCGAGCAGGGACAGCAGTCCCACCGCGCTGCCCGTGACGGCAGGCCGCCGTGGACGTGCTGTGGCCGCGCCGACGAGTGCTGCAGCGACCAGACCGGCCGTCACTGACACCGGGAGGAGGACCAGCTCGACGTCTTTCGGGTCCTCGTGGTGCCGGCGATGAGTTCTGGCGGCGAACGACTCTTTGACGTGCCCGTCGGCGGCAACTCGACGGCGGTGCAGGACGTAGACGTGCACCGCCCATTCGGCGACGGGGTGCAGGAGCATCACTTCGGCAGCAACCCTGAGGTCCCGGTTGCCGAACCGGCCCATCCGGACTCGGGCCGCGATCGTTCCGACCGCCGCGGCGGCGATCAGCCTCGGTCCGGGATACCCAGCGAACTCCCGCGCGCAGCCGGCGAGCGTCGACGCGCCGACGACATCGTCGTAGTGGCGGCGCGCGAGGGTCGCCATGCTCGTCCTAGTCCTTCGCCTTTTTCGTCGTGCCGTAGCCGCGCTTCATCGCCGCCTCGATGACCTTCTGCAGATCCTCGTCGGTCAGCAACTTCGGGGTGCCCAGGTTAAGGGCGCGGGCGTAGAGCTCGCAGCTCCACTCGAGCATCTCGAGGGTGTCGCAGGCAGCCGCGATCGTGTGCCCGTGCGCAACCGACCCATGGTTGGCCATCAGCGCCGCGGTCTTGCCCTCGAGCGCCGCGACGACGTTCTTCGCGAGCTCGGGACTGCCGAACGTTGCATACGGCGCGGTCCGCACCGATCCGCCGAGCATGAGCTGGCTGTAGTGGATGACCGGCAGCTCGTCGTGAGTGCATGCGACCGCTGTCGAGGCGAGGCCGTGGGCGTGGGCGACTGCCTTCGCGAACGAGGACTTGTAGACGAGCAGGTGCAGCTCGGTCTCGGACGTCGGCGCGAGGTCACCTTCGACGATCTCGCCGTCGAAGTCGATCACCGTCATCATCTCCGGCGTCAGCTCCTCGAGCACCCCGCCGGTCGGCGTGATGACGACATGGTCGTCGGCGCGGATCGACAGGTTGCCGGCCGTTCCGGTGACCAGTCCCTTGGCCGCGACGCGATGGCAGGCCGAAGCGAGCTGCGCGCGTTCGTTCTCGAGCATGCGTTCCACCCCTTTTCCGACAGTGAACGGTACCGAAGTGGATGACGCGGCTTCCGCCCGTCTCAGACTGGTGGCATGTGCGGTCCCAACTCGGCGCTCGGTCTGAGCCGCACTCACCCGTCGGTCCCGCGCAACGCGTGTCGGACGTCGCTGGCGGCGCGGCCGAGCATTACCGCGCCGAGCACGATCGGCACGGCGAGCACGGCAAGGTCAGCGGCGCCGTGGTGGAGGATCGCCATCACGCATGCCAGCAACACGGCGGCGGCTGTCGCCACCCACGCCACCACGCTGTGCAGCTCGGCCGACCCCAGGTGGGGCCAGGTCATCGCCTCCCCGCGCAGCGCACCTGGTTGCCGTCGGGCAACGACCACACCGAGTCGCCGCAGACCCAGCGCGCCCACCTCGGCGATCGTCGCGTAGCCGGCAGCGAAGGCGGCAGCTCCGTCCATCTGACGTCAGTCGCCCGGGGTGAGCGCGCCGGCCGCCGTCGCCTCCGCCGGCTCGTGGACCTCCACCTCGGTGAACAACAGCAGATCGTCCTCACTCAACGCGTCGTGATGCTTGCCACGATGGATGACGCCTTGGATGCCCATCCACACCAGTGGCAGCACCCCTCCGACGATGAAGATCACATCCCCAGGCAGGCGAATCCACTCGATCGTCGAGTTCGTCGGGTCGCCGATGAACTTCAGCGTCCGGGCGTCGAAGTAGCCGACATCCACCGCGTGGTAGAGCTGCAGGATGCCCAGCGGGAGCAGCGTGGCGAAGACCATCCAGGCCAAGCCGACGTTGAGCGACCAGAAGCTGATCTTGGCCAGCCGGTCGCTCCACTTCTCGGCGGGGATCAGGTAGCGCAGGGCAAACATCGAGAAGCCGACGGCGAGCATTCCGTAGACGCCCATCATCGCGGCATGGCTGTGGTTGGCCGTCAGCGCCGTGCCGATCTCGTAGTACGACACGATCGGGAGATTGATGAGGAAGCCGAACACTCCGGCCCCGAGGAAGTTCCAGAAGCCGACCGCAACGAGGAACATCACGGCCCAACGGTGCGGGAAGGGGGTGTCGCTCTTCGACTCCTGGCGCGCTCCGAGCCGGATGAAGCTCCAGGCTTCGACGCTGAGGAAGGTGAGTGGGATCACTTCCATCGCGGAGAAGAAGGCGCCGAGCGCCATCACCGATGCCGGCGAGCCGCTGAAGTACCAGTGGTGAGCGGTGCCGATGACGCCACCGATGCTGTACAGGATCACGTCGAGGTAGATCACCCGCAGCGCGACCTTCTCCCGCACGACGCCCAGCAGCACGAACACGTACGCCACCATCACCGTGGTGAACAGCTCGAGGAAGTCCTCCACCCACAGGT
The DNA here is from genome assembly GCA_964510285.1 of uncultured Frankiaceae bacterium. GTDB lineage: Bacteria > Actinomycetota > Actinomycetes > JAFAQI01 > JAFAQI01 > DASZTV01. Next base: position 10,663 of record CAZEAM010000100.1, on the reverse strand, counting down.
GCACGACCATGAAGCGCCAGAAGTCCGTGATCACGTAGGTGTCCTGGTGCTGCGTCAGCAAGCCCACGGCGTAGACGGCGGGCAGCGCGAGCGCGGCGAAGAAGAACAGCCACGGCATGTTGGCGCGCGACTCGGTCGCCAGCCGGCGACGCAGACCACGCCACAGGATGACAACCCAGAACACCATCCCGATGGTGAGCAGGACCTGCCAGAACTTGCCGAGGTCGAGGTACTCGAAACCCTGCATGCCGAACCATGACCAGGCGCGGCCGAACGCGCCTCGGATTCCGGCGTACTCGCCGAGCAGCGAGCCGACCACCACGATGACGAGCGCGCCCAGCAGGCCGTAGGCGAGCAGATGCTGCCCCCTCGGGTCGCGACGGCGCGTGATCATCGGCACCAGGAAGATGCCGGCCGCGAGGAAGCTCGTCGACACCCAGAGCAGCGCGAGCTGCACGTGCCACGTGCGCGCGATGTTGTAGGGCAGCACCTTCTCCAACGGGATACCGAAGAAGCTGCCCAGGTCGGCGCGATAGTGCTCGGCGGCGGCGCCCACCAACGTTTGCACGAGGAACAGGCCGGCCATCGCGAGGAAGAAGTACGCCGTCGCCCGCTGGCTCGGGGTGAGCCCGACGCTTTGCGGCTCGCGGAATCGCAACTCCTCCTGATCGCGACCATGCCACCCGAGCAGGTTCCACCGGCCGAACACGGCGAACAGCGCACCGGTGCCGCCGAGCAGTGCGATCAGGCTGAGCACGCTCCACACGACCGTGTCGGCGGTGGGACCGTTGCCCACGAGCGGCTCGGGCGGCCAGTTGTTCGTATAGCTGTACTTCTTGCCGGGCCGATCCGCGGCAGACGACCAGGCACTCCATGCGAAGTAGCTGGTGAGGTGCTCGACGTCGGTACGGTTCGTGATCGCGTGCGGGCGCAGGCCGTTCTTTCCTGGCTTTGCGAACTGCGCCGCGTAGTAGTCGACCAGGCGCTCGTACGCCGCACCCTGGGCATCGGACACGGTCAGGGTCTTGGCGGCCTCGTCGTAGCGGTTGGCCTTGAAGTCCGACTGGGTCTTCGCCTGCGCGCTGGACGAGCCGGCGCCGCCGTACTGGGCCAGCACCAGCTCGGCGGAACGATGGAGGTAGTCGGCGGTGTAGTCGGGTCCGAGGTAGGCCCCGTGACCGAAGATCGACCCATACTCCATGAGGCCGTTCTTGAGGAACACGTCCTGCCCGGCCCGGACATCCGATCCGGTGAAGATCTGCTGACCCGAAGCGGTGACCACCTTCACCGGCACCGGCGGGGCGGACTGGTACATGAGGAAGCCCATCAGCACCAGGCCGAAGAACCCGGCGAGGGCGACCATGGTCGCGACCTGCACCCACGCCTTCGACACCAGCAACAAGCGTCGGCCGGGGGCCGCGTCGGGAGCGGGAGGCGTCACAACGTCAGCAGCCGACACGGTGCCTCCCAAGAAGCCAGTGAGTCCGGATTGGGCATAGATCTACCGCGCTGGCGCGGCCGGTATCAAACGATCCCGTCATGCGATGTCCCGACTGCCCGAAGCGGCGCCTGCTCGTTCATGCTCAGCGCTCGTATGCATCCTGCGCGTCGGGCAGGTGCAACCTTCGACCCGCGCATCAGACCGAGTGCGCTCACGGCTAGATCACCCAGCCGATCGGGTGGCGGGTCCGCACTTCGAGGCGCACCTGCGCCAGTTCCTCAGCGCGGTCGACCAACGGCTCGCCCGTCACGTTGACCGTCAAGATGTACGCGTCGGTCAGGATCGACGCCACGACATCATGGGGCACGTCGGGGAAGCCGCAGGCCAGGCGGCGCAACGGCCCGGCGAGCTCGGGGTACTCCTCCTCAGGTGGCATAGCCCCTCCTGAGCGCCGCCACACGCGGCGATTCCGGCGCCGGTTCCGGGACCACGACCACGGCGCACGGGGCGTGCTTCAGACAGGCGCGGGCGGTCGAGCCGATCGCGCCGTCCATCCAGTGCCGGCGATGAACCCCGAGCACCAGCGTCGACGCCCCGGCCGCTTCGCCGACCAGGCCCGCAACGGGCGACTGAGCGTCGAGAACCTGCGGCTCGATGACGACCGATTCCGCTTCAGGCACGGCGCGCTGCACGCTGCTCGACAGCCGCTCGCCGGCGGCCGCCGCGAGCTCCTCGAGGGAGGTCTGGACCGGGACCGGCCCGGCGAACCCGCTGAAGTCGATCGGCGGGACCGAGGTGAAGACGTACACGGGCTCGACCTGCTCGCCTGACGACCGCGCCCGCTCAACCGCCCAGCGCAGCGCATGCAGCGACTGCTCGGAGCCGTCGACGCCGACCACGATCCGCGGCATACCTTCGGCGCGCTGACCGTTCGAGCCGTGCGCGTGCATCGTTGTCGTCGGCACGCGAACCACCTCCGCTGACCACGGTGCCGAAGCGCGGCAAGTCGGGGAAAGAGTCGAACGGCTCTATGCGTAGAGACCCGGGGCTCTAACGCCGAGGTCCCCTGAGGCCGCACCGTGTGGACATGAAGACCGAAGTGGCCGCGCAGACCGAGCAGATGCGCCTCGCCGCGCAGTTTGCGGAACTTGCCCCGAGCGTGCACAACACCCAGCCGTGGCGCTTCGTGGCCAGGCCCAACGCGCTCGAGATCCACGTCGACCCGGATCGCAAGCTCGACTACATCGACCCGAGCGGGCGGCAGCTGCACCTGAGCTGCGGGGCGGCCATCGAGCTCGCTCGGCTCGGGATCCGCTACCTCGGACTGTCGTGCACGGTCCGCCTGCTTCCCGATCCGTCCCACGACACCCTGGTCGCCAAGCTGGTGGTCGGCTTCGCCGAACCGGTGACCGGCGCCGAGCAGCGGCTGATCGACGCGGTCCCCCGCCGCTACACCGATCGCGGCCCGTACACCGACGAGCCGCCGTCGTGGCTGGCGCTGCAGAAGATGCGCGAGGCGGCCGGCGAGCGTCACTGCTGGCTGCGGGTGCTCGACCACACCGACGACCGGCTCGCGGCGATCCGGCTGCTCGAGTCGGCCGAGGCAGCCGAAGCGACTGAGGACACCTACCGCGAGGAGATCACGAGCTGGCAACGCAGCGGTGCCGCCCACGACGGCATCCCGGTCGACGACCTGCTCGAGTGGGAGCGCCTGCACCGCGTGTCCGACGTGCCGCTCCGCGACTTCACCGGGCGGGCGTCTCACCCGACGCCGGGCGACGGTGAGCCGCCGGCCGTCGAGCGGGACACGATCGTGGTGCTCGGCACGGACCGAGACGACCGGTTGAGCTGGCTGCAGGCCGGTCGCGCGCTCGCCGACGTGCTGCTCACCCTCACCGACGCGAACCTGGTCAGCCAGCCGCTCGGCCCGGCACTGGACCTTCCGGCCACGCGCGCCCGGCTGCGCCGCGAGCTCGGGCTCGTCGGCTACCCGCAGATGATGCTTCGGGTCGGCCACGGGATGCGAGTTCCGGTCACCGGCCGGCGGCCGATCGACGAGGTGTTCTCGGTGGCGGTCGCGCCGTAGGGTACGGACCCGTGACGGAGGACGCGGCAGACCGGTCCGAAGGCCTTCCCGGACTGGCGCAGCTCGACCTCCGATCCCTGCTGCAGGAAGTCGTCGAGCGGGTCGAGAGCGTCTCGCTGCTCGCCGACCGCCTCCAGGCCCTGCTCCAGGCGGTCATCGCGATCGGCTCGCAGCTCGACCTCGCCGCGGTGCTGCGACGGATCGCAGAGACCGCGGCCGAGCTCGCTGACGCCCAGTACGCCGCGCTCGGCGTCCTCGATCCCAACGGCAACCAGCTCAGCGAGTTCATCACCGTCGGGATCGACGATCCGACCCGCGAGCTGATCGGGGAGCTTCCGCACGGTCGCGGCGTGCTCGGCCTGTTGATCGACGAACCCCTGCCGATCCGGCTGGCGAACATCGCCGACCACGAACGCTCGTACGGCTTCCCGCCGAACCACCCGCCGATGCGCACCTTCCTCGGCGTACCGGTCCGCGTGCGCGGCGAGGCGTTCGGCAACCTCTACCTCACCGAGAAGCGTGGCGGCGTGGAGTTCACGAACGAGGACGAGCAGATCGTGCTCGCCCTCGCGTCGGCCGCCGGGCTCGCGGTGCAGAACGCGCGCCTCTACGAGCGGGCGCTGCGCCGCGAGCGATGGCTCGAGGCGGCCAGCCGCATCACCACGAGGCTGCTGTCGGGGGCGTCGCCGCAGGACGTGTTCCCTCAGCTGGTCCAGGCCGCGCGCGATCTCGCCGACGCCGACGTCGCGTTGGTGGAGCTTCCGGCATCCGACTCCGCGATGAGGGTGGCGGCCATCGCCGGGCACGGCGCCGACCTGCTTCAGGACGCCGTCATCGACGAGCCGCAGATCGCGTTCGAGGCAATGAGCACCGGGGCGCCGGTGGCGATCGCGGACGCGCGCAGCCACCCGCGCGTGTCGGCGCAGATCCGCGAGACCGGCCTCGGCCCGCTGCTCTACGTCCCGCTCGGGGTCGCGGACGAGGCGCTCGGCACGTTGATCGTGGGCCGGGTCGCCAACCGCGTCGAGTTCGGCGAGGACATCCTGCAGCTGGTCGAGTCGTTCGCTGGACAGGCCGCGATCACCCTGCGGCTGGGTGCCGCCGCCGCCGACCGCGAGCAGCTCGCCGTACTCGGCGACCGCGACCGGATCGCCCGCGACCTGCACGACCTGGTGATCCAGCGGCTGTTCGCCACCGGCATGTCGCTGGAAGGCTCCCTGCGCGGCATGCCCCCGGAGAAGGCCGAGCGCGTCCAGCGCGCCGTGGCCGATCTCGACGCGACCATCCGGGAGATCCGCAGCGCGATCTTCGCCTTGCAGAACCCGGCTCCCAGCGCCGGGGAGAGCGCCCGGGACGCGGTGCTGAGCCTCACCCGGAACTACCGGGAGACGCTCGGCTTCGACCCGTCGGTGACGTTCGCCGGTCCGGTCGACACCTTGCTGCCCGCAGGGGTCGCCGAACAGATGCTCGCCGTGCTCCGCGAGGCACTCAGCAACGTCGCGAAGCACGCCCACGCGAGTGCCGTGGCGGTCGAGCTTCGCGCCGACAGCGACTCCGCCGAGCTCACCGTGCGTGACAACGGGATCGGCATTCCCGCACAGGTCACGCGAAGCGGTCTGGCGAACATGGCCGCCCGGGCCAAGAGTCTCGGCGGAAGCTGCACGGCCGAGCCCGGCGAGTCCGGCACGACCGTGACCTGGCGCGTGCCGCTCGACTGACTAGCAGGCAGGCGGGGTCTCGCCGTCGCGGCCCAGCCGCACGACGAATGCGGCCGCTTGCGCCCGCCGCTCCATCCCGAGCTTGCCGAGCAGGTGCGAGACGTAGTTCTTCACGGTCTTCTCGGACAGGAACATGCGCTCGGCGATCTGGCGGTTGGTCAGGCCTTCGCCGATCAGGTCGAGGACCTTGCGCTCCTGGTCGCTGAGCACGGCCAGCGGATCGTCGTGCTTGGTGGCGTCGTTGCGCAGCTTGTCCATCAGGCGCAGCGTGGTCCGCGGGTCGAGCAGCGATCCCCCCTGCGCGACGGTTCGCACTGCACTGAGGATGTCGGCGGCCCGGACCTCCTTGAGCAGGTAGCCCGCGGCGCCGGCCATGATCGCCTCGAAGAGCGCCTCGTCGTCGGCGAACGAGGTCAGCATCAGGCAGGCCAGGTCCGGCAGCTCGGACCTCAGGTCGCGGCAGACGGTGACGCCGTCACCGTCCGGAAGGCGGACGTCGAGGATCGCGACCTGCGGCCGGACGGCGGGGACCCGGGCGAGCGCTTCGGCCGCCGTGGACGCCTCGCCGACAACCGCGATGTCACCTTCGGACTCGAGCAGCTCACGGACGCCACGCCGGACGACCTCGTGATCGTCGAGCAGGAAGACCTCGATCGGTCGGTCGGGCATGCCTCCATCGTCGCAAACCGGCGCCCCGCGGGCACCAGGGCACAAAGACCCTGTGCCGGAAGCCGTTCGGGTCCGCGAAGACGAACCGTCGTCCTCTGCCGCCGCGGCCTGCTCGAGCCGCAGGCTGTTCGTAGTGGAGCCGCCGGCTCCAGAAGTCAGGAGGACACCATGCGACGCAAGACATTCGATGCGCTTCTCACCACCGGCGGGCTTGTCGTCGCCATCATGCTCGCGGTCGCGGGCGGGTTGCTGGCCTGGGGCCACGACTTCGTCCAGAACAACGTGCACCGCCAGCTGGCCAGCCAGCAGGTCTTCTTCCCGGACCGGGCGGCGATCACGGCCGAGAAGAACACCGACATCGCGAAGTACGTCACGCCGTACGCCGGCCAGCAGGTGGTCAACGGCCAGCAGGCGGAGGTCTTCGCGAACCACTACATCGCCAACCACCTGAAGGGTGTGGCCGACGGCCAGACCTACTCGCAGGTCAGCCACGAGCTCATGTCGATGAAGCCGACCGACGCGAACTACGACACCGTCGCCCAACAGAAGGCGACGCTGTTCCAAGGTGAGACGCTTCGCGGGCTGCTGCTCAACGCCTACGCCTTCGGCAAGATGGGCGAGATCGCCGGGATCGCGTCGATCGCCGCGTTCGCCGGCGCCGGCGTGATGCTCCTTCTGTCCGGCCTCGGCTTCCTGCACGCTCGCCGGACCAACCCGGACGCCGAGGTCATGGCCTGGCTCACCGAGAAGACGAAGGACCCGACGCCGGTCAGCTAGGTTCGCCAGCTCAAAAGGCCCGAGCATCGCTCGGGCCTTTTGACTGTGTCCACGCACCGAGTGGGCCGACACGCGTTGAGTGCGCCGCCAGGGACTCGAACCCCGGACCCGCTGATTAAGAGTCAGCTGCTCTAACCAACTGAGCTAGCGGCGCGTGTCGCCCACACTAGCAAGCAGTCCTCGCGGGCGGTCAGTACCTGCGCAGCAGCCCCGCGACCGGGCCGTGCCCGTGCCGGAACACCCGGATCGTGAACGACGTGCTCACCGGGAAGCCGTTGGCGTCGAGGATCCGCGCCGTGACGTGATGGACGCCCACCCCGAAGGCGTGCGTGACGATGTACGGGTCGCGGTCGTCCCCGGAGAAGTTGTGGTAGCCGCTGGTTGCCCCGAAGCTCCAGTGCACCTTGCCGGTCGGATTCTCCTGGTAGTCGAACCCACCAACCGGCAGCCCGTCGGCGGTCGTCGCGTTCGGCAGGTCCGCAGGCGCGTAGGTCGCGATCATCCGCACCGTCGCCTTGCCGTTGCGGCCGGCCGTCGCGACGAACGGACCACCCACCACCTGCAGGCCGGCGTACAGGGCGCGCAGCGGCTCGACCGGGACCGGTGCGATCGCGCGATGCCTCGTGGCAAAGCCGATAGCGTCGAGGTTGCTCTCCTGACCGGCGATCACCGCGTCACCGGTGACCGCGGAGGCGGAGTTGGTGAACGTGTCCGACGGATAGATCTCGGTGAACGGCGTGACGTACGCCGGGTAGAAGTAGCCGAGGTCGTCCTGCCCCTTCGACAGCGCGACCACAGTCGCACCGGGTGCCGCGATCGACAGGGTGTAGCGCACCTCCGGGAACGGCTCACCAGGCATCGACAGGTAGGCGATGTCGCCGATCCGGATCGCGGTCAGCGGCGTGCCGACATCGAGGCCGGTCTGGTACGGCGGGGTGTCGGCGCGGTCGATCGGGTACTGCAGGACGTTCTCCACCTGCTGCTTCTGCTTGTCCGGCAGATGGTTGGCCGCGACCAGCGCCAGCAGCGGTGCCCCGGTGCCCGGGATCTGGGTGAACCGTTCCGCGGCGGCAATCCGGTCGCTGGACACCGGGCGCGCTCGGGCGAGCGCGACGTCGACCAGGTTGAGCACGTTGGCGGCGAAGACGTGGTCCTCGGCGATGTCGGTCGCCTGCACCGGGGTCTCCTCGCGGCCCAACGTCCCCGGCCCGACGATCGCGACGCCGCCGATCTGGCGTTGCAACGCGTCGTGCACCAGCCCGAAGTAGTCCGTGGTCAGGTGCCGGATCCGGGCGCCGTTCACGATGTCGCCGTGCGCCGGCACGGTGGCGTAGGTCGCGATCGTCTTCCCGCTGCTCGGGCTGACCGCCTGCAGCACGGTCAGCAACGGGTCGTCGGCCCAACCGGGGAAGCCGTCGTACTGCGCCGCCTCGACCAGGTCGAGCCGGGACCCGTCGGCCGTCCCGAACCGCAGCAGCGCCGGCTCGGCGCGGGCCGCGGCGCGCACCAACGCCGTGCGCTCGGCCTGAGTGACCGCCTTCAGGTACGGCGTCGGGACCGGGCCCCACAGCCCTTCGAGAGTCGGTGCCGAGTGGCTGTGCGTCGCCTGGACGATGATGTCGCCGGCGCTGATCCGCGGCCCGGTGTGCGCCGCGTTGATCGCAGCCGCCGCGGCGGTCCGCGCCGCGGTGATGCCGTACTGCGCGCCCTCCTGGTAGGCCGCGAACTCGGCCTGCGCGTCGACCAGAGCGATCTCTACGGCGTGCCGGCCGTTGCTCACGTACAGCGCACGGACCGACAGACCCGGCCCGACCACGCTGCCCGGCTTGATCGGCGGGCTGGCGCCGAAGCCGCCGGAGTACACGGTCACCCTCGGGTTGATGCCGACGACCGCCGCACCCACCCGGAAGTGCGCCGGACCAGCAACCGCGCGGCGATGCGGCTGCGCAGCAGCCGCGGTCCCGAGAGCCGACCCGGCCACGAGCGCCGCGGCCAACCCAACCGCGATCCGCCTGCGCACGTGGGACGTTTCGCCGCCGCCACCCCGCGCGCCTGCCCGCGCAGGCCAAACTGGGCGACGATGAGGTTGTTCGTCGCCGTGGACCCGCCCGCAGCGGAGCGGGTCCGGCTGGTCGACTGGCTGGCCTCGGCGAATCTCGAGACCGCCCGGCTGCGACTGACCCCGAGCGACCAGTGGCACCTCACCTTGTCCTTCTATGGCGAGACCCCCGCGGCGGTCGTCCCCGAGCTGGCCGAGCGCCTGGCAAGAGCCGCGCAACGCTCGCCCGAGATGTCGCTACAGCTGGCCGGCACCGGGTCGTTTCCGGCCGACCCGGCCCGTGCCCGCGTCCTGTGGGTCGGGGTCGACGGCGACACCGCCGCGCTGTCCCGCCTGGCCGACCGGACCAGTGCGGCCGGGCGGCGGGCCGGGCTCGACATTGAGGTCCGGCGCTACCGCGCGCATGTGACGATCGCGCGCCCGCGCCACGGCGCGATCGACCTCACCGACACCCTTGCCGCGCTGCCGCCGTACACCGGGCAGCCCTGGCGGGCGACCACGATCCGGCTGGTTCGCAGCCATCTCGGGCCACCGGTACGGCACGAGCTACTGGAGGAGTTCCCACTGGGATGAGCAGATATCCCGTCCTCCACAAAACCTGACATTCATGTCATACGGGTGACGACACGGGGCTCGATCCCACCTACCCTGGATCGGCGATGTTCGATGCCTACGGGATCCTTGCGGTCGGCCTGTCCGCCGCCACCGCGCTGTGCTACGCGGCCGGGTACGTGCTGCAGTACCACGAAGCGCACCAGGCTCCCGACCGGCTGTTCCTCTCCCCGCGCATGCTGCTCGAGCTCGCGCGGCACCGGGTCTGGGTCGCCGGCATCGTGGCGATGTTCATCGGCAGCGGCCTGCAGGCTGCGGCGCTCGCGGTCGGCAGCCTCGCTCTCGTCGAGCCCATCCTGTGCATGTCCTTGCTCTTCGCGCTGCCGCTGTCGGCGGCCTGGCGCCGTGAACCACTCTCGCGCCGCGACTGGACCGGAGCACTCGCGGTCTGCCTCGGCCTCGGCCTCCTGCTCGGCGTGGGCTCGCCGAGCGTCGGCAAGCCGACCATGCCGCAGAGCCAGTGGCTGCTCGTCACCCTCGCCGCCTGGGGCGCCGCCCTCGGGTGCGTGGCCGTCGCGAAGCGTTCCACCGGAGCGGCACCGCGGGCCGCCCTGATCGGTGCGGCGTCCGGCATCCTCGCCGGCCTCCAGGACGCGCTGACCCACTACTCGCTGCACGAGATGTCGGTGCACGGGTACCTGTCCCAGACCTTCACCTGGCAGCTGTACGTCCAGGTCGCGGCGGGGATCTACTCGATCGCGCTGATGCAGTCGGCGTACAAGGCCGGGCCGCTCACCGCGGGTCTGCCGACGATCGCCGTCGGCGAGCCGGTGGTCGGCATGCTGATCGGCGTTGTCGCCCTCAGCGAACACCTCAACGCCTCCACTCCTGCCTTGGCCTTCGAGTCGCTCGGCGCCCTCGTGATGGTTGCCGGGATGCTGGTGCTGTGCCGGTCTCCGCTGGTGCTCGGTCGCAACCATCCGACCCGGATCGCCGCCGAGGCGCTCGCCCAGGCGCAAGGGGCGCTCCTGCACGCCCAAGGAGCGCTGGAGGCCAAGCTGCAGCCGGTCAAGGAGGCCGCCCGCAAGCCGATCTGGACCCGGTCCCGCCTGGCCACCCTGCAGGCGGTCACCATGGTCCTGTTCTTCCGCCGCAAGTAGGGCCGGGAGCCGGTCGACGCCGCCGTAGCGACCCAATAGCATTCCCTGACGCGCGCGTCAGGGAAGGATCCAGTGGAACAGCCTCACCAGCCCAGCCGGCGACAGGTCGTCGCGGCCGCGGGTCTGACGCCCCTGGTCGCACTCGCCCCGCCGGTCCTGCGTCCTGGCGCCGCGGCGGCAGCACCCGCAGCAAAGCGCCAT
>CAZEAM010000099.1:0-2942 GCA_964510285.1 uncultured Frankiaceae bacterium | reverse complement strand
CCGCGTCGATCGTCGTCAGGGACGCGAAGGACAAGGACGCGAAGGCCGTCGTCGACCGCGCATCGGTCATCAGCGAGGCGGTCGAGCGCTGCCGTGACCTGGTGAACACCCCCGCGGCCGACCTGCACCCCGCCGACCTCGCGGCCGCCGCGGTCGACCTCTGCGGCGGCGCCGGCTGCACCGTCGAGGTCCTCGATGAGAAGGCCCTCGCCGAGGGCAGGTTCGGCGGCATCCTCGGCGTCGGCCAGGGCGCCGCCAACCCACCCCGCCTGGTCCGGATCGAGCACAGCGGCGCCGCGGCCGGCTCCCCCGCCGTACACCTCGTCGGCAAGGGCATCACGTTCGACTCGGGCGGCCTGTCCCTCAAGCCCTCGACCGCCATGGAGTGGATGAAGGCCGACATGGGCGGCGCCGCCTCGGTCATCGCGACGATGTGGGCGCTCGCCAAGCTCAACGTCCCCGTCAACGTCGTCGGCTGGCTGGCGAGCGCCGAGAACATGCCGAGCGGTACGGCGATCCGGCCCTCCGACGTGCTGACCATGTACGGCGGGAAGACCGTCGAGGTGCTCAACACCGACGCCGAGGGCCGGCTCGTCCTGGCCGACGCGATCGTGCGCGCCGGCGAGGAGAAGCCGGCGGCGATCGTCGACATCGCCACCCTGACCGGCGCCGCGCTGGTCGCGCTCGGGTCCCGCCTGTACGCCGTCATGGGCAACGACGAGGGGCTCAGCGACGAGATCGTCGCCGCGGCCGGCAGCGCGGGCGAGCAGTGCTGGCCGATGCCGTTGCCCGAGGAGCTGCGCAAGTCGCTGGACTCCGACGTCGCTGACATCTCCAACATGGGTGACCGCAACGGCGGGATGCTCGTCGCCGGCCTGTTCCTCAAGGACTTCGTCCCGAACGGCGTGCCGTGGGCCCATCTGGACGTGGCCGGCCCGGCCTGGAACGAAGGCGAGCCGTTCGGCTACACCCCCAAGGGCGGGACCGGCGTACCGGTCCGTTCCCTCGTCGAGTGGCTGTCCAGCCGGGCCGGTTGACGGCTCGAAGATCGCCGGGCGGGGCAGCGGTGAAACAATGGGTACGACCCACAAGGTCCTCGTAACTTAGGAGCCGTACCGTGGCCGACCCGCAGAGCGCCGACATCGTCATCCTCGGCGGCGGAAGCGGGGGGTACGCCTGCGCGCTGCGCGCCGCCGAGCTCGGCCTCAGCGTCATCCTCATCGAGCGGGACAAGGTCGGCGGGACCTGCCTGCATCGCGGCTGCATCCCGACCAAGGCCCTGCTGCACGCCGCCGAGGTCGCCGACGCCGCGCGCGAGGGCGAGAAGGTCGGGGTCCGCAGCAGCGTCGACGGCATCGACATGACCGGCGTCAACGCCTACAAGGACGCGGTCGTCAGCCGCCTGCACAAGGGGCTGACCGGGCTGATCTCCAGCCGCAAGGTCACGACGGTGGAAGGCACCGGCACGCTGACCTCCGCCAAGACCGTCGAGGTCGACGGCACGACGTACACCGCGAACAAGGCGGTGGTCCTCGCCACTGGCTCCTACTCCCGGTCGCTGCCCGGGCTCGAGATCGACGGCAGCCGGATCATCACCAGCGAGCATGCGCTGACCCTCGACCGGGTCCCGTCGTCGGTGGTGGTGCTCGGCGGCGGCGTGATCGGCGTCGAGTTCGCCAGCGTGTGGAAGTCGTTCGGCGCGGACGTGACGATCGTCGAGGCGCTGCCCCACCTGCTGCCGACCGAGGACGAGTCGAGCTCGAAGCTGCTCGAGCGCGCGTTCCGTCGCCGCGGCATCAACTTCTCCCTCGGCGTGCGCTTCTCCCAGGCGAAGGTCACCGACACCGGCGTCACCGTGACCCTCGAGGACGGCAAGACGTTCGACGGCGAGGTCCTGCTCGTCGCGGTCGGTCGCGGTCCGGTCTCCGACGGGCTCGGGTACGCCGAGGTGGGCGTCGCGATGGACCGCGGCTTCGTGCTCGTGGACGCCCGCTGCAAGACGAACGTGCCGGGCGTCTACGCGATCGGTGACCTGCGGCCGGGCCTGCAGCTGGCGCACGTCGGCTTCGCCGAGGGGATCATGGTCGCCGAGCAGATCGCCGGGCTCAACCCGCCGACCGTCGACTACGACGGAGTGCCGCGGGTGACCTACTGCGAGCCCGAGGTCGCCAGTGTCGGGATCACCGCGGCGCAGGCCGCGCAGCGCGGGATCGAGACCGTCGAGACGACCTACGACCTGGCCGGCAACGGCCGCGCGCAGATCCTGCAGACCGCCGGCGCGGTGAAGGTGGTCGCCGCGAAGGACGGCGCCGTGCTCGGCGTACACATGGTCGGCTCGCGGGTCGGCGACCTGATCGCCGAAGCGCAGCTGATCACCAACTGGGAGGCCCTGCCGGTCGAGGTCGCCCAGCTCATCCACCCGCACCCGACGTTGTCGGAGGCTGTCGGCGAGGCCCATCTCGCGCTGGCCGGCAAGCCTCTGCATGCTCACGGCTAAGGGCACGGTGTCGACACCGTGCCGGTAAGGAGCGCTTGAGACCGATGTCCGTCTCCGTCACGATGCCGCGCCTCGGCGAAAGCGTCTCCGAAGGAACCGTCACCCGCTGGCTGAAGGCGGAGGGCGAGCAGGTCAACGTCGACGAGCCGCTGCTCGAGGTCTCGACGGACAAGGTCGACACCGAGATCCCGTCGCCGGCGTCGGGCGTGCTGACCTCGATCAAGGTGGCGGAGGACGAGACGGTCGAGGTCGGCGCCGAGCTCGCGATCATCGACGACGGCGGGACCGCGCCCGCGTCCGCTACGGCGACCGCGACGTCGGTACCCGACGAGAAGACCCCGGAGCCGCCGGAGCCGGCTCCGCCCGCGGCCTCCGCCGCACCGCCGCCGCAGGCCGCCGCACCTGCACCTGCACCGGCGCCACCTCCCGCCCCCGCTCCCGCACC
>CAZEAM010000098.1:0-8025 GCA_964510285.1 uncultured Frankiaceae bacterium | reverse complement strand
CAGGCGACCCGCGATCGCGAGCGGCTCGGCGTACGACAGCATCCCGTCGACCAGCCCGCTGATCTCCGCCGCCGTCTCGCCCTTCGCCCGCAGCGCCACGGCGAACGCCGCGATCTGGGCCGCCGTGGCGGCGCCGGCCATGATCTCCGACATCGCCCAGGCGGTGTCGTCGGTCGACAGCGACTCCCCCGCCAGCAGCCGGCTGAGCAGGTTCGGCCAGGTCAGGCCGGACATTCGCAGGCCCAGGCCCCTAGGACGCGGTCTGGGCGGACGTCTCGATGAGCCCGGAGACGGCGTCGGCGAGGGTGATCGGGTCCACGGGGTGCTGGACGACCGCGTCGGCCCGCGACCAGGTCGCCAGCCACGCGTCGTCGCGGCGGGCGACGAGCAGTACGACGGGCGGCGGGTAGTCGATCTCGTCCTTGATCTGGCGAGCCACGCCCATCCCCCCGCTCGGGGCCGCCTCCCCGTCCAGGATCACCAGGTCGACCCCGCCGGCGTCGAGGCGAGCCATCGTGGCCTGGTCAGAGTTGAGCGCGACCGCATCGATGGCGATCCCCGGCGCCGGGTACTCGCCGAGCGCCCGGAGCACCCGATCCTGCGTGTGCGGGCTGGTGGCGTAGACCAGCACGGTGAGCCGGCGCGGCTGGCCGGAAGCCTCCTGCATGAGCCGAATCCTAGGCGTAGCGGGCCAGGCGATTTCACCTCCACCGCCCGAGCGCCCGCCACCGACGCCCAGCGGCTCGACCGCCCGGGTCCATGTCACAAAAGCACTAGCGACTCGCCGGTGGGGGTGGGGGGTGGCGCAGGGAAACCAGGCTGCAAGAATCACGCCGTGGCCTCCGCAAGTGCGATCGAGCACCGCCCGCACGGCGCGCTCAACCGTCCGAACATCCTCAGCGTCGGCGTGATCGTCTGGCTGTCATCGGAGCTGATGTTCTTCGCGGCGCTGTTCGCGATGTACTTCACGGTCCGTGCGGTCAACGAGCCGCACTGGCCGGCCGAGGGCGTCGTCCTGGACCTCAAGACGGCCACGCCGTTCACCGTGATCCTGGTGCTGTCCAGCGTGACCTGCCAGCTCGGCGTGTTCGCCGCCGAGCGTGGCGACGTCGAGAAGCTGCGCTACTGGTTCATGGTCACGTTCTTCATGGGCGCGGTCTTCATCGGCGGGCAGTCGTTCGAGTACTTCGTGCACAACGAGTTCTCGCTCGCCTCGCACGGCTACGGCTCCGTGTACTACATAACGACCGGTTTCCACGGCTTACACGTGCTCGGCGGCCTGATCGCGTTCGTCCTGCTGCTGCTGCGAACGACGTACGGCAAGTTCACTCCCGCGCAGGCGACGTCGGCGATCGTCGTGTCCTACTACTGGCACTTCGTCGACATCGTCTGGATCGGCCTGTTCACGATCATCTACCTGATCCGGTGACGAAAGTGGATTCCGTGACCCCAGTCGAGACGGCCGCACCCACCGCTGCGTCATCCGCGCGCCGGGTCGGCCGCTCCCGGCGACGCAAGATCGCCTCGCTCGGCGTACTCGTCGCGGCGCTCGGGACGATCGGGACGCTGTACGCCGGCTTCGCGCCGGCGGCGTCCTCCGCCTCGAACAACGACCCGACGATCCAGGCCGGCCGCCAGCTGTTCCTGCAGGGCTGCGCCTCCTGCCACGGGCTCAACGCCGAGGGCGGGGTGCGCGCGCCCAGCCTGATCGGCGTCGGCGGCGCCGCGGTGGACTTCCAGGTCGGGACCGGCCGCATGCCGCTGCAGCAGCACGGACCGCAGGCGCCGCGCAAGACGCCGGTGTACGACGAGCTGCAGATCAGCCAGCTCGCCGCCTACGTCGCCAGCCTGGGCGCGGGCCCGGCGATCCCGGAGAGCCTGAACTGGCAGAGCGCAGACGTCGCGTACGGCGGCGCGCTGTTCCGCACGAACTGCGCACAGTGCCACAACTTCGCGGGCTCGGGTGGCGCGCTGACCTACGGCAAGTACGCCCCCTCGCTGTCGGACGCGACGCCGAAGCAGATCTACGAGGCGATGATCACCGGGCCGGAGAACATGCCCGTGTTCGGCGACAAGTCGATCACCCCGGCGCAGAAGCTCGCGATCATCAAGTACATCCGCGAGATCAAGACGCAGCCCGACCCCGGCGGCGCCGGCCTCGGCCGAGTCGGCCCGGTGACCGAGACGGCGGTCGCCTGGCTCGTGGGCATCGGCGGCCTGGTCATCGTCACCATGTGGATTGGGAGCAAGGCGTGACGCAGCGCAGCGCACTCCGCTGTTCGGCGGTGGACGTATGAGCGACGACGAAGGCATCCCGAAGCCGCGCCGGCGGGTCGGGCGGCGCCCGACGGACGACAACCCGGCGACCGTAGAGCGCACGTCTGACCTGGACGCCTCCGAGCAGCAGGCGGAGAACGCCGAGGAGGAGCGCTTCGCCGAGATACAGGTCGCAGCGCTGTTCGCGGTCGGCATCGTGATGCTGATCGTGTTCGTCGTCTCGTACTTCACGATCTCGATCCGCGACAACATCGGCCAGTACAGCAACTTCGCGCTCGGCGGATCGCTCGCGCTCGCACTGTTCGCGATCGGCGGCGGATTCATCCTCTGGGCGAAGAAGCTGCTGCCCAAGACCAAGGCCGTCCAGGAGCGCCACGACTTCCCGTCGCCCGAGCCGGACCAGATCGAGTCCGAGAACACCTTCCTGGCCGGTGTCAACGACATGGGTCTCGGCCGCTACAAGATCCTGCGCCGTACCCTGCTCGGCGCGCTCGGCCTGTTCCCGCTGCCGCTGGTCATCATGCTGCGCGACCTCGGGCCGCTGCCGCACAACAGCCTGCGGGTCACCGGTTGGGGCAAGAACGTCCGGCTGGTCGACGCCGACACCAAGCTGCCGATCAAGCTCGGCGACCTCGAGATCGGCGGACTGCTCACCGTCGTCCCCGAAGGCACCGAGGACGTCAACGACGACGCGCTGGCACCGACGATGCTGATCCGCTTCGCCCCCGGCCAGATCCAGTCCAAGAAGGAGCTCGACTGGGGCGTCCACGACCACGTGGCCTACTCCAAGATCTGCACGCACGCAGGCTGCCCGATCAGCCTGCTCGAGCAGCAGACGCATCACCTGCTGTGCCCGTGCCACCAATCGACGTTCGACATGATCCACGACGCGAAGGTGATCTTCGGCCCGGCAGCCCGCCCGCTGCCGCAGCTGCGGATCGGCCTCAACGACGCGAACGAGTTCATCGCCCTCGGCGACTACAGCGAACCCCCCGGGCCGAGCTTCTGGGAGCGCAGATCATGAGCGCGGCGAAAAAGGCCGAAGCCAACGGCGGCGCGATAGCGGTCCGACCGGAGAACCAGGGCGCCGCCGAGAAGGCCACGCGCGGCACGCTGAAGTACGTCGACGACCACTTCGGGTCGGCGAACTTCCTCAAGCGCAGCATGGACAAGGTCTTTCCGGACCACTGGTCGTTCATGCTCGGCGAGATCGCGCTCTACAGCTTCGTGATCCTGCTGCTGTCGGGCGTCTACCTGACGCTGTTCTTCCACGCCAGCGGGCGCGTGGTGGTCTACGACGGCAGCTACCAGCCGCTGCGCGGCGTACAGATGACCGACGCCTACGCCTCCACCCTGCACATGTCGTTCGACGTGCGCGGCGGACTGCTGATGCGCCAGATCCACCACTGGGCCGCGCTGCTGTTCGTGACGTCGATCGTCGTCCACATGTTCCGGGTGTTCTTCACCGGAGCGTTCCGCAAGCCGCGCACGATCAACTGGCACATCGGGACGCTGCTGATGATCCTCGGGATCCTCGAGGGCTTCTGCGGCTACTCGCTGCCGGACGACCTGCTGTCCGGCACCGGCCTGCGGATCGCGTACTCGGTGGCCGAGTCGATACCGGTCGTCGGAACCTACGTCTGTTTCTTCCTGTTCGGCGGCAACTATCCCGGCCAGGACATCATCCCCAGGCTGTTCATCATCCACGTCCTGCTGGTGCCCGGCATCCTGCTCGCGCTGATCAGCGCGCACATGATGATCCTCTGGCACCAGAAGCACACCGACTTCCCCGGACCGGGCAAGACCGAGGACAACGTGGTCGGCACGAAGTTCTACCCGGGCTTCTTCCTCAAGACCAACGGCTTCCTGTTCATGGTCTTCGGGATGATCACCGCGCTCGCGGCATTCGCCCAGATCAACCCGGTGTGGCTGTACGGCCCGTACAACGCAGGACAGGTGTCGGCGGGCTCACAGCCCGACTGGTACATCCTCTTCCTCGAGGGCTCCCTGCGCATGATGCCGAACTGGGAGAGCCACTTCTGGGGTCACACGATCGCCTGGAACATCTTCATCCCCGGCGTGATCATCCCCGGCATCATGTTCAACCTGCTCGCGCTGTACCCGAACATCGAAGCCTGGGTGCTGAAGGACAAGGGCTACCACAACCTGCTCGATCGACCCCGCGACGTACCAGTGCGGACCGGGCTCGGCGTGATGTCGCTGGTCTTCTACATGGTGCTGGTCGCCGGTGGCGCCAACGACATCCTCGCCTCGACCTTCCACTGGTCGCTGCAGGCCACCACGTGGGTGCTGCGGGTGATGCTGATCGTGCTGCCACCGATCGCCTTCAAGATCACCAAACGGATCTGCCTGGGCCTGCAGCACCACGACGAGGCACTGCTGCACCACGGCGTCGAGACCGGCATCATCCGGCGGCTGCCGTCCGGTGCGTACGTCGAGATCGAGGAGCCGCTGCCGGCCAAGAAGGCCGAGACGCTGGCCAAGCAGATCGGCTACCACGACCACGACGACCACCACGAGCTGCCGGCCGGGACGAACGGTCACGCGACCCCGCAGACCACGAGTCACGGGCAGCTGGTGATCCGGCCGGTCAGCGTGGCGGCGAAGGTGCGCGGCAAGCTCGAGAACTTCTGGTCCGAGCCCCGCGAGACCGTGCCGGACACCCAGCCGCATCCCGACGAGTAGCCCCAACAGCCCTCTGAGGCCGGATCCGTGGCTCGACCCGGATCCGGCCTCGCTGTTTCGTGGCAGGCTTCCGCCAAGGGGGGTCGAGCATGGAAGCCGAACGACAGCACTACGACGTGGTCATCGTCGGGGCGGGCATCTGCGGGCTCAACGCGCTGTTCGCCGCGAGCCGGTACGTCAAGAAGGGCGGGCGCATCGCTCTCGTCGAGCGACGCGAGCGGGCCGGTGGGATGTGGAACGACACCTACGACTACGTCCGGCTGCACCAGCCGCACTCCATGTTCACCGTCGGTGACCTGAAGTGGCAGTGGGACAAGGACCCGACGTACCTCGCCGCCAAGCCCGAGGTGCTCGGGCACATGCAGTACTGCCTGGACACGCTGAAGCAGCGCGTGCAGGTCGATGAGTACTTCCGCTGCAGCTACCTGACCCACGAGGAAGCCGGCGGGGTCGTCCGCACCACGCTGGAGCGCGACGGGCAGCAGGTCGTCCTCGCGTCCGGCCGGCTGGTCAAGGCATTCGGCTTCAATGTCGAGACCAACGCACCGCTCCCGCTGAGCAGCATCCGCGTCCACTCGGTGTCCCCCGACTTCTGCGACGTCCGCACCGGCGAGATCGCCGCGTCCGACACCCCGGTGTGGGTCGTCGGCGGCGGCAAGACCGCAATGGACACGGTCCACACGCTGGTGACGAGCCATCCGGGCCGGGAGGTGAACCTGCTCGCCGGCTCCGGTAGCTGGTTCGTGCGCCGTGACGAGGTCTACCACCCGTCGCGCGGCTGGTTCGCCGGAACGCGCGTCAACGAGTGGGCCGAGCGCATCGCGATGCGCTACGACGGCACGAACGAGGCTGCGGTGTGGGACAGCGAGCTCGGCCGGACCATGACGAAGGTGACGCCGACCGCCAGCAACTGCATCTTCGGGATCATCTCCGACAGCGAGGTCGACACGATCGAGCGCGGACTGACGCGCACGGTGACCGATCACCTCGCCGACGCCGTCGACACCTCCGACGGGGTCGACCTCGTCCTCCGCTCCGGCGACCGCATCGCGGTCCCCACGGGCGCCTGGATCATCAACTGCACCGGATACCTGCTCAAGGACGACTCGCCGTACGAGCCGTTCTGCTCGCCATCGGGCCGGGTGCTGTCGATCAACCAGCGCTCGGATGCCGTGCTGTTCACGCACATGGCCGGCTACCTGCTCACCCACCTGCTGATGCGCGGCAAGCTCTCGAAGGTCCCGTTGCTCGAGATGGACTGGTACGACATCCGGCAGCGGGCCGGCAGCGGCACGATCCTCGCGATGTGGACCGTGCTGCTGCACAACTTCACCGTGCTGTTCACCGCCCTGCCGCCGACCGTGTTCGTCCGCAACGGCCTTGACGGCGACCGCTGGTACCCACTGCTGCGCCAGCAGGCCGGCGCCGCGGCGTTCCTCCGGAGGCGCCGCCGGCAGCAAGCCCACTACCGCCGGACCCTCGAAGCGGTCCGGGAGCGGTACGGCGTACGGTGCGGCCCGCTCGACCACACGGTCGCTGAAAGGGAACCCGCTCCGTAGTAGCCGCTGCCCCATCAGGCAGGCTGGTCGGGTGTCCGAGGACAGCACGACCACTGTCGTCGTAGCCGCGGCCGCCAACCTCGGGATCGCAGTGGCCAAGGGCGTCGCGGGAGCGCTGTCCGGCTCGGCCGCGATGATCTCGGAGTCGGCGCACTCGGTCGCCGACACCACCAACGAGGTGCTGCTGCTGATCGCGGTCAAGCGCAGCGACCGTCCGGCCGACGAGCGCCACCCGTTCGGGTACGGCCGCGAGCGGTACTTCTGGACCCTGCTCGCCGCGGTCGGGATCTGCATCGGGGGCGGGGTCTTCGCGGTGATGCAGGGCATCAACGAGCTGCGCGGCGACGGGGGCGAGGGCGGCGGGCACTTCACGCTGTCCTACCTGGTGCTGGGCGTCTCGTTCCTGCTCGAGAGCGTGTCGTGGCTGCAGGCTCGCCGGCAGCTCAGCAGAGACGCCACCACGATGGACCGACGGCTGCGGGAGCAGCTGTGGGCCGGTAGCGACCCCGCGGTCACCACCGTGTTCCTCGAGGACACCGCGGCGCTGCTCGGCCTGCTTATCGCGGGGGCGGGCGTCGGGCTGCACGAAGCGACCGGCGACCACGTGTGGGACGGACTCGCCTCGCTCGGGATCGGCATCCTGCTCGGCGTCGTCGGCATTCTCCTGGGCCGGCGCAACCGGCACCTGCTGATCGGCGAGTCGGCCGACCCGCGGCTGCACGACGCGCTGGTCGAGCAGCTGTCGACGTACCCGGAGATCGACTCGGTCGACGAGGTGTTGACCAGTGTGATCGGCCGCGGCGAGGTGCTCGTCGTCGCGCGGATCGACCTCGACGACACGTTGTCCGCGGCGCAGGTGGAGGCGTTGGCCCGCCGGATCGAGCGAGAGGTCATCGACGCGCACCCGAGCGTGCGGCACTTCTTCGTCGACATCACCGCCGACCACCGCTGGCCGACCACGGACTGACCAAACCGCTCGGGTCAGCGGCTTGTTCGGTGGCGCCGACTGACGATCTGTCGCAGGGTGTGGGCATGGCGATGATCACGACGACGATGCTCCGTGGCCGGGAAACCGGCACGGTGGGGGTTTCACGAGCTCTCTGACCACTACGCCCGAAGACTCGTCGCCCACGCCGATGTGAAGCCCGGCGAGCTCGTCGTCGATGTCGGCGCCGGTCGCGGCAGCATCACCGGCCCGCTCCTCGACCGCGATGCGCGCGTGATCGCCGTCGAGCTGTATCCGGGACGGGCCCGCGCGCTGCGTGCGCGGTTCGCGACCGGTCAGCGGTAGGCCGGCGAGCGCCCGCGCTGAGGCATGATCGTCCGGTGACCGACACCCTGGCCGACTTCACTCGCGAGCCGTTCACCGCGGACGGCAAGACCAGAGACATCTACCGGCTCGGCTCGGGTCCGGCGGTGATCGTGATCTCCGAGATCCCGGGAATCACGCCGAAGGTCGCGGGCTTCGCTCGCAAGGTCGCCG
>CAZEAM010000097.1:0-5632 GCA_964510285.1 uncultured Frankiaceae bacterium | reverse complement strand
CACCCGCGCCGAGCTGGCCGCCGCGCGTGACTCGCTGCCTGGTCGGGTCGCGGTCGTGATGACGATGGGCGCCCTGCACGACGGGCACGCGCAGCTGATGGAGGTCGCCCGTGAGCACGGCGAGAGCGTTCTCGTGACGATCTTCGTCAACCCCAAGCAGTTCGGTGCCGGCGAGGACCTCGACCGTTACCCGCGCACGCTCGACGCCGACCTCGAGATCTGTGCGGCGCGCGGCGTCGATGTCGTGTTCGCGCCCTCGGTCGACGAGGTGTACCCGGCCGACGAGGAGGTGCCGGTCGTGCTGGCCGGCGAGCTCGGCGAGGTGTATGAAGGCGCGCATCGACCCGGTCACTTCGACGGCGTCGTCACCGTCGTCTCACGGCTTTTCGACCTGATCCGGCCGGATGCCGCGGTGTTCGGTGAGAAGGACGCGCAGCAGCTCGCCCTGATCCGACGAATGGTCGCCGACCAGCGGCGTGACATCGACGTGGTCGGGGTTCCGACGGTCCGGGAGCGGGACGGTCTGGCGATGAGCAGCCGCAACCGGTATCTCACCCCGGCGCAGCGCGAGACCGCCGTCGCGATACCCCGGGCTCTGGAGATCGGCGTTCAGCATGCTGCGGACGGGCCGTCCGCGGTGGTCGAGGTGGTGCGAGCCGCGCTCGACCGGGCCGCTGAGGTCACCGTGGACTACGTGGCGCTGGTCGACGCGGCCACCTGGGAGAGGGCCACGGACCGAACACGATTCGGAAAGATTTTGGTGGCCGCGCGTGTCGGATCGACGCGTTTGATTGACAATAGAGACGTCACGCTGCGCGGGCTGTGAAGATCACCGTCCGCGTGCTAGACAACACAGTGCCTCGGCACCCCCGGTGGGCTGAAGGACCTAAGGAGAACAGTTGATGTTCCGCACCATGCTGAAGAGCAAGCTGCACCGTGCGACGGTGACGCAGGCCGACCTGAACTACGTCGGCTCGGTCACCATCGACGAGGACCTGATGGACGCCGCGGATCTGCTACCCGGCGAGCAGGTCGCGATCGTCGACATCAACAACGGGTCACGGCTGGAGACCTATGTGATCGCCGGCCCGCGGGGCAGCGGAGTGATCGGCATCAACGGTGCGGCGGCCAGGCTGGTCCACGAGGGCGACCTGGTCATCATCATCAGCTACTGCACGGTGACCGACGCCGAGGCGCGTGAGCTGAAGCCGCGCGTGGTCTTCGTTGACGCGGAAAACCGGATCACCGGCACGGGGAGCGATCCGGCCGAGGTCCTCGCCGGCATGGACCTGGTGCGCGGCGACACCGCGCGTTTCGACGCAGTCGCCGGCTGGCGCTAGCCGCGTTCGGGCTGCGGGGGACGGCATGGCCCACGACCGGGTGCTGCTGACCATCGATGTCGGCAACACCAACACCGTGGTCGGCTGCTTCCACGGTGAGTCGCTCATCGAGTCGTGGCGGATCAAGACCGACACCCGCGCCACGGCGGACGAGCTGGCGCTGCTCCTGCGCGGCCTGCTCGCGGACTCGCCGTCACCGGACGGCATCGCGTCATGCTCGACCGTGCCGGCGGTTCTGCACGAGCTTCGCGCGGTATTCACCCGCTACTACCCGCAGGTTCCGGCCGTCATCGTCGAGCCCGGGGTCAAGACCGGGGTGCCGCTGCTCTACGACAACCCGCGAGAGGTCGGCGCGGACCGCATAGTCAACTCGCTGGCGGCGTACCACTTGTACGGCGGGCCTGCCGTGGTGGTGGACTTCGGCACATCGACCAACTTCGACGTGATCAGCGACAAGGGCGAGTTCCTCGGGGGAGCGCTCGCCCCCGGCATCGAGATCTCGATCGACGCACTTGCCGCGCGCGGCGCCCGGTTGTTCAAGGTCGAGCTGGCCAGGCCGCGTTCGGTCATCGGCAAGAGCACGGTCGAGGCGCTGCAGTCGGGGATGGTCTACGGCTTCGCCGGCCAGATCGACGGGCTGGTGCGCCGGATCAGCGAGGAGATCGACGCTGATCCGGTTGTCATCGCGACCGGCGGCCTGGCGCCGCTGGTGATCGACGAGTGCGAAACGGTCACCGAGCACGAGCCCGACCTCACCCTGATCGGCCTGCGCCTCGTCTTCGACCGCAACTGCGCCTGAAATACTGACGGTCACCATGACCGAAGAAGCTCCGACGGCAGGGCTGTCCGGGACGGCTGACGGTCGCGGAGGGGCGCACGGGGCGGTCGAAGTCTTGACCGAGCAGGAGCGGGTCCGTCGCGAGAAGCTCGAGCGGCTGCAGGCGGCCGGTGTGCCGGCCTTTCCGGTGTCGGTGCCGCGGACCACGACCAACGCCGCGCTGCGGGCGGCCCACCCGGACCTCGCGGCCGACACCGCCACCGCAGAGACGGTCAGCGTTGCGGGCCGCGTGATGCTCAAGCGTGACGGCGGCAAGCTGTGCTTCGCGACCATCCGTGACGGCACCGGCGACCTGCAGGTCATGCTGTCGCTCGACCGGCTCGGCCAGCTGCGACTCGACGACTGGAAGCGCGACGTCGATCTCGGCGACCACGTCAGCGTCACCGGTGAGGTGATCTCGAGCAAGCGCGGCGAGCTGTCCGTGCTCGCCGACTCGTGGGTCCTCGCCGGCAAGGCGCTGCGGCCGTTGCCGGAGAAGTGGAAGGGCCTGGTCGACGAGGAGCAGCGGGTCCGGCGGCGCTACGTCGACCTGATCATGAACCCGGACGCGCGCCGCCTCGTCGAAGCGCGCGCGATCGTGCTGCGCTCGCTGCGGTCAACGCTCGACCAGCGCGGCTACGTCGAGGTCGAGACGCCGATGCTCCAGCAGCTGCACGGCGGTGCGGCGGCCCGGCCGTTCGCGACACATCTCAACGCCTTCGACCTGCCGATGTCGCTGCGCATCGCGTTGGAGCTCTGGCTCAAGCGCCTCGTCGTCGGTGGGATCGAACGGGTCTACGAGATCGGGCGGACCTTCCGCAACGAGGGGGTCGACTCCACGCACAGTCCCGAGTTCACGATGCTCGAGGCGTACGAGTCGTACGGCGACTACGACACGATGGCCGACCTCACCAGGGCCCTCGTCGTCAACGCGGCGACCGCGGTGGGAGCTACCACGGTGCCGGCCTCGGACGGTACGGAGATCGACCTGGGCGCGCCCTGGCGGACGGTAACCGTCTTCGGCGCGGTCAGCGAGGCGCTCGGCACCGAGGTCTCGCCGGACACGTCGGCAGACGAGTTGCGCACCCTCGCAGCCTCGCGCGACGTCGCCTTGCAGCCGGGTTGGGACGCGGGCGAGATCGTCCTCGAGCTCTACGAGCAGCTCGTCGAGGAGACCCTGGTGCAACCGACGTTCGTGCGCGACTACCCGGCGTCCGTTCGGCCGTTGGCCCGACCGCACCGCGACGACCCCAGGCTGGCGGAGGCGTGGGACCTGGTGGTCAACGGAGTGGAGCTCGCGCCGGCCTACTCCGAGCTGGTCGACCCGGTCGAGCAGCGCCGAAGGCTGGTCGAGCAGTCGGTCAAGGCGGCCGGCGGCGACCCGGAGGCGATGCAGCTCGACGAGGACTTCCTGCGCGCCCTCGAGCACGGCGCCCCACCGCTGGGCGGAATGGGCCTCGGGGTCGATCGGCTGCTGATGTTGCTGACCGGGGTGAACATTCGGGAGGCCATTACTTTCCCGCTGCTTCGGCCCGAATAGCGCCAATCGGCGTACCGATTTGGTTGCCCGTCGAAATCCGCGTATTTTCGCCCTCGACCTCAATCGTCATTGATATTCCCCTAATCGAGGAGAACGGCGAATATGGCGCAACGCGTCCAGGTGATGCTCGTGTGCGACCTGCACGACGACGACACCGAAGGCACCGAGACCATTCACTTCTCCCTCGAAGGTGCGAGCTACGAGATCGACCTCTGCGACAGCCACGCAGCCGCGTTGCGTGACGCCTTCGCGCCGTACGCCGGCGTGGCCCGCCGCACCTCGCGCGGGGGCGCGTCGTCGGGACGCCGCCGCCGCGTCGCCACCGGGGTGGACCCCGCCGCGGTCCGCGCCTGGGCGAAATCGCAGGGCCTGAAGGTCAACGAGCGCGGCCGGATCCCGGCAGAGATCGTCGAGCGGTACACCGCCGCCGGGCACTAGATCCCCGGGTCCAAAGACCTGTCACATTTGGGACGTTACGCACCGTTACGCCTCCGGCTGAACCGGAATGCTCATCCAGGCGTCATCGTTGACGATGGATGAGTCAAGGGTTCTGCACGGGCCGGTCGTACAACGCACAGCGGCGCGCGCGTGTCAGGGCTAGCATGCGGGTACAGGCTGATGAAGTAAGGGACCCGCTTCGGTCGAGGAGCGTAGATGTTCGAAAGGTTTACCGACCGCGCGAGGCGGGTCGTGGTTCTGGCGCAAGAAGAAGCCAGGATGCTCAACCACAACTACATCGGTACCGAGCACATCCTTCTCGGCCTGATCCACGAGGGTGAAGGCGTCGCGGCCAAGGCTCTCGAGTCGCTCGGGATCTCCCTCGAAGGCGTCCGCCAGCAGGTCGAAGAGATCATCGGCCAGGGGCAGCAGGCGCCGAGCGGCCACATTCCGTTCACCCCCCGGGCCAAGAAGGTCCTGGAGCTCAGCCTCCGTGAGGCGTTGCAGCTCGGACACAACTACATCGGTACCGAGCACATCCTGCTCGGCCTGATCCGCGAGGGCGAAGGCGTCGCCGCGCAGGTTCTCGTGAAGCTCGGCGCCGACCTGAACCGGGTGCGCCAGCAGGTCATCCAGCTGCTGTCCGGGTACCAGGGCAAGGAGCCGGCCGCGGCCGGAGGCGTCGGCGAAGGTACGCCGAGCACCTCGCTCGTCCTCGACCAGTTCGGCCGCAACCTCACCCAGGCCGCGCGCGAAGGAAAGCTCGACCCGGTCATCGGCCGGGAGAAGGAAATCGAGCGCGTGATGCAGGTGCTCTCGCGCCGTACCAAGAACAACCCGGTCCTCATCGGCGAGCCCGGGGTGGGAAAGACCGCGGTCGTCGAAGGCCTCGCCCAGGGAATCGTGAAGGGCGAGGTTCCGGAGAACCTGAAGGACAAGCAGCTTTACACCCTCGACCTCGGCGCGCTGGTCGCCGGAAGCCGTTATCGCGGTGATTTCGAGGAGCGGTTGAAGAAGGTTCTCAAAGAGAGTCGCACCCGCGGCGACATCATTCTTTTCATCGACGAGATCCACACCCTCGTCGGCGCCGGCGCGGCCGAAGGCGCCATCGACGCGGCGTCGATCCTCAAGCCGATGCTGGCGCGCGGCGAGCTGCAGACGATCGGTGCGACCACGCTCGACGAGTACCGCAAGTACCTCGAGAAGGACGCCGCCCTCGAGCGCCGGTTCCAGCCCATCCAGGTGGGCGAGCCGACGCTGGCGCACACCATCGAGATCCTCATGGGGCTGCGCGACCGATACGAGGCTCACCACCGCGTGTCGATCACCGACGCCGCGCTCGTCGCTGCCGCGCAGCTTGCCGACCGCTACATCTCCGACCGCTTCCTGCCCGACAAGGCGATCGACCTGATCGACGAGGCCGGGTCGCGGATGCGGATCCGCCGGATGACCGCGCCACCGGACCTGCGCGAGTTCGACGAGAAGATCGCCTCCGTG
>CAZEAM010000096.1:0-2499 GCA_964510285.1 uncultured Frankiaceae bacterium | reverse complement strand
GACCACCGACCCCGTCGCGCCCGACCAGCGCGGCGGCGAGGTTGACCCCCCTGAGCTCGAGGGGGTGTCCGAGCCTGCGCCCGCCGCCGAGTCGGCTACCCGCCCGGACCGGGCGCACGCACGAGACCTGTTCGTGCAGCTGGCGGCACTGCCCGAGGACGACCCGACCCGTCGCAAGATCCGCGACGAGCTGGTCGAGATGCACCTGCCTCTGGTCGAGTACCTCGCCCGCCGCTTCCGCAACCGCGGCGAGCCGTTCGACGACCTGGTCCAGGTCGCGACGATCGGGCTGATCAAGTCGATCGACCGGTTCGACCTCGAGCGCGGAGTCGAGTTCTCGACGTACGCCACCCCGACCATCGTGGGCGAGGTCAAGCGTCACTTCCGCGACAAGGGCTGGGCGATCCGGGTTCCGCGCCGGCTGCAGGAGATGAAGCTCGCGCTGACCAAGGCGACCAGCGAGCTGTCCCAGAAGAACGGTCGCGCGCCGACGGTGGCCGAGCTCGCGAAGCATCTCGAGATCAGCGAAGAGGAGGTGCTCGAGGGCCTGGAGTCCAGCAACGCCTACTCGGCGATCTCGCTGGACGCACCGGATCTCGACGACGAGAGCTCGGCGATGTCCGAGACGCTCGGTCAGACCGACGCCGCCCTCGAGGGCGTCGAGTACCGCGAGTCGCTCAAGCCGTTGCTCGAGGCGCTGCCGCCGCGCGAGAAGCGGATCCTGCTGCTGCGCTTCTTCGCCAACATGACCCAGTCACAGATCGCCGCGGAGCTCGGCATCTCGCAGATGCACGTGTCGCGGCTGATCACCCGGACCTTGGTCCACCTCCGGGAAGGCCTGCTCGCCGAGGACTAGATATCTAGATCCCGCCGAGCGCGTCGCGGCTGGGTTGCAGCGACACCGCCACCAACGTCCCGAGGCCGAGTGCGATCAGCGGCACCATCAACGCCGGCAGGTGGGCGACCTGGCCCATGCCGATCACGATCGAGAAGAACTGCACCAGGTACGTCGGCGCCTGCGCCCAGCGCCGCATCCGCCACAACCCGACCGCGGCGGTGACCACACCCGCCGCGCACGCCAGGAACACGATGCCGAGCCAGACCGCGTCGTCGCGGTGGCTCGGATGCCCGACGAAGGCGCGGACCAGGAGGACCGCGCCGTAGGTGCCAAGGGCAGCCGCCTGGGCCGCGACGAGTGCCGCGGTGACGGTGAGCGATCGAGGACGCTGCATCGCCATCGCAGCGTAATCAGCGCCACACCCGGTTGGACGCCGCCCTTGCGAGAGCCGGCCCGATATCCTCCTGCGATGCGGGCCCTGCTTGTGGTCAATCCCAAGGCCACCGCCACCTCGGCGCGAGAGCGCGACGTCCTGATCCGCGCCCTCGGCAGCGACCTGAAGGTCGATCTCGAGGAGACCACTCATCGTGGCCACGCGATCGAGCTCGGCACGCGCGCGGTCAACGAGGCGTACGACCTGGTCGTCGTGCTCGGCGGCGACGGCACCATCAACGAGGTGGTCAACGGCCTGCTCGGGCCCGGCGAATGGGCCGGATCCTGCGCCGACACGCCCGCCCTGGCCGTCGTGCCGGGCGGCAGCACCAACGTGTTCAGCCGGGCGCTAGGGATCTCCCGCGACCCGGTCGAGGCGACCAGCGAGCTGCTCGAGGCGTTGCGCGCCGAGCGCTTCCGGCAGATCGGGATGGGCCGGGTCAACGAGCGCTGGTTCACCTTCACGGCCGGCGTGGGGCTCGACGCCGACGCCGTACGCCGGGTGGAGAAGGCCCGCTCGAAGGGGAAGCGAGCGACCCCGAGCCGCTACACGCGTTGCGCGGTGACGTCGTACTTCGCCTCCGAGAAGCGGCGCGCGCCGATCACCCTCGAGCTGCCCGGCGAGGAGCCGATCGTCGGCGTCTACCTGGCGATCACCAGCAACACCTCGCCCTGGACCTACTTCCGCTCGCAGCCGGTCGTCGTTGCCCCGCAGTGCACCTTCGAAGGAGGCCTGGACCTGGTCACCAGGGACCGCATGGGCCTGCTGCCGACGCTTTGGTCGGCCGGCGGGATGCTCACCGGCCACGGCCTGCGCGGGCGTCACTCCCGCCTCTTCCACGACCTGGCCGAGTTCACCCTCACCCTCGACACCCCGATGCACCTGCAGGTCGACGGGGACTACCTCGGCATGCACGAGGAGGGCGCGTTGCGCCTGCGCGCCGTCCCGGACGCCCTCCGGGTCCTCGCCTGATCCGTCCCGCCCCACCGCGCTCTCGAGCCGCCGGCTGCCACGGAAAAGTCCACCCGAATGGGTGTCCTGTGACGTATGCCACAGCTCAACCGAGCCGGATTCGGCCTACGTCGCTTGCTCCTGGCTAAGCCACCGCTTAGCGTGCGGAACAGGCCACGTTGGTAGTCCATGGACTCGCTCCCTGGACACCCTTCGAGGCGACGCAATAGCGTCCCGGATGCTTGGTTGTCCTGACCGAGGATCAAGCGTCCGGACT
>CAZEAM010000095.1:0-7421 GCA_964510285.1 uncultured Frankiaceae bacterium | reverse complement strand
TCCAGGCGGCGGCGCGATGGTCCACGCGGCTACCGACGTGAGCACCAGAACGGACTTGGCCACCTCGAGATGCGCGATCAACGCGGGACCGGTGGTCTCGTCCAGGACGGTGACCGGCCCCTCGGCGTACCCCGCGGCCAGGAACGTGCCGACCAGCGGACCCGGGACCGCCGCGCGACCCAGCTCTTCGAAGACGAGCGCGGCCTCGACCCAACCGAGTTCGAGCTCGGTGCGCAGCGAGAAGACCCCGGTCTCGACCAGCGTCGACCACACTGCGGCATCGAAACCGCCGGGCAGCTTGTCGAGCGGGTACGCCGAGTCGAGCACCTCGCGCACGCCGCGCTGCAGCTCGCGCTGTTCCTCGGTCGGCAGGAAGTACATCAGCGATCCTTCGGCAGGCTCTGCTCTTTGGGAAGACCCAGCAGCCGCTCGCCGATGATGTTGCGCTGGATCTGCGACGTGCCCGCGGCGATCGTGTACGACAGCGAGTTCAGCCGCTCCGTCGTCCACTCGCCGGTCGGCAGCCCGGCGATGTCGGTGCGCGACACCGACGCGCGGTCGAGCACCCGCGCTCCGAGGTCCATCAGTCGTTGCCGCGCCTCGGTGTAGCGAAGCTTCAGCACCGATGCGCTGGCACCAGGAACTCCGGACCCGGCCTCGGTGACGCCGCGCTTCGTCAGCGCCCAGAGCGCGTCGAACTCCGCGCCGAGGTGCGCGATGTCGCGACGCAGCCCGCGGTCGTCCCAGGCCACACCCGAGGTGGTCGTGACCTTCTTGGCGATTGCGGCAAGGTCACCGACCAGCCGCACCGAGTCGACGATCTGGTCGACCCACGCGGTCCCGCGCTCGAACGACAGCGTCACCATCGTGACCCGCCAGCCGTCGTTCTCCTCGCCGACCCGGTTCGTCACCGGGATCCGGACGTTGTCGAAGAACACCTCGGAGAACTCACTCGACCCGAGCAGCGTGTTGAGCGGACGCACATCCAGGCCGGGCGAGTCCATCGCCATCATCAGCCAGGTGATCCCCTTGTGCTTCGGCGCGTCGGGATCGGTGCGGACGAGCAGTTCGCAGTAGTCCGCCACCTCGGCGTGCGAGGTCCAGATCTTGTGTCCGTTGACGACATAGTGGTCACCGTCACGCACCGCTCGGGTGCGCATCGACGCGAGATCCGAGCCGGATGACGGCTCGCTGAACCCCTGGCACCAGATCTCCTCGCCCTTGAGGATCTTCGGCAAGTGGTCGGCGCGTTGCTCGGGAGTGCCCTCGGTCACGATCGTCGGCCCGGCGTGCAGCAGCCCGACGAAGTTGACGCCGACGTACGGCGCACCGGCCCGCTCGGTCTCCTCGAGGAAGATCAGGTGCTCGGTCGGGGTGGCTCCCCGACCGCCGTACTCCTTCGGCCAGTTGACGCCCGCGTAGCCGGCGTCGAAGAGCAGCCGCTGCCACGCCGTGTCGTACTCGCGACGGCCAGGCCAGTCGGTGTGGTGCGGCTTGGGACCGAGCGTCGGGAGCGTCTTCGCGAGCCAGTCGCGGAGCTCCTCGCGGAAGGCGCGCTCGGCGGCAGAGTCGCGCAGGTCCACGCAATGACAATAATCTGACGGATCGTCAGATCCGTCTCCCCTGTAGGGCGGTGGGTGGGGTGGTGGACGTCTGACGGGTCGTCAGATAGTCCCCGCGAAGTCGCTCGCTGTACTCACGACTCCGCGGGGGCACCGGCAAGCAAGACCAACGATGAGGCGGTTGCGGTGGCAGGACGACTTGCGGACAAGGTCGTCATCGTGACCGGCTCCGGTCAGGGGATCGGTGAGGGCATCGCGCTGGCCGCCGCGGCGGAGGGCGCGAACATCGTCGCCGCCGGCCGCACTCTGGAGAAGGTCGAACGCACCGCCGCCGCCGTCGAGGCGCGCGGCCGAAAGGCGCTCGCCATCCAGTGCGACGTCCGCAAGCAGGACCAGATCGACGCCTGCGTGCAGGCGACGCGCGAGCAGTTCGGCCGGATCGACGGGGTCGTCAACAACGCGCAGATGGTCGCCCTCGGACCGGTCCTGGAGATCACCGAGAAGGACGCCCGGCGTACCTGGGAGAGCGGCTTCCTCGGCTCGCTGTGGTTCATGCAGGCGGCGTACGAGTCGCTGAAGGAGACGAAGGGCGCGATCGTCAACCTCGGCACCGGGTCCGCGCTGCGCAACGATCTGCCCGGCTTCACCCTCTACGCCGGCACCAAGGAGATGATCCGCACTCTGACCCGGATGGCCGCGCTGGAGTGGGGCAAGGACGGGATCCGGGTCAACGCGGTGATCCCGAACGGCATGTCGCCGGGCCTGGAGATGTGGTCGCAGTTCGCGCCCAAGGAGTACGAGGAGTTCGTGAGCACGATCCCGCTCGGGCGGGTCGGCAGGCTGGAGGAGGACGTGGGCCGCGCGGTCGCGTTCCTGCTCAGTGAAGATGCGGCGTACGTGACCGGGTCGACCCTGATGGTCGACGGCGGCCAGGCGTACCTGAGGTAAGGAGAGACGTGGGGATCTGCGACGGCCGGGTGGTCATCGTCACCGGCGCCGGGGGTGGGCTCGGCAGGGCGCATGCGCTGGCCTTCGCCGCCGAAGGGGCGCGGGTCGTGGTCAACGACATCGGCACCTCACGCGAAGGCGAAGGTACGTCGAGCGGCCCGGCACAGGCCGTCGTCGACGAGATCGTCGCCGCGGGGGGCGAGGCGGTCGCCAACACCGACGACGTCGCGGACTGGGACGGTGCCGAGTCGCTGGTTCGCACCTCGATCGAGGCCTTCGGCGGGCTCGACGTACTCGTCAACAACGCGGGGTTCCTGCGCGACCGGATGCTGATGTCGATGTCGGTCGAGGAGTGGGACGCGGTCAACCGGGTGCACCTGCGCGGCCACTTCTGCACGATGCGTCACGCGGGCGCCTACTGGCGCGAGCAGTCCAAGGGGGGCTCGCAGCCGGACGCGCGGGTGATCAACACCTCCTCCGGCGCCGGTTTGATGGGCAGTGTCGGGCAGGGCAACTACAGCGCCGCCAAGGCCGGCATCGTCGGACTGACCCTGGTGGCCGCGGCGGAGTGGGCCCGGTACGGCGTGACCGCGAACGCGATCGCTCCGGCGGCGCGCACCCGGATGACCGAGGTCGCGATGCCGGACATGATGCGCAAGCCCGAGTCCGGATTCGACGCGATGGCGCCGGAGAACGTCTCGCCGCTGGTCGTCTGGCTCGGCTCGGCCGACTCCCGCGAGGTCACCGGCCGGGTGTTCGAGGTTGAGGGCGGCATCGTCGGTGTCGCCGACGGCTGGCAGCACGGGCCGCGGGTCGACAAGGGCGAACGCTGGTCGCCGGCCGAGCTCGGACCGGTCGTGCGCGACCTGCTCGACAAGGCCCCGGCGCCCACACCCGTGTACGGCGCGGGAGGCTGAAGCCATGTCGCCGAGTCCAACGCCGCAGCTCCTCGAGGCGCCAACCATCTGGGAGCTGGTACGCCGCCGGGCCGCCGAGTCGGGCGACCGGCCATTGCTGATCGACACCAACGGCCGTCGGGTCGGGTTCGCCGAGTTCGCGACCGAGGTGGAGCACGTCGCGGCTGGCCTGGCCGCACTCGGCATCCGCCCCGGCACGAAGGTGACCTGGCAGCTGCCGACCCGGATCGAGAGCGTCGTGCTGTCCATGGCGCTCGCCCGCCTCGGCGCCGTGCAGAACCCGGTGCTGCACCTGTACCGGGAGCGCGAGGTCGGCGCGGTGCTGCGGGCCAGCCGCCCGCAGTTCTTCATCGTGCCGGGAGTCTGGAAGGACCGCGACTTCGGCGCGATGGCGCGCACGCTGGCCGCCGAGGTCGACCCGGTGCCGACGGTGCTCGAGATCGGGCTGGACCTGCCGCACGGCGACGTCGCGGACCTTCCCGACCCGCCCGCGTCCGGTGACGAGGTGCGCTGGATCTACTACACCTCCGGCACCACGTCGGAGCCGAAAGGGGTGCAGCACACCGACCAGACCCTGATGGCCGGCGGCCGCGGTCTCGCGGCGGCTCTGGACATGTCGCCCGACGACATCGGCTCGATGGCCTTCCCGTTCTCGCACATCGCGGGGCCGGACTACCTGCTGATGATGCTGTCGGCCGGGTTCGCCGCCGTACTGGTCGAGTCGTTCGTCCCGGCAGAAGCGGTCGCGGCGTACCGAGACCTCGGCGTGACGATGTGCGGCGGCAGCACGGCGTTCTACCAGATGTTCCTCGCCGAGCAGCGCAAGGCGCCGGACACCCCGATCATCCCGACGCTGCGGATCATGTCCGGGGGCGGCGCGGCCAAGCCGCCGGAGCTGTTCTACGACGTCGCCAAGGAGATGGGCGTACGCCTCGTGCACGGCTACGGCATGACCGAGGTGCCGATGATGGCGATGGGCTCGCCGCACGACACCGACGAGCAGCTCGCCTACACCGACGGCAAGCCGGTGCTGGGCGCGGAGATCCGGATCGTGAAGGACGACGAGACGGTCGCCGGGCCCGATGAGGAGGGCGAGGTCCGCCTCCGCGGACCGGTGGTCTGCATCGGCTACACCGACCCGCAGGCCAACGAAGAGGCGTTCGACGGCGAGGGCTGGTTCCGCACCGGCGACCTCGGAGTGCTTCGACCGGACGGTCATCTCAGGCTGACCGGCCGGCTGAAAGACGTGATCATCCGCAAGGGCGAGAACATCTCCGCACGCGAGCTCGAAGACGTCCTGTTCAATCACCCGAAGGTGGGCGACGTCGCGGTGATCGGCGTGCCGGACGAGGAGCGCGGCGAGCTGGTCTGCGCGGTCGTCGAGACCGCGGCCGACGCCGAGCCGATCACCTTCGACGAGATGGTCGCCTGGTGTCGCGACGCCGGGCTGATGATGCAGAAGATCCCGGAGCGGCTCGAGCTCGTCGGCGCGCTGCCGCGCAACGAGACCTTGAACAAGGTGCTGAAGTACAAGCTCCGCGAACAGTTCGGGGACAGCAAGTGACGGACAACGCATCGACCGACGACGTCGGGATCAAGCAGGAGCGCTCCGGCGGCGTACTGACGATCACACTCGACCGGCCGGACGTGCACAACTCCCTCGACTGGCGCGCGCGCGACGCCCTCGGTGACGCGTTCCATGCGGCAAGCGACGATCTGAACGTCCGCGCCGTCGTGCTGACCGGTAGCGGCGACCGCGCCTTCTGCACCGGCGCGGACCTGCGCACCTCCCTTCCGCGAGCGCCGCGCCCTGACGGGGCGCCCAACTTCGCGCAGGGGGACACCGCGCGGGCGATCCAGACCGGTTGGCAGCGGCTGGTCACGTCGGTCCTCGACTGTGACAAGCCGGTGATCGCGGCCGTCAACGGCACCGCGGCGGGCGGCGGCATGCACCTCGCCCTCGCCTGCGACATCGTCGTGATGGCGGAAAGCGCCAAGATCGTGCCGGTGTTCGTGCGGCGCGGAATCGCGCCCGACGCGGGCGGCCCCTACCTGCTGAGCCGGCTGGTCGGACCCCAGCGAGCCAAGCAGCTGTACTTCTTCGGCGACGACCTGCCCGCCAAGACGGCGTACGAATGGGGGCTCGCCACCCATCTCGTGCCGGCCGGCGAGGCGCTGTCGACCGCGACCGGTCTCGCCGAGCGGCTCGCGTCGGGTCCGACCCGGGCGATCGCGGTCACCAAGCGCCTGGTCAACACCGCGCTGGACGTCGATCGCGGTACCGCGCTGAACGACGAGGCGTGGGGCCAGGAGCTCGTCATGACCACGGAGGATGCGCAGGAAGGCGTCCGTGCCTTCGTCGAGCGCCGCGAGACCGATTTCAAGGGCTGGTGAGCGATGCCGTCTTCGACGTTCGAGATCGTGGTGCGCACCGCGGCGCCGAAGCAGAAGGTCTTCGACCTCATCGCGGACGCGACGTCGTGGCAGCGCTGGGCGAAACCCTTCGTGAGACACGGTGAGTGGCTGCAGGAGGGGGATCCGGCGCCGGGTGGGGTCGGTGCGATCCGCCGGGTCGGCTCCAAGGCGTGGGGCGTCAAGGAGCAGATCACCGAGTACGACCCGCCTGACTACCTCGCCTACACGATCCTGACCTGGATGCCGGTGCGGGACTACCGCGCGATCGTCTCGATCGACAAGGAAGGCGACGGCAGCCGGATCACCTGGGCGGGCGCGATGGAGAGCAAGCTTCCCGGCGCCGCACCGGTCATGGCCTTCCTGCTCGGCCGCTCGCTCAAGAAGATGGCGACCGGCCTCGCCCGCTACGCCGAAGCGACGGCGTGACGTCGTGGCCAAGATCCGGATCGAGCACGACTACGACGCAGACGTCGAGGTGGTCTACGCCTTGATCAGCGACCCCGACTACATCGAGCGCAAGTACGTCGCGCTCGGTGGGCGCGACGTCTCCGTGGAGCGCAGCGACACGTCGGACGGAGGTTGCAAGGTGGTCACGAAGCGAACCGTGACCATCGATCTCCCGGGTTTCGCCAGCAAGGTGCTGACCCCGAGCCAGAGCCCGGTGCAGACGGAGAACTGGACGGCGGCGTCCTCGTCGGGCGAGCGGGTGTGCAACTACACGGTCGAGGCCCCGGGCACGCCGTCGCGGATCCAGGGGACGCACCGTCTCACCCCGACCGCGTCGGGCTGCCACCACACGATCGACATCGACGCGAAGGTCAACATCCCGCTGATCGGCGGCAAGATCGAGAAGTTCGCGGCGGAGCAGGGCCGGGCCGACATCGAGGCGCAGTTCGCCCACACCGACGCCGAGCTGGCTAGCTCTCGTGGCTGATGCCATCGAGCAGCGCTACGGCCCCTGGGCCGTTGTCGCGGGAGCGTCGGACGGGGTTGGCGCCGCGTTTGCCGAGCAGCTTGCCGCGGCCGGGATCAGCGTGGTGCTGGTCGCGCGCCGCGAGGCATTGCTCGAAGAGCTCGCCGCTCGGCTGCCGGTGCAGACGCGGGTTGTCGGTCTCGACCTGAGCGTGCCCGGTGCGATCGATGGGCTGGTCGCCGCGACGGCTGACCTGGAGGTCGGGATCTTGGTCTGCAACGCGGGCGCTGACACCGTCAATCTGCCGTTGTTGTCCTGGGACCTCGACGAGCTGCGCGGCCTGGTCCAGCGAAACTGCACGGCGGTGCTCGAGGCCAGCTACGCGTTTGGTCGCGGGATGGTCGACCGGGGTCGTGGGGGTGTTGTCCTTGTGACATCCGGAGCGGCGTGGGCCGGGGGCGCGACCCTCGCCGCGTACAGCGCGACCAAGGCCTTCGACGCGAACCTCGCCGAGTCGCTTTGGGCGGAATGGCACCCGCGCGGTGTTCACGTGCTGTCACTCGTGCTCGGTCCGACCGACACGCCGGCGTTGCAGCGCTCGTTGGCGCGCCACGGCGGTCACATGGACAACCTCGCCGACCCGGTGGCGGTGGCCGTCGAGGCGAT
>CAZEAM010000094.1:0-12301 GCA_964510285.1 uncultured Frankiaceae bacterium | reverse complement strand
GTTGGTTCGCGGGGCCGCCAGGTAGGGGCCTACCAAACCGACAGCATCTGTACGGCGCGCCGCGCGGCGTCTGCCCGTCGTTGCCGACGACGCATCAGCGCCAACCGCCGTACGAACTCCTTTCGCCGGTTCTCCTCGCTGACCCGCATCCGTTCGCGGGTCTGCGCTTCCACCATCAGCTCTTGCAACATCTCGGTACTCCTCGACAGGTTGGTCACAGTTGGCTTCCTGTGGCCTGGCTCGTCGGGGCACCCGCGAGGTCTTCGAGCGAATCGAGAGTCCTCGCGCGCTAGGCCGCTATCCACTGTTCGTCCTTGCGAGGACGACCGCGGGGCCGCTTGCGCGGCACGACAACGCCTTGAATGACGAGCTGGCCACCCCACACACCCCAGGGCTCGCGTCGTTCGAGCGCCTCGCTGAGGCAGGACAGCCGAAGTGGGCAGTCCAGGCACAGAGCCTTGGCGCGCTCGACGTCAGCCGGCGACTCGGCAAAGAACAGGTCCGGGTCGACCAGGTGACAGGGCAGTGCACAGTCGGTCGCGTGGGCCATCTCCTACCCACCTCCTTCTCTCTCGTCGGTCAGTTGTGCTGGGACACATGCATGAGTTGTGGCAAAACAAAAGGCCGCGGCCCCTTTCGGGTGCCGCGGCCTGTGGTTCGCCGGTCTGGTTTCAGACCGGATCCCTGAAGGCTCTGGCACCCCCGCCGTGCTTGCGGTTGCGGACGGCAGCCGCGACGGCAGCGTTGGGCGCGATGGCGAGCTGGTCCGACCACATGGACTTGCCGTAAACGGCGCCGCTCGCGCACGTCGACGTCGGCGTTACCCGGAAGGCAGGGGTCGGCGCCGACGTCGAGATCGGGTAACCGCTCATCGTGGGCACCTCCTTCACCTGCTCGCTTTCCGGCATGACGCGGATGTCAACCGGGCTGTCCCCGCACGATAAAGGGCGCCGCCGAGGCTCGCAAAGTATTTATCGAAAGATCTTGGTCACAAGATGATTTCGATCGTCGGACGCCGCCCTCGCGGGTCAGACTTGCTTGGATCCGATCACGCGCAGCAAGCCCTCCTGGACCATCGAGACGACGTGGACGCCGTCGCGCGTGAACAGCCGCCCGATGCCCAGCCCGCGCCCACCCGAGACACTCGGCGACTGCTGGTCGTAGAGCAGCCAGTCGTCGGCCCGGAACGGGCGGTGGAACCACATCGCGTGGTCGAGGCTGGCCACCATCACCTCCCGGTCGTCGTCCCAGGTCAGCCCGCCGGCCAGCAGCGCCGAGTCCAGCAACGTGAGGTCGCTCGCGTACGTGACCGCGCACACGTGGATCAGCGGGTCGTCCGGCATCTCGCCCGCTGCCTTGAGCCACACCTGCTGGCGGCTGCGGTCATGGGTGTCCCCGTTGGGCAGCCACGGCGGGTCGTCGACGTACCGGATGTCGACCGGTCGCGGCCGGGACCAGTGCGGCGACTCCGGCAGCCCGAGTGACTTCGCCCGCTCGGTCAGTGTCGGCACGGTCTCCGGGTCGGGCGCTTCCGGCATCGGCGAGGCGTAGTCGGCGCCCGGCTCGGAGACCTGGAACGACGCCGAGAGGTGGAAGATCGCCTCCCCGTGCTGGACCGCCACCACCCGGCGGGTGGTGAACGAGCGGCCGTCCCGGATCCGGTCGACCTGGTAGACGATCGGGATGGTCGGGTCGCCGGGGCGCAGGAAGTAGGCGTGCAGCGAGTGCACGTGCCGGTGCTCCGGGACGGTCTTGCCGGCGGCGACGAGGGCCTGGCCGGCGACCTGCCCGCCGAAGACCCGCTGCACGGTCTCGTCCGGGCTGACCCCGCGGAAGATGTTCACCTCGATCTGCTCGAGCTCGAGGATCGTCAGCAGATTCGGCAGCGGGTCGGCGGTCACCGCCGCAACCTATCCGGGGTCAGCCGCGGATGATCGAGAGGACCTCATCGGCGTACTGCTCGAGCTTCTTCGGCCCGACGCCGGGTACGGCGGCGAGCCCCGCACGGTCGTGCGGCGCGCGTTCGGCGATCGTTACCAGCGTCTTGTTGTCGAAGACCATGAACGCCGCGATCCCGTCGTCCTGCGCGCGCTGCAGCCGCCATTCCCGCAGCCGGGTGAATAGCGGGTCGTCGGGCAGCTGCACCTTGGCCGGCTTCGCGTCCCTGGGGCGCGCGCCCGGTTCGGAGTGCGGACGGATCCCGTCGAGGAAGCGCGACGGCTTGCGCGACCGCCGTCCGCCCGGCGCCCGGGCGAGCGCCCACGACAGGCTCAGGTGACGGCGCGCCCTTGTCACGCCCACGTAGAGCAGCCGGCGCTCCTCCGCCACCTGCTCCGGGGTCGAGGCATGCGTGATCGGCAGGGTGCCGTCGACGAGTCCGACGAGGTAGACGGCATCCCACTCGAGGCCCTTCGCGGCATGCAGCGACGCGAGGGTGACCCCGTCGACCGGCGGGGCGTGCTGCGCGTCGGCGCGGGACACGAGCTCGGCGACGAACGCGGCGAGGTCGGCCGCCGGGTCGGCCGCCGCCACCTCCTCGGCGAGCCCGACGATCGCCCGCAGCGACTCCCACGCGTCCCGGGCCGCACCCGCGCCGCTGGGCGGGGTCTCGGAGTAGCCCATCGCGGTCAGCACGTCGGCGACGACCGCCGCCAAGGACTCTCCTTCGGTCGCCGCCTCCGGCCGCGCGGCGCCGCGCAGGCGGGTCATCGCCTCGCGAACCTCGCGGCGTTCGAAGAACCGCTCGCCGCCCTTCACGACGTACGGAATGCCGGCGTCGGCGAGGGCGGCCTCATACACCTCCGACTGCGCGTTGACCCGGAACAGCACCGCCTGCTCGCGCAGAGGGACGCCGGCCTCCCTCAGCTTCGCGATCTGTCGCGCGACCGCGGCCGCCTCTGCCGGCTCGTCGTCGTACGACGCGAACGTCGGGCCCGGACCGTCGCCGGCCTGCGCCCGCAACCGGGACCCGGGCTCGACCCGGTTGGCGAGCTCAACGACCTGCGTGGTGGAGCGGTAGTCACGCACGAGCCGGACCACGCTCGCCCCGGGGTAGCGGGTCGCGAACGCGCGCAGGTATTCCGGCGAGGCGCCGGTGAACGAGTAGATGGTCTGGTTCGGGTCGCCGACGACGCACAGGTCGTCGCGGTCGCCGAGCCACGCGTCGAGCAGGCGTTGCTGCAACGGGTTGACGTCCTGGTACTCGTCGACGGTGAAGTGGCGGTAGCGCTCGCGCACCTCGCCGGCGATCGTGCGGTCGTTCTCGATCGCGGCGGCGGTGAGCAGCAGAAGGTCCTCGAAGTCGAGCTGGCCGCGTTCGGCATTCACTTGCTCGTACGCCGTGAAGACCGCCTGCACGGTGTCGAGGTCGAAAGGTGGCTCGCGGCCTGCCACCTTCGCCCGGGCGGCGTACTCGGCCGGCTCCACCAACGCCGCCTTCGCCCACTCGACCTCGCTGGCGAGGTCGCGCTGTTGCGGGGCCGCGACGCTGAGCCGGCACGCCGCGGCGGCCGCCCGGATCGCCGGCAGCTTGCTCTCCAGCAGGGTCGGCCGGGCGCCGGAGGAGATCCGCGGCCAGAAATAGGTGAGCTGGCGCAGCGCCGCGGAGTGGAACGTTCGCGCCTGCACGCCGTCGGCGCCGAGTGCCCGCAACCGGGAGCGCAGCTCGCCGGCCGCCCGCGTGGTGAAGGTGACCGCGAGGACGTGCGTCGGCTTCACCTGTCCGCCGAGCACCTGGTAGGCGATCCGATGGGTGACCGCCCGGGTCTTGCCGGTCCCCGCACCGGCAAGGATGCAGACCGGCCCTCGGGGAGCGGTGACCGCCTCCCGCTGCTCGTCGTCGAGCCCGGCCAGCACGCGTGCGATCGGGTCCCCGGCCATGCCCGGCATCCTCGCAGCCCGCTCCGACGCCCGCGGAGCGGCTCCGCCGCTCGGGAACATCCCGGCGGGTGGGATCGTTGTTGTGGATGCAACGACCCCGCGAGCGCCAGAAGGAGCGAACGATGTCCGGCCGGCTGACGATGTACAGCACCAGCTGGTGCGGCGTCTGCGTGCGCCTCAAGCGCGGCCTGGAGCGCGAGGGCATCGAGTACGACGAGGTCAACATCGAGGAAGACCCCGACGCCGAGAAGTTCGTCATCGAGCAGAACAACGGCATGGCCCTGGTCCCGACGCTCGTGCTTCCCAACGGCGAGGTCCTGTCCAACCCACCACTGCCCGCCCTCCTCGAAGCCCTCAAGGCCGCCTGACCCGAGGTCTCGCACACAACCGGGACGCGGGTCATCGCCTGAGGCGTTGGCGGCTGCTCACGAGGCGACCGGCGCAACGCTTGTGTGTTCCAGCCGGGGTTTTGTTAGGTTCCCGCGGTGGCTGACATCGCGAGAATGCTCGCCGATCTGCGTGCCGAGTCCGACGACCTCGACGCGGTCATCGCCGGCGCCGGTGCCGACGGTCTGAGCAAGCCGACGCCGGCAGAGGGGTGGTCGGTCTCCGACACTCTCGGTCACCTGTGGTTCTTCGACCGAGAAGGCCGACGTGCCCTCGAGGAGCCGGACGAGTTCGTCGCCGATCTCGACAAGCTGTTCGCGGACCCGGCGGCGTACCTGCGCCGGCATGAGGAGACCATTCGCACCCTCGGCGACACGCTCGTCCCGTCGTGGCAGGACGAGCGACGCCGCATCATCAACGCGCTCGCAGCGACCGACCCGGCGATGCGAGTGCCGTGGTACGGGCCGTCGATGTCACCCATGTCGTTCGGCACCGCGCGACTGATGGAGACCTGGGCCCACGGTCAGGACATCGCCGACGCGCTGGGCGTTGAGCGGGCGCCAACCGACCGGTTGCGTCACATCGCCTACCTCGGCGTGATCACCCGCGGCTTCTCATATGCGGTTCGCGGCCGAGAAGCACCCGTCGTCCCCGTGTACGTCGCACTCCGCGCGCCGAGCGGCGCCGAGTGGACGTGGGGCGACCCGTCGGCCGAGAACTCCGTGCGGGGCGCCGCCCTCGACTTCTGCCTGCGGGTCACCCAACGCCGCGTGCTCGAGGATCTCGATCTCGAGGTCACGGGCGACGCGGCGCAGGAGTGGATGTCCATCGCGCAGGCGTTCGCCGGCGGCCCCACGCTGACCGACGAGGCCCGCCGCGGCCTGCCGTAGCAAAGTGGCTTTGCCTACCGGAACTCACGCCAAACGAGCCGGATCGCGCGGGTAAAGCCACGTTGCTTCCGGGGGGAAGCTCAGTCCACGGCCGCCGCGAGCTCGGAGTCCGCCTGGGGCTGCCGCTGAGCTCTCCGCGGATGCTTGACCATCGTCGGGGCGGCGTCCGCGTCGATGATCGTCAAGGCAAACCGCGCGGCGACCAGTGCCAGCCCAGCCGCGACGACGAACGCCCAGTGGAACGCCGCGAGGTTCGGCTGCGGGTGGCCGTGCACCTGATGCGCGACGCCCACCGCACTCATCACAGTGGTGAGGATCGCCACCCCCAGAGCGCTGCCGACCTGACGAGAGGTGTTGAACACGGTCGACGCACGACCGGTGCTCGCGTGGCTGATCGTCGCGAACGCGGCCGCCTGCACCGGCGCGAAGACGTGCGCGATCGAGATACCCAGGAAGAACATCAGCACCCGCGGCACCCGCAGGCTCGTGGAGAAGCCGACCAAGGTCATGAGCAATGCCAGTCCCGCGACCGCGCTCAGTCCGCCGGCCATCAGCCGGCGCGGCCCGACGTACGGGTACAACCGCGTCGAGATCTGGGCACCGAGCATCACGCCGATCGCCTCGGGGAAGGTGCTCAGGCCGGCGTTGAGCGCGGTGAGCCCGAGACCGGCCTGGAAGAACAGCGCGACGACGTACAACGTCCCCAGGAAGGCGGCCATGCCGATGAAGATGATCGACGTCGACGATCGGAACAGCCGGTTGCCGAGCACGCGCAGGTCCACCATCGGCTGCTCGACGCGCAGCTCGTAGCGGACCAGCACGGCGAGCAGTACGACGCCGGCCGCGCCGATCCCGAGAATGAGCGGTGAGGTCCACCCCCGGCTCGGGCCCTCCGACAGCGCGTACATCAGCGCGGGGAGCCCGGTACCCGCGAGCAGGAACCCGCCGAGGTCGAACCGACCGGCATCGGATTCCTTGTGCTCCTTGAGGAACAGGAAGCCGAACACCAGCGCCGCCAGGCCGATTGGGAGGTTGACGAAGAACACCCACCGCCACGACACGTCGGTGACCAACAGGCCACCGAGCACGGGGCCCAACGCCGGGGCGAAGGCGGTCGGGACGATCAGGATCCGGGAGGCACGTACTCGCTCGGCAGGCGGGAAGGTGCGGTAGAGCAGCGCCATGCCGATGGGAGTGAGCATCCCGCCGCCGACGCCCTGCATGATGCGGAAGATCACCAGCTGGGTGAGCGACTGCGCCAGCCCGCAAAGGGCCGAGGAGCCGGTGAAGATGACGATCGCGAGCAGCAGCATCCGCTTCATGCCGAAGCGATCACCCAGCCAGCCCGAGGCCGGAATGAAGATCGCCAGGCTCACCAGGAAGCCGACGACGACGCCACCGATGTGGTCGGGTGCCACTCCGAAGTCGGAGGCCAGCTTGGGCAGCGTGACGTTGACGATCGTGATGTCCATGATCGCCATGAACATCGCGGAGACGTAGACGACGCTGACCGCGATCTTCTGGTTGATCCGATCAGCGAGCACGAACTAAGACAACACCACCGGCACAACAGAGATTCCCGGCCGGCCCCCCACCATCAGTTCGAAGTAGCACACAAAGTCGGTCAGACGACGACCGTCTCCTGCTCGCCGTCCGCCTGCGAGGGCACTTTGTGTGCTACTTCGGGGAGGGCCGGGGTCGGGTACTTCGTGTGGTCGGTGGTGAACTCCGGCGTGCCGTAGGCCTTGAGCCGCTGCTTCAGCACGCGGATCGCGTAGTTGTCCGCGATTCCGCGCAGCATAGGCACCTTGCTCACGGCCGTGACCGCGGCGTTGCGCCCGATGATGAACGGCGCGGTGGCCCCGACGACCAACGTGTCGCGAAGCGTGACCTGGACCCCCATGCGTGCGGCCGCGGCCTTGCTGTTGTTGCAGAAGGCGCGCAGGAAGCCGACCCGGCTCCAGCTCTTCTCGACCGACTCCAGCGTGCGGTCGAGCGGCGAGTGCCCCGGCCGGATGTACGCCGCCATGGTCGAGCGGACCAGCTCGCCGCAGGTCGCGTCGTCGAACCCGTCGCGCAGCATCGCGCCACGGGCGTGGAAGGTCTCGATGACCTCGTCCGGTTCGCTCGGCAACAGCTCGTCCGGCAGACCGAGCAGGAAGCAACGGAAGCGGCTGAACTCGACCACCGCCCGCTCGGCGTCGTTGAACTTCTTGCCGCCGCGCTTGCGCACCTCGGTGGCCAGCATGTACACGTTGATCAGCCCGGCCGGCATCTGGTCGACCTGCGGCACAGGCATGCCGTAGACATCGGCGTCCCACAGCGTCGAGCGCTTCATGGCGTTGTAGCGCACCATCGAGTGCATCAGGCGCACCATCGCGGCGGCCGCGAAGCCTTGGCCGTTGCGCCGCAGCGCCCCGGGCATGGTCGTCACGGCGAAGAAGCTCGAGGTCTCGTTGACCCGGTGCGCGGCCCGCGCGCCGGACAGCGCCCCGGTGAGCGCCATGGGCAGCGCCGCGTAGGTGTTGATGAAGGTGCCGAGGAACACGCCGCGG
This sequence comes from uncultured Frankiaceae bacterium, assembly GCA_964510285.1. Classification (GTDB taxonomy): domain Bacteria; phylum Actinomycetota; class Actinomycetes; order JAFAQI01; family JAFAQI01; genus DASZTV01. The sequence goes on along the minus strand of CAZEAM010000094.1, from coordinate 4,590 downwards.
ATCACGAACGGCGCCACGAAGGCCGCGGGGATCCGCGCCTGCCGCGCGCCCTCCTCGATCAGGTCCCAGTCGACCCAGTCGGGCGTCGCTTCCATCGCCGCGATGAACGCGCGCAGCTCGTCCGGAGCGTCGGGCACCGCATCGACGCCCTCGCGGCACGCCAGCGTGAGCATCGAGGTCAGGCCGCGCACGCCGTACGTCTCGGACAGTGCGGCGTACGGATCCGCGACGACGTCGCCCAGCATCGTCGCGGTGCGGATCAGCTCGACCACCCGCTCGTTGCCGAGGATCCGCGCGCGGTCATCCGCCCAGGACGGCAGGGTCGAGGCCACCTCGAGGTCGGTGGTGTGCCGGTACGGCGTGCGGCTGAAGTCGATGCCGCCGTACAGGTCGGGCTGCAGCACGGCCTGGCTGCGGACCCGCTCGGCCAGTTCCGGGTAGTGGACGGTCACGCGCACCTCGGCTCTGTCGCTACAACGTGAGCGACAACTTTCACTGTGTCAGTTGATACTGACAGGTTGTAAGTTACGCTGTCAACATGCCTGCCATCGCGACCGCTCGCCGCCGGATGCGGGCCGAAGAGCGCCGCGAGCAGATCCTGGACATCACCCAGGCGATCGTCGATGCCGAGGGGTTCCACGCGGCCACCCCGATCCGGATCGCGGACGCGGCGGGCATCACCCGCCCGGTCTTGTACCAGCAGTTCGGCGATCTCGGCGGGCTGTTCGTGGCGCTGATCGACCGGGAGGCCGAACGCGCCGGGGCGCAGTTTGTCGCGGCGATCTCCCTGCCAGACTCCGGCGCCGACCCCGACCCCTTCGTGCGGGCCTTCGACGGGGCGCTGCGCGCCGTCGACAGCCACCCCGCCACCTGGCGGCTGTTCCTACTGCCGCCCGAAGGGGCGCCGCCCGAGCTGCACCGGCGGATCGCGGTGTCGCAGGAACAGGTCGTGCAGTACCTGGCCCAGGAGCTACGCCGTTCGGATCTCGCGCTTGCCGACCCCGAGTACACGGCGCGGATGATCCACGCGGCCGGGCGGGAGCTGCTCTGCCTGCGGCTGACCGACCCGAAGCGCGCCACCACGGAACGGCTCCGCGCGCTGGTCCGCGACCTGCAGAAGATCGGCCGCAACGCCTGACAACGACTAGCGGTTGAGCCAGCCGGTGATCAGCCAGTGGGCGATCGACGTGGGCGGCGGCAGGATCGCGTTCTCGCGCACGAGGTCGTCGCGCGTGAACCACCGAACGTCCTCGAGCTCATGGTCACGGTCTTCGATGTCACCGGACACCACGCGAGCCTCGTAACCGAGCATCAGCGACTGCGGGAACGGCCACGGCTGGCTGGCCCGGTACGTGACGTCGTCGACCAGTACGCCGGTCTCCTCCCGGACCTCGCGGTGCACCGCCTGCTCCGCGGACTCCCCCGCCTCGACGAAGCCCGCGATCGTGGAGTAACGCCCGCGCGGCCAGGACGGCTGCCGACCCAGCAACGCGCGGTCCCCGCCGTCGTGCAGCAGCACGATGATCGCGGGGTCGGTTCGCGGGAAGTGCTGCGAGCCATCGGCGTCGCAGATGCGCGACCATCCCGCTTGCGCGACCCGGGTCAACCCGCCGCATCTCGGACAGTGCTGGTGGGTCTCGTGCCAGTTGCCGAGCGCGACCAGGGTCACCAGCAGGCCGGCTTCCAGGTCGGACAGCGCGGCGCCCACTTCGCGCAGGCCGAGCAGCCGGGCGCCGAGGACGTTGCGCGGCGTACCGGTGGACCCCCAGTACGCGATGCCGTCTTCATCGACACCGAGCAGGATCCGCTCGCCCACGCCGTCCCACGACGACGCCTCGACGAACCGCAGCTGCGGACCCGCCTCTTCCGCGATCAGCACCCGGCCATCGGTGTCGAGGACAAGCAGCCGGCCGGAATCCCACGCCTGCGCGAGCCACGCCTCGTCGTCACGGCGCGCCCCAACCCGGTCAACCGCCGTCCTCGACAGCGTGGGCATGTCCACGCTGTCACCTTAGGGGCGGTCGGCCCACCTTCCAGCGCGATGGGCCGCGGCCACCTCGAACCGATCCGTCGTCGAGTTCCACCGCCACGTCACCCGATAGATGTGCCCTGCGGCACAGTACGGCGTACACGTGTTGTGGAGCGAGACGAAGGCCCCGTCCACCACGTGGCCGTAGGGCTGGGTGGAGCTGCGGAAGTTGCAGTTGATGTTCTTCTCGGCGCAGCGGTCGAAGCGCTCCGCCCGCCACCTGCCGCTGACGTCGGACAGGATGCCACCGAAGTAGCTGACGTCCCCGCCCCGGTAGCGCATCTCGAAGGCCGCCGCGCCCGGAATCACTGAGTCGGCGTCCGACAACCGCACCACCCACCGGCCGGGGCCGTAGTTCGTGATCACCTCTCGGGCGGGACGCCATGCACCGGTCCACCTCACGACCTCGACGCCCTTCTTCACCGCGAATGCGCCGTAGTAGCCGGAGTCCGTGTCAATCGGCCCGACCACATGCTTGCCGTGCTGCGATGCGGCGAAGGTCGCCAGGGACTCGTGCGATGGCGGCGGCACGGCCAGCAGTCCGGTGTCACTTGTCGTACGCGCGAACGAGACCGCGATGACGGTCGCCGCAACACCTGCGGTGACCAACCCTGCGCCGGAAAGACGGACCCATCGGCGGCGTCTCGCCCGAAGCCGCAGCGTGTCCAGAGGTGGAGCGGCGGGATCGAGCGGCGCGACGGCGCGCTCGAGCTGTTGGCGGATCGCCCGTTCGTCAATCGCGTTCACTCGGTCACCTTCAGCTGGTCAGCGAGGCGTTCGAGGCCTCTCGACGTGTAGGACTTCACGGCGCCGATGCTGACGCCCATGAGGTCAGCGGTCTGCGCCTCGGTGAGATCGGCGTAGTAGCGAAGTGCCACCGCTTCGCGCATCCGGCGAGGCAAGGTGCGCATCGCGGCGACCACAGCAGCGCGTTCGACGGTCCTGATCGCATCGTCGTCGACGCGATCCGACCGGTGCACGAGCGGGGCGTAGCGCGACGCGACGAGTCGACGCCGCAGCGACGACCTCGCCAGGTTGAGCACGGTCGTACGGAGGTAGGCGAGCCCGGCTTCGGGGTCGCGCAGCCGCTCCAGACGTCGGCTGCCGGCGAGCCGGATGTAGGCCTCCTGCACGACGTCCTCGCAGGCTGCCGCTTCGTCGAGCAGCAGCGCGGCAAGGCGCACCAGCGACCGGTAGTGGACGACGTACAACGCGGCTAGGTCGTCCGTCACCGAGACATCGTCGCGTGCCCCCATTGCGCCAAGGTCGATCACACCGGTCCAGACGCGCACCTCAGTTGGAAGGTTGCACGGCCTTTCCGCTGAGCAGCTCGGCCAGCTCGTCGCGGTCGAGCAGGTGCGCCGGCCGGGACACGTCCATGTCGCGGACATAGAGGAAGCCCGCGGACACCACGTCCGGGTCGACGCCGGCGAGGTCGGCCCACGCCAGCCGGTAGATCGACAGCTGCAGCGCGGCGGCCTCGAAGTCCGCGCCCTTGGGCATTGCGCCGGTCTTGAAGTCGATGACGTCGTACCCGCCGTCGTCGGTCGGGTAGACCGCGTCGATCCGGCCACGCAACAGCCGGCCGCCGACGATCATCTCGAACGGGGCCTCCACCTTGACCGGGACGCGCTGCGCCCAGCCGCTGGCCAGGAACTTCTGCTGCAGCTCGGCCAGCTCGGCATCGGACAGCTGCTCGTCCCCCGCGCCCGGGAGGTCGTCGGGATCCAGCAGCGCAGCACCCGCGAGGTTGTACAGGCCCTCCACCCACTCGTGGAACCGCGAACCGCGCCGCGCCTGCGGCTGCGGGCGGACCGGGACGGGACGGGCGAGTGCCGCGGCGAACGCGTCCTCGTCGCGGGCGAGCGCAACCACCTGGCTGGTCGTCAACCGCGGCGGCACGGCGACCTCGACAATGCGCGACCGCCGCCGATGCGCCTCGTCGATCAGCAATGCGGTGTCGCGCCGCCAGTCCGCGGCCACGGCGGCGTCGGCACCGGCGACCTCGACGGTCGGCCGCAGCGTCCCGCGGGCCGCCTCGACCAGCTCCGCCGCGGCGTGGCGGGCCCCGGTCTCCGCGGCGTCCGGGATCACCGGCCACGCGACGTCGAGCACGCCGGACGCGAGGATCGGGTTGGGCGTGCCCTTCTCCGGCATCTCGCACCACGCCGCGACCGAGATGGTCGGCTCGCCGATCTCCGCGACCTCCTGCAGGAAGCGGGAGGTCTCGCACGGCTCCTTGCGGGTGCCGATCCACGTGTACGCCGACAGCCAGAGCTGGTGCCGCGCCCGGGTGAAGGCGACGTAGGCGAGCCGCCGCTCCTCGTCGTCGGAGTCGGACCTGCACTCCTCACGGAACGCCTTGTCGTCCGCGGTCGTCTCGTAGCCGCGCAGCACCGGCAGGTCCTCGCTGTCACCCCGGCACGCGAACGGCAGCACGGCGGCCCCGGTCACCCAGCTCGACCGCGACTTCCCGGTCGGAAACACCTGCTCGACCAGGCCCGGCACAGCGACGACGTCCCATTCCAGGCCCTTGGCAGCGTGGACCGTCATCAGCTTCA
>CAZEAM010000093.1:0-5214 GCA_964510285.1 uncultured Frankiaceae bacterium | reverse complement strand
GAGGTCAACGCCGCGTTCCGGGCCGCTGCCGACGGGCCGCTGAAGGGCATCGTGCGCTACAGCGACGAGCCGATCGTCTCCTCCGACATCATCACCGACCCGTCGTCGTGCATCTACGACGCGCCGATCACAAAGGTGATCGGGGACCAGGTGAAGGTCTATGGGTGGTACGACAACGAGTGGGGCTACTCGAACCGGTTGGCCGACCTCACCGTGCTCGTCGGCGCCAAGCTGTCTTGACCGCTTCTGTTCCGGGCATCGCGTCGCTGGGGGAGCTGGCCGGCAAGCGAGTCCTCGTCCGCGCCGACCTGAACGTTCCGCTCGACGCCGGCCAGATCACCGACGACGGCCGGATCCGTGCCAGCGTCCCCACGTTGCGACGCCTGCTCGAGGCCGGGGCGCGGGTCGTGGTGACCGCGCATCTGGGGCGGCCCAAGGGCGCGCCCGACCCGGCGTACAGCCTCGCCCCGGTGGCGCGCCGGCTCGGCGAGCTGCTCGGTCGCGAGGTGACCTTCGTCGAGTCGCACGACCCGACCGCGTCCACGGACGACGTCGTCCTGCTCGAAAACGTGCGGTTCGACGCCGGCGAGACGGCGAAGGACGATGATGCGCGCGCGGCGTTCGCAGCCAAGCTCGCCGGTGGGCTCGACTGCTACGTCGACGACGCCTTCGGTGCGGTCCACCGGCGCCACGCCAGCGTGTACGACGTCGCCAAGCTCCTGCCGCACGCCGCCGGCGATCTGGTGGCGCGCGAGATGGAGGTGTTGGCTCAGCTGACCGACTCGCCCCGCCGGCCGTACATCGTCGTACTCGGTGGGTCGAAGGTGTCGGACAAGCTCGCCGTCATCGAGCACCTGCTGCCGACCGTGGACGGACTTCTGGTCGGCGGAGGCATGTGTTTCACGTTCCTTGCTGCACTGGGTCACCAGGTCGGCCGGTCGCTGCTCGAGCCCGACCAGATCGACGCCTGCCGGCGCTTCCTCGACAGCGGCAAGGTGACGCTGCCGGTGGACGTCGTCGTGGCGGCGGAGATGGCCGCCGATGCCGCCACGAAGGTCGTCGCAGTCGATGCGATTCCGGCTGAGCTGATGGGCCTGGACATCGGGCCCGCCAGTGTGGCCATGTTCCGCAAACGGCTGCAGGGTGCGCACACCGTGTTCTGGAACGGGCCGATGGGGGTGTTCGAGCTGGCCCCGTTCGCGGCCGGCACGCGGGGAGTGGCCTCGGCGATCGCCGCCCTGCCCGATGCGCTGACCGTCGTCGGCGGCGGTGACTCGGCCGCCGCGGTCCGCAGCCTCGGCATCGACGAGTCGCAGTTCAGCCACATCTCGACCGGCGGCGGGGCAAGCCTCGAGTACCTCGAGGGCAACGAGCTTCCTGGCCTTGCGGTGCTGGCGGATGCGTAGGCGGGGGTGGGTCTGATGGGCAACCGAACGCCGCTCATGGCGGGCAACTGGAAGATGAACCTCAACCATCTCGAGGCCATCGCGCTGGTGCAGAAGCTCGCGTTCTCGCTGACCGACGCGGACTACGACGCGGTCGAGGTCGTGGTGATCCCGCCCTTCACCGACATTCGCAGCGTGCAGACCATGGTGGACGGGGACCACCTCAGACTCCGGTACGGCGCGCAGGACCTCTCGCCGCACGACGATGGCGCCTTCACCGGGGACATCAGCGGGGCGATGCTGGCCAAGCTCGGCTGTTCCTACGTCGTCGTCGGACACTCGGAACGGCGCGAGCACCACCACGAGGACGATGCCGTCGTCAACGCGAAGCTGGTCGCCGCGCTCCGGTACAAGCTGGCCCCGATCCTGTGCGTCGGCGAGCCGCTCGACGTACGCCGGGAAGGCGACCCGGTCGGTCACTGCACGGCTCAGCTGCGCGCCGCGCTGTCGGGGATCACTGCCGCGCAGGCGAAGGCGCTGGTGGTCGCCTACGAGCCGATCTGGGCGATCGGGACCGGGGAGGTGGCGACGCCGGAGGATGCGCAGGAGGTCTGCGCCGCCCTGCGCTCGACCTTGGCCGAGGTGTACAACGCGACCTTCGCCGGTGCCGCCCGGGTGCTCTACGGCGGGTCGGTCAAGTCGAATAACGCCGCCGAGCTCATGGCGGCTCCCGACGTCGACGGTGCTCTCGTCGGGGGAGCGAGCCTGATTCCGGAAGATTTTGTGCAGATCGTCCGAGCCGGGCGCGACTCTTCCGCACCTGAGGCCGGATAACCATCAGGTAACAACTTGTCTCGCCTGATTTCCCCGCCTCCAACGCAGTCCTAATCTCACGCGTGGTTGGCGACGTTGGGGTCGCCCGCTTATCGCCGCGTGACCCGCGGCTTAGAAGGAGGATCATGCTCCGGAATCGACGGACCGCGGGTTGGGCCGCGGTGGGAGCGATCACCAGCGTCCTGATCGCGGCGTGTGGTGGTAGCAGCTCCGGTGGCGGCGGGGGAACCAGCGGCGGGGGCGGCGGCACCAGCGCAAGCGGTGTCTTCTCGCGGGTGTCGGCGAACCAAAGCGGAACGCCCAAGACGGGCGGCGTTTTGAAGCTGGCGGGTGCCGGCGACGCCGACTACTACGACCCGAACATCGTCTACAGCAGCACCGGCCAGTCCGCGGGACGGCTTTACATCCGCACCCTGTACGGCTACTCGTCCCAGCTCGGCCACACCACCGAGGCGGTGCCCGACCTCGCGACGGGCGACCCCGAGGTCTCGTCTGACGGCAAGACCGTGACGGTCACGATCCGCGACGGCGCGATGTGGAACACCAGCCCGCCGCGTCAGGTGTCGGCGAAGGACGAGATCCTCGGCCTCGAGATGACCTGCAACCCGACCAGCCGCCAGTTCGGTGGTCAGCCTGACTTCAGCTTCCTGATCAAGGGCTACCCGAAGTTCTGTGCCGACTTCGCCAAGGCGCCGGCAACGGTCGCCGGCATCAAGAACTTCCTGAAGACGGCGAGCTTCCCGGGCGTCACGGTCGGCGACACGCCGGAGACCGTGGTCTTCCACCTGACCCAGCCGGCCGGTTACTTCAAGTCGATGCTGACGCTGCTCGCGTTCGCACCGCGGGCCCAGGAGATGCTCAACTACCTGCCGGGCACGCCGGAGCAGGTCGCGCACCAGGTGTGCGACGGGCCCTACATGATCAAGTCGTGGAACCCGACGAAGTCGCTCGACTTCGTGCGCAACCCGGCGTGGGACGCCTCGACCGACCCGATCCGCAAGGCCTACGTCGACGAGATCAAGGTCACCGAAGGTGAGTCGCAGGACGCCGTCCAGCAGCAGATCCTGGCCGGCTCTCTCAACGCCGACTGGGACCTGACCCCGAGCGCGACCCAGCAGAACCAGCTGATCGCTCAGAACAACCCGAACTTCAACATCGAGGGTTCGATCTCGTCGAACCCGTACATCATCTTCAACACGGCGTCGCCGAACAACAACGGCGCGTTGAAGAACGTTGCGGTTCGTCAGGCGATCGCCACTGCGATCAACCGGGACTTCCTCATTCAGGATGCGGGTGGGCCGAAGCTGGCCCCGCCGCTCACGCACGTCCTGCCGGTGGGCATCGACGGCGCCGCGACGGACACGAACTACCCGTTCGCGTACGACCCGGCGAAGGCCAAGCAGATGCTCGCGGCCGCGGGTGTGAAGAACCTGAAGCTGACGTTCCTCTACCGTGCGGTCTCCTCGACGAGCGTGAAGATGTTCGAGGACGTCCAGAACCAGTTGTCGAAGGTCGGGATCAAGGTCAAGGGTCTCAACGCCCCTGGCCAGTTCACGATCTACACCAAGTACCTGCAGGTGCCCAGCGCCGCGAAGAGTGGTGCTTGGGACCTGTCCCTCGCTGGATGGGGGCCGGACTGGTACGGCAACGCAGCGCTGTCGTTCTTCAAGCCGCTGTTCGACGGGCGTTCGCTGCCGCCGAACTCGAGTGACTACGGCCTGTACAACAACGACCAGCTGAACCGCATCATCGACCAGGCCTCCCAGGCCCAGGACGAGAGTCAGAGCAACGCGCTGTGGGCGCAGGCAGACAAGATCGTCATCAACGACGTGCCGATCTACCCGATCACCAACCCGAACTGGGGGCTGCTGCACTCGTCCAACGCGCACAACACGATTTACGTGCCGGCGTTCCAGTCCTTCGACTACGCCAACATCTGGCTGTCCTAGGACAGGGCTGAAGGCACTCTGAAGTAATCAGGACCCGGCCGGTGTCCCGCGGTTGCGGGCCACCGGCCGGTCTTTAGGTACAGACTGGTCTGTGCCGCGTGGCTGCGCGGGCCTGGGGGCGGTACCGGAAAAGGAGCTGCGGGTGGCGCTGCTCGAGGTCGAGGACCTCCGAGTCTCCTTTGCAACACCGGACGGTCAGCTGGATGCTGTCCGCGGTCTCAACTTCTCGGTCGAGTCCGGCAAGACGCTCGGGATCGTCGGCGAGTCCGGCTCCGGCAAGAGCGTGTCCACACAGGCGATCATGGGCCTGATCCGCGGCGCCCGGATCGCGGGCACCGCGCTGTTCGAGGGTAACGATCTGCTCACCATGGACGCGGACTCTCTGCGCAAGGTCCGCGGTGCCGAGATCGGCATGATCTTCCAGGACCCGCTGTCCAGCCTTCACCCGTACTACCGGGTGGGCTGGCAGATCGTGGAGCTGATCCGTGCGCACGACGAGGCGATCTCGAAGGAAGCCGCGCGCAGCCGCGCCGTGGAGCTGCTTCGCCTGGTCGGGATCCCGCAGGCAGACCGCCGCATCGATGACTTCCCGCACCAGTTCTCCGGCGGCATGCGGCAGCGCGCGATGATCGCGATGGCGATGGCTCTCAACCCGAAGCTGCTCATCGCCGACGAGCCCACGACCGCGCTGGACGTCACCGTCCAGGCGCAGGTGCTCGAAGTGATGAAGCGGCTCCAGGACGAGTTCGGAACCGCGATCGTCATGATCACTCACGACCTCGGTGTGATCGCCGAGGTCGCCGACGACGTGATCGTCATGTACGCCGGGCGGGTGGTGGAGACCGCTGGCGTGGTGGACCTCTTCGCCCAGCCCCGCCACCCGTACACGATGGGGCTGCTGGCCAGCCTGCCGCGCGTGGACGACCAGGTCGAGGCGCTCACCCCGATCCCGGGCAACCCGCCGAACATGGCCCACCCGCCCGCCGGCTGCGCGTTCCACCCGCGCTGCCCGCTCGCGCGCGAGCGCTGCCGGCAGGAACGGCCCG
>CAZEAM010000092.1:0-19284 GCA_964510285.1 uncultured Frankiaceae bacterium | reverse complement strand
ACGCGATCTCGCAGTTCGCGATGCCCGCGCGCGCCTACCCCCACGGCTACGCGGTGTCGGTCACGGGTGGACAGGTCGTGTCCGGCGAGAAGAGCCCGCTGCTGCTGATCACGGCGAACCCACGAGCGAAGCACGTGTCGGTACGTGTCGCTCCGGCCCCGGACCTGTAGTGGTCGAACCGGCACTGGTTCGGCTGCCCGCGCCCGACGACGTGCGGGCCGCCGCACTGGTCCTGCACGGCGGCCGGGAGCACAGCTACGACCCGGCGCTTCCCTCGCACCTGACCGCCGTGCGGATGCGCCCGTTCGCGCGAGCGCTGCGCCGGTACGGCGCGCCGGCCGGGCTCGCGGTCGCCGCGCTTCGGTATCGCTACCGCGGCTGGAACGGCGCGGCCGAGTCACCGGTAGCGGACGCGCGGTGGGCACTCGACGAGGTCCGCGCCGCTCACGGCGACATCCCGATCGTGCTGGTGGGCCACTCCATGGGCGGGCGCACCGCGCTGCGGGTCGCCGACGACCCTGGTGTGGTCGGAGTGATCGCGCTCGCCCCGTGGATCACCGCGGGCGACTCCGTCGCCCCGCTCGCCGGCAAGCGCGCGCTGATCATGCACGGCAACCTCGATTTCGTCACCAGCCCGCGGGCGTCGCGCAGGTTCGCCCGGGCGGCCAAGGAGTCCGGTGTGGACGTGACCTACCGGACCATCCACGGCGACAACCATGCGATGGTGCTGCGGCCGCGCACCTGGCATCGGCTCACCGCGCGGACCGCCCTCGACTACCTCACTGCGTAGCGAGCGGCCAGCAGACCTCGGTGGTGTGCGCGAGCAGGTCGTCCGGGTCCCCGGTCGGCAGGTAGTACTCGCGGATCGGACCGGGTGCGCCCGCCGCGCGGTCGAGGACCCACGTGCCCAGCGCGCCGTACGTCCGATCGAGGTCCCCGAACGGCCCGTCGTGCACGGCGACCGCGGCGCGGATGCCCGGTACGACGGTGGCGATCACCCGGTCCGGTAGGGCGCCGCCCGCGACCTCGGCGACCGGCACGAACACGGTGACCTCCCCGTGCTCGTCTTCGAAGAACTCGGCCGGGAACAGCGCGCCGTCCGGGCCGGCGCGCTCGCCACCGATGTCCCGCAGCGTCTGGTGCAGGAGGGTCAACGCCTCCATCCACCACGCGACGGCGGAGTCCGCGCTGACCTGCTCCCGGACGGCGAGCGCGGGTGTCGCGGCGATGTCGCGCTCGGTCACAGGGAGGCTGTCGTCGGGCTGCTGGAGCAGCGTCCGCAAGGACGCGACGGTCTGCTGGGTCGCTTCGAGTTGCGCCTCCATCCGCCGCAGATGACCGACCAACGCCTCGTCGCGGGCGGCCGCGTCCGGGGCGGTCACGATGGTGCGGACCTCGTCCAGCGGCATCCCGAGGTCCCGCAGCCGGCGGATCATCTGGGCCAGGCCGACCTGGCTCGGCAGGTAGAAGCGGTAGCCGCTCGAGGGATCGACCTCGGCCGGCTCGAGCACGCCCACATCGTGGTAGTGGCGCAAGGCCTTGACCGACAGGTAGGTCATCCGGGAGAAGTCGCCGATCGACAGCTTTGCCGCGCTCATGCCTCCACCTTCGACTCTCCCCCTACCGGAGAGTCAAGGCGCGAAATCCGGGTCTTGACCCTCCGGTCGGCGGAGACCGGACAACGGTCACATGACTCAATCACTGACTGCCGTCCGGGTCCGGTCCGCCGGTCGTCCCGCCGACGCGGCGCGCCCGACGTACCGGTTCGCACTCCCCGTCCTGCTCGCCGCGACGTCGCTGATCGTCCTCGACTTCTTCATCGTCAACGTCGCCATGGCGTCGCTGCAGCGCGATCTCGGCGCCGGACCGACCGCCGTCGAATGGATCGTCGCCGGATACGGGCTGACCTTCGCCGTCCTGCTGCTCGCCACCGGGCGGCTCGGCGACCGCTACGGCCGGCGGCGCATGTTCGTAGGCGGCGTCGGGCTGTTCACGGCCGCCTCGCTCGCGTGCGGCCTGGCGCCGAACGCCGACATACTCGTCGGCGCGCGGTTCGTCCAAGGTGGCGGCGCGGCGATGATCAGTCCGTCGGTCCTTGCTCTGATCGGCGTGCTGTTCACCGAGGCCGCGGCACGCGCCCGCGCCATCGGGATCTACGCCACGGTGATGGGCGTCGCCGCCGCCGGCGGCCAGCTCGTCGGCGGTGTGCTGCTGCACCTCGACCCGGGCGGCCTGGGCTGGCGGAGCGTGTTCCTGATCAACGTGCCGATCGGGATAGCGATCCTGCTGACCGCGGGCCGGCACGTCCCGGAGTCGCGCGCGCCGAAGGCCGAGCGAGTCGACATGCCCGGATTGGCGCTCGCCACGCTCGCCCTGACCGCTTTGGTCCTCCCGCTGGTCGACGGACGCGAGCACGGCTGGCCCGCCTGGGCGTTCGTCACGCTCGCACTCGCCCCGGTCCTGTTGGCCGGCTTCGGGCTGCGGCAGCGGCGGCTGGCGACTACCGGACGCGCGCCCCTGGTCGACCCGCAATGGTTCGCGGTGCGGTCGTTCCGGGTCGGTGTGGTCACGCAGTTCTGCTTCTGGGCCGGCCAGGCGTCGTACTTCCTGGTCCTGGCGCTCTACCTCCAGCTGGGGCTCGGACTGTCCGCCCTCGAGTCGGGCCTGGTGTTCTCGATCCTCGCCGCGACCTATCTGGTCGCGTCGATGCGCGCAGCGGCCCTGGTCGCGCGGCTCGGTCGCACCGTGATCGTCACCGGCGGGCTGCTGCTCGCCGCCGGACACGCGGCGACCGCCCTCGCGGCGGCGTACGGCGCGCCGGTCGCCGCGCTCACCCCGGGTCTGCTCCTCGAGGGCGCCGGGATGGGCCTGTGCCTCGCGCCGATCACCGGCGTGGTGATGGCCGGCGTCGGGCCGCAACGCGCCGGCGCGGTCTCCGGTCTGCTCTCGACGATGCAGCAGGTGGGCAACGCCACGGGCGTCGCGCTGATCGGCGTCGTGTTCTTCCACCTCACCGGACCCGGCACCGCGCACGGTTTCGCGGTCAGCACCTCGATCCTCGCCGGGCTGCTGGTGGCCGTGGCCACCAGCGCTCGACGGCTGCCGCACTTGTCAGGCCCTCAGCGCCGTAGAGCGGCGTCAGCCACTGACAAGTCGCACGAGAGTGGGCGAGGGGGGAGTTGAACCCCCACGTCCTTACGGACACACGGACCTGAACCGTGCGCGTCTGCCATTCCGCCACTCGCCCGCGGGGGATCGCCACGCTAGCACGCAGCTACTCGCGTCACGGCGGCTGAAGATCGGGCCCCGGCCAGGCTGGCCGTTACGATCAACGTCCTGGACGCAGCACAAGTCCTCCCGCAGTCGCTGAGCCCTCCAGGCGTGCGTTGCGGGTAGTCCGGGAAGGGACGCGACGTGGGAGTCCTACAGACCTTCGAGCGGCGTCTCGGCGGGCTGGTCGAGGGCGCCTTCGCGCGCGTCTTCAAGGGCGAGGTGCAGCCCGCCGAGATCGCGAGCGCGTTGCAGCGCGAGTCCGACGACCGCAAGGAAGTCGTCGGTCGCGGTCGGGTTCTCGCGCCGAACGCGTACGTCGTCGAGCTCGGCGACCGGGACTACAGGCGGTTGGAAGAGTGGGCCGAGCCGCTCGGCGAAGAGCTCGCGGCGATGGTGAAGGAGCACGCGGCGGATCACGGCTACTCCTTCGTCGGGCCGGTCGAGGTCGGGTTCGAGCACCGCCGCGACATCGGCACCGGCGTCTTCCGTGTCCGCAGCGCGATGCACGCCGCCGACGACGGGGGTGCCGCCCCGGCGCGCAAGGCCGGCAAGCCTGCGAAGAAGAAGGCGGCGCCCGGCGCGCCGGCACCAGCCGGCGCGTTCCCGCACCGGCCCCGGTTGATCACCGACGTCGGCGACGAAGAGTCGGCGTACTTCCTCACCCATGCCGTGACGGTGATCGGTCGGGCCAGCGACTGCGACCTGCGTCTCGACGATCCCGGCGTGTCCCGCAAGCACGCCGAGATCCGCTACAGCGACGGTCGGGTCGGCGTGGTCGACCTGGGCTCGACCAACGGCATCACGGTCAACGGAAAGCCGGCGGAGCGGGTCGAGCTCAAGGACGGTGACCGCATCGACATCGGGCACACCACGCTGATCTTCCGGCGCGACGAAGGCTGAGCGGTCGTTGCCGGTCGCCGTCGTCTTCCTGCTTCGCACAGTCGTCCTGATCCTGCTGTGGGGCTTCGTCATCGCCGCGGTCGTCGCGGTCCGCCACGACGTGTTCGGCGTCCGGCCCGCGAAGCAGCGGCGTGCCAAGCCGGCCAAACCGCCACGACCCGCCCAGGCACCGAAGCCCGCCCGGCCATCGCGGACCCGGCAGGTCCCGCCGAGCCGGGTGGCGGTGATCGACGGGCCGCTCGCCGGACGTTCGTTCGCCCTCTCCTCCCTCCCGCTGACCATCGGGCGAGCCGAGGACTCGACGATCGTGATCAGCGACGACTACGTGTCGAGCAACCACGCGCGGCTGGTACCCAACGGCCCGAGCTGGCTGCTCGAGGACCTCGGCTCGACCAACGGCACGGTCCTCGACGGCGCGAAGGTCACCGCCGCGACCGAGGTGCACGCCGGCTCGCAGATCCGGATCGGCCGTACCGTGCTGGAGCTTCAGTGACCAGCGCCAAGGCGGCCGACGGCGCCGACCGGCCACGGGTGGGGTGGTGGACGTGACCGGCGGATGGCGGTTCGCCGCGCGCACCCACGTCGGGCTGGTGCGCGACGGCAACGAGGACGCGATGTACGCCGGCCCGCGCCTGCTCGCCGTGGCCGACGGGGTCGGCGGGGCCGTGGCCGGCGAGATCGCGAGCAAGCTCGCGGTCAACACCCTCGCGCCCCTCGACACCGACCGTTCGGTCAGCGACCCGGTCACCGCGCTCCGGGAAGCAACCCATGCCGCCGACATCCAGCTGCGCGACGCGATCACCGCAGACCCGCGTCTCGCCGGCATGGGGACGACGCTCACCGCAGTCTTGTGGGCCGGCGACCAGGTCGGGCTGGCGCAGCTCGGCGACTCACGCGCGTACCTGATGCGCAACGGCGAGCTGACCCAGCTGACGCACGACCAGAGCCTGGTCCAGTCGCTCGTCGACGAAGGGCAGATCACCGCCGAGGAAGCGCGCGTTCACCCGCGACGGTCGTGGATCCTGCGTTCGCTCGACGGCCGCGGAGAGGCCGAGCCCGACGTGCAGCTGATCTCACCCGTCGCCGGAGATCGCTACCTGCTCTGTAGCGACGGCCTGTCGGACTACGTCGAGGACGCAACGATCGCCGCGACTCTGCGAGGCGGCGACGACCTTCAGCTGACCTGTGACGCGCTGGTCGACCACGCGTTGTCCGCAGGTGCGCCGGACAACGTGACCTGCGTCGTCGCCGAGCCGGTGGACGGTGACCCGCCCCACGTCCAGCCGATCGTCGGCGGCGCGGCCGCCGCACCCGACCGCCCGCGCCAAGAGGCGGCGCCCGGCCCTGCCGCAGACGCCGACCGAACCCGCAGCATCGGACGGCGCCTTGCCGTCCTCGCCGTTGTGATCGTGCTGCTGATCGCCGCGGCCATCGCCGCTACCGCCTTCTACATCCGCAGCCAGTGGTACCTCGCCAACGACGGCGGCTACGTCGCGATCTACCACGGCGAGCGCGGCACGGTTGCCGGCATCTCGCTGTCCCGGCTGTCCGCCCGTACGGCGCTGCCGGTCGCGGAGGTCACCGATGCCGACCAGGACCTGCTGCGCAGCGGCCAGGTGTCCGGCCACAGCAAGATCAACGCCGAGTTCGAGACGGTGCGCGACGACGCGTGCGACGCGTGGAAGGCGGCCCATCCGGCGAAGCCGCCGGTTCGCAAGCACCGCCACACGACACAACGGCAACCGGCGCCACCCGCACCGCCGAGCTGGTGCCCGCAGCAGCTATGACGGATCTCGCGGCCCCGATCGGCGTCAAGCGGACCGGCACCGAGCTCGCACTCATCGGGTTCAGCCTGGTGCTGACCATGGTGGCGTTCACCTCGGTGAGCGCGGCGTACTCCGCGAAGTTCCCGAGCGGGCTGGTCAGCGACGGGCTGGGGTTCATCGCCCTCGCCGGGGTCGCGCACCTCGCGGTCCGCCGGCTCGCGCCCTACGCCGACCCCGTCCTGCTTCCGTCCGCGATCATGCTGAACGGCTTGGGCCTGGTGCTGATCCACCGCCTCGACCTGGCGGCGGTCAGCAAGGCGAAGGGAGCAGGGACGCACGCCGGCACGTCGGCCGCTCCGCTGCAGCTGGTCTGGACGGTGATCGGGATCGCGCTGTTCGTGGCGGTGCTGCTCGTCGTACGCGACCACCGCCGGCTCGAGACCCTCACCTACACCTCGATGGCCGTGGGGCTCGGGCTGCTCGTGCTGCCGGCGTTGCTGCCGGCGAGTCACAGCACCGTCAACGGCGCCCGGATCTGGATCCGGTTCGGTGGCTTCTCCTTCCAGCCCGGAGAGATCGCGAAGATCGCGCTCGAGGTCTTCTTCGCCGGCTACCTGGTCCGCAAGCGTGACGTGCTCGCCCTCGCCGGGCGCCGCGTGCTCGGTCTCACCCTGCCGCGCGGGCGCGACCTCGGCCCGGTGCTCGTCGCGTGGGGCGCCAGCCTGCTGATCCTCACCCGGGAAAGCGACCTGGGATCGAGCCTGCTGTTCTTCGGGATCTTCGTCGCGATGCTCTACATCGCGACCGAACGCCGGTCCTGGCTGGTGATCGGCCTGCTGCTGTTCGTCGTCGGGTCGTTGCTCGCCAACGCGGTGATCGGCCACGTCCACGACCGGGTCCAGATCTGGCTGGACCCGCTGAACCCGGCCACCATCACCAACCAGAGCTACCAGCTGGCGCAAGGGCTGTTCGGGCAGGCCACCGGCGGGATCTTCGGCACCGGCCTCGGTCAGGGACGGCCCGACCTGGTGCCGTTCGCCAACACCGACTTCATCGCGTCGACCATCGCCGAGGAGCTCGGCCTGGCCGGCCTGATGGCCGTGCTCGTCGTCTACCTCCTGATCGTGATGCGCGGCCTGCGCGCCGCGATCGGCACCCGCGACGACTTCGGCAAGCTGCTCGGCGCCGGGCTCGCGTTCGGTCTCGCGCTGCAGGTGTTCGTCCAGGTCGGCGGCGTGACCGGCCTGATCCCGCTGACCGGCCTGACCCTGCCGTTCCTCTCCTACGGCGGGTCGAGCCTGGTGTCCAACTGGATCCTCCTGGCGCTGCTGATCCGGATCAGCGACGCGGCGCGGCGGCCGGTGGCACCGCGACCGGCCGAGCCGGACGAGTCCGCGACGGTGGCGATCAAGCTGTGAGCCGCTTCGCTTCGCTCCACCACCGCGCGGGACCCACGAGATGAACCGCCCGTTGAAGCACGTCGCGATCGCCGCGCTGCTCATGTTCGCCGCGCTGCTGGTCAACGCCAACGTCGTCCAGGTCGGGCAGGCGTCCTCGCTTCGCGCCAACCCACACAACGTGCGCGTGCTCTACAGCGAGTACAGCCGCCAGCGCGGTCCGATCGTGGTGGCGGGCCAGGACATCGCCCGGTCGGTGAAGACCCACGACTCGCTCAAGTACCTGCGGACCTATCCGGGTGGTCCGGCGTACGCGCCGGTCACCGGCTACTACTCCCTCGTCGTCGGCGCGTCGGGCATCGAGCAGGCCGAGGACCCGATCCTGTCCGGCTCGGACGACCGGCTGTTCCTGCACCGGATCGCCGACGAGATCACCGGTCGTACGCCGCGCGGCGGGTCGGTGGTCCTGACTTTGGACCCGAAGGCACAGCAGGCCGCCTTCCAAGGTCTGCAAGGAGTGAAGGGCGCTGCGGTGGCGCTCGACCCGAAGACCGGCGCGATCCTGGCGCTCGCGACCTCGCCGTCGTACGACCCGTCGGTGTTGTCGCTGCACAACTCGAAAGCGATCAACCGCAACTACAAGCGGCTGCTGCACGACTCGGGCAACCCGCTGGTCAACCGGGCGATCGCCGAGACCTACCCGCCGGGATCGCTGTTCAAGATCGTCACCGCGTCGGCGGCGTTCGGCACCGGCCGGTTCGACCCGGACACCAGGATCCCGACCCCCACCCAGCTGAAGCTGCCGCAGACCAACGTGTTCCTGCGCAACTTCGGCGGGGAGAGCTGCGGCAGCGGCGGCACCGACACCATCGCCGACGCGTTCCGGATCTCCTGCAACACGGCGTTCGCCGGGCTCGGCCTCAAGATCGGCGTGCACACCCTCGCCGAGCAGGCGAAGGCGTTCGGCATCGGTGAGTCGCTGTCGATCCCGATGCGGGTCGCCCCGAGCCAGTTCAACGGGGACGCCAACCGGCCCAACACCGCACTGTCCGCCATCGGCCAGTACGACGACGCCGTCACCCCGCTGCAAGCGGCACAGATCGCTGCCGCGATCGCCAACGGCGGCGTCGAGATGAAGCCGTACCTCGTCTCCGAGGTGCGCGGCACCAACGCCGAGGTGCTGTCGAGGACACAGCCGCAGGAGCTGCGCCGGGCGGTGAGCCCGCAGGTCGCCGACCAGGTGAGATCGCTCATGGAGCTGGTCGTGCGATCCGGGACCGGGACCGCCGCCCAGATCCCGGGGATCACCGTCGCGGGCAAGACCGGCACCGCCGAGCACGGCCTCACCTCCGAACATCTCCCACCCGAGGCGTGGTTCGTCAGCTTCGCGCCGGCCGACAACCCGCGGGTCGCCGTCGCCGTACTGGTCGAAGACGGCGGAAGCCTCGGCAGCGACGCGACCGGCGGGCAGGTCGCGGCGCCGATCGCGAAGGCCGTGATGTGCGCCGTCCTCGGGTGCTAGCCGTGGTGGTGATGGTCGTGGACCGCGGATGACGACACCGGGCGAGCCGCCGGTCCCCCTGGAGACGGTCGGCGAGCGTTATGTCCTCGTGGGGCTTGTCGAGGCCGACGCCCGCCGCGAGATCTGGCGCGGTCACGACGACCTGGCCAGCCGCCCGGTCGCGGTGACCCGCTACCTGCAGCCGACCGACGAGTGGCGGCGCAGGTTCGACCAGCGGGCGCGCGCCCTCGAGGCGCTGTCCGATCCCGGGATCGCGAGCATCCTGCGCCACGACGCCGACGACGACCTGCCGTGGCTGGTGACCGCATGGGTGGACGGCGAGACGGTCAACGCTCTGGACGCGGACGGCGGGTTCAGCGTCGACGACGCGCTCGCGACCGTCGGGCAGGCAG
This sequence comes from uncultured Frankiaceae bacterium, assembly GCA_964510285.1. Classification (GTDB taxonomy): domain Bacteria; phylum Actinomycetota; class Actinomycetes; order JAFAQI01; family JAFAQI01; genus DASZTV01. Next base: position 10,034 of record CAZEAM010000092.1, on the reverse strand, counting down.
CCTTCGCGCTGGCCGCGGCGCGCGATGCCGGCATCGGCCACGGCCGGATCGACGCCGACCACATCCTGGTCCGCCCCGACGGCTCCGTGGCGCTGATCGGTTTCGCGACCGACTCCACCCCGGCCCCGGACGCGGACCTGCCTGCCCTCGGCCGGGTCGCCACCGCGCTGATCGCGGTCGACAGCCCGCTCGACCCGGAGGTGGCCACCTTCCTCGCCGCCCTCTGCGGGGACAGTGGCGCGCGGCCGACCGACCCGGCCGACGTCGGGCGCACGGCACTCGCCCTCGCCTCGGCGCACCGCACCAAGCCCGGCAGCGGGGCGGTCGAGCGGCGGGACCAGCCGGCACCTTCGGCCAAGGAGGCTGCGACACCGGGACAGCGGTGGTACGACGACGAGGAGCGCAAGCGGGTCCGCAACCGCCTGATCGCCCTCGGCGCGATCGTGGTGATCGGCGGTGCGGTGCTGCTGCGGATCCTCAACAGCGGGGCCGGGCAGGCGACCGTGCCGAGCGTCGTCGGGCTGCCCTACGTCCAGGCGCAGCACCAGCTCAACGAGGTCGGCTTTCGAGCCAGCGAGACGCTGACCACCGGGCCCGCGGGGTCGGTCGGCACGGTCATCGCGCAGGATCCGCCGGGCGGCACCCGCGCGAAGGTGGGGACTCTCGTGCACCTGACGGTCGCCACCGCGGAGCGCTAGTGACACACCTTCGCGGCCGAGGAGACCGCCCGCTCGCTGCCGGTAGCGTCGTCTGCGTGATCGAAGCGGGAGTTACGCATGCCCGCTAAGCGGCGTTCGCTGATCGCCGACCGGTACGAGATCGGCGAGATCATCGGCCATGGCGGCATGGCCGACGTGCACCGGGGCCGCGACGTGCGGCTCGGCCGGGACGTCGCGATCAAGCTGCTGCGCAAGGACCTGGCTCGCGACCCGACCTTCCAGGCCAGGTTCCGCCGCGAGGCGCAGTCGGCCGCCTCGCTGAACTCCCCGGCGATCGTCGCGGTCTACGACACCGGCGCCGGCACGATCGACGGGGTCACGACGCCGTACATCGTCATGGAGTACGTCGAGGGACGCACCCTGCGCGACATCCTCGCCGCCGAGGGCCGGCTGCTGCCGCGGCGCGCGCTGGAGATCACCGCGGCGATCTGCGCCGCGCTCGAACAGGCGCACGCGGCGGGCATCGTGCACCGCGACATCAAGCCGGGCAACGTGATGATCACGCCGACCGGCGAGGTCAAGGTCATGGACTTCGGCATCGCGCGGGCGTTGACCAGCTCGACGGCGACGATGACGCAGACCGCCGCCGTCGTGGGAACCGCCCACTACCTCTCCCCCGAGCAGGCGCGCGGTGAGCACGTCGACGCGCGCAGCGACGTCTACTCGACCGGCTGCCTGCTCTACGAGCTGCTCACCGGAGCGCCCCCGTTCACCGGGGAGTCGGCCGTGGCGGTCGCCTACCAGCACGTGCGCGAGGACCCGCTGCCGCCGTCGCAGGTCGAGCCCGAGGTCCCCGCCACCTGTGACGCGATCGTCCTCACGGCGATGGCGAAGAACCCGGTCAACCGGGACCCGTCCGCCGCCGAGATGCGCGCCGACCTCGAACGGGCGCTGGCCGGCCGGCCGGTGCACGCCCACCCGGTGCACGCCGGCGCGGCGGGTACGGCGGCGTCCCTGCCCCCGACGACCGTGCTGCTGCGGGAGCCACGCGCGCGACGACGCGGCGCGGCGTACGCCGCACTTGCCGCCGCCACGCTGGCGATCTTCGCCGTCGCGCTGGTGATCGCGCGCAACGTGCTGGCCAACGGCGCCGGTGACCTCACCACACCCAACGTCGTCGGGGAGACCTACGCGGACGCGCAGGCCACCCTGGTCGGCCAGGGGCTGCGGGTCGGCAACGTCGCCCAGGAGTACACGAGCAAGAACGACAAGGGTCAGGTGATCCGGCAGAACCCGCCCGCCGGGATCCTGCTGCGCAAGGGCCAGGCGGTCTCGCTGGTGATCTCCAGTGGCATCCAGTACGTGTCCGTCCCGCAGGGCTTGATCGGGCTGTCGATGGACCAGGCCAAGGACACGCTGGCAGCCGCGAACCTCAAGGCCGGCCGGGTGGTGTTCAAGAACTCGGGCCTGCCGGAAGGCCAGGTGCTCGACACCGATCCGGCTGCGGGCGCCTCCATCCCGGCCGGGACCAAGGTGACCCTCACGGTCTCCAACTCCAAGACCAAGGTGCCCAACGTGAAGGGCGAGGACGAGTCCACGGCGACCGCGATCCTGCTCCAGCACGGCTTCGACGTACGGTCGAAACCGGCGGCGGTCTACAAGCGGCGCCTCGACGGACTCGTGGTCAGCCAGACCCCGGCCAGCGGCGCCTACGCGGCCGCCGGCTCGACCGTGGTGATCTACGTCGACGAGAAGACCCGGCCGTCGTCGAGCCCGAGTCCGACCGCCACCGCAACCGCGACCGAGTCGACGCCACCGCCGACCTTCACGATCAGCCCGACCCCTTAGCGGGGTCAGCCCAACAGGCCCCGGCGGCGAGCGATCGCCACCGCCTCGGTACGACTGCCGGCGCTCAGCTTGCCGAGCACGTTGGAGATGTGCACGCTCACCGTCTTCGCGCTGATGAACAGGGCGGAGGCGATCTCGCGGTTGCTCCGCCCGGTCGCGACCAGCTCCAGGACGTCACGCTCGCGCGGTGTGAGCGCGTCGAGGTCGCGAAGCTTCGCGGTACGCCGAGCCGGCGGCTCACCGGCGTCCGCACCACCCAGCTCGGCGAGCAGGGGGGCGGCCCCGAGCCGCCGCGCGACGGCCCGCGCCTGATCGGCTTCGGCGGCCGCGGCCGTGGTGTCGCCCGCCGCGGCGAGCGCCGCCGACAGCCGGGCCCTGGACCGCGCGGTCTCGTAGACGTGGCCGAACGCGTCGAAGTCCGCGACCGTCGCTCGCCACTTCTCGACCAGCTCGGGCAGCGTCGGCTGCGGGTCGGCGCCGGCCAGCCAGTGCAGCCGGGCGCTTTCGGCCTCGAGCCGGCGCAGCCAGGCTCGGCTCTCCGGACCGGCCTGGTGCATCGACGCCGCGATCACCCGCGCCGCCGCGGTGATCTCCTCGGCGCGTTCGACCCACTTGCGCCGCTCGTCCGCGCTCGCCTGCAGCGCGGCTCCGGCCAGCACCCCGATCAGTTGTGCGGCGAGCCGGACCCGGGCGTTGAACCCGGGGCGCTGCCACAACGCCCCGACGAAGCTGACCACGTCGTCGTGGGTGGCCAGCGCCGCGGCGATGTCGCCGCGCTGGCCGTACAGCTCGATCGCTCCCGCGCCGCTGGTGATCGCGACCAGGCCGTCCAGATGCCAGCGGGTGCGCAGGTCGGGCAGCGCGGCGAGCGCTGAGACGTCGCCGCGTCCGGCGGCCAGGTCGATCGCTATGGCGTCGAGCAACGCGGCGGCCATGTCCGGCGGGTTGCGGCCGGAGGTGTTGACCAGGCGGCTCGCCCGGTCCCAGTCGCCGGCAACCTGGGTGGCGATCGCGCCGAACACGACCGACTCGAGACCGTACGGCGCCCACTGGTGACCGAGTGCGTAGGCACGCTGCGCTGCGCGGTCGAAGGCGTCGATCGCCGCCGCGACCTCCCCCTGCCCGTACTGCAGCAGTCCGAGGGTGTAGAGCCCGCGCAGCTCGGCCAGCGCCTCCCCGGCCGTTCGCGCCTCGTCGATCGCCTCCTCGACGGCGGCCAGGGCCCGGGCCGCGTCACCCGAACGCTCATCGATCTTCGCGAGCAGGATCGTCGCGTCCGACACGACGTCCGGGACGTTGAGCTCGCGGGCCAACCGCAGCGCGTCGGTGGCCCACTTCGCCGCCTCGTCGTCGCGCGCCCGGTCATACATCGTGCGCGCGTGGACCATGTGGACCCGCACCGACAGCGGATCCCGCGGCTCGTCGCTGACCAGCCGGACCGCCTCGGTGGTGAGGCTGAGCAGGTCCAAGTCGTGGTCCATCACCAACGCGGTCATCGCCAGGCTGTGGATCAGCCGGGCCCGGTCTCGGCCGTCCGCGTCCGCGCCGAGCGCGTTGAGCTCGTCCTGGGCGAGCGCGAGGGCCCGCGCGTGGTGACCAGCGGCCAGGGCCGCGCGGCTGGCCCGCACCACCAGGTCGACCCGGCCCACCATCCGCTGGGCCGAGTCGCCCTCCGCGACGCGGGCGGCGACGGTGGGATCCTCCATCAGCTCGAGCGCCCGCTCGTAGTGGCGGATCGCCTCCTCGGGGCCGCCGACCGCCATCGCCTCGTCGCCGGCTTAGACGCTGGCCCGGGTCGCGGTGACGAGATCGTGCGAGGCCCACGCGTGCCGGGACAGCTCGGCGGCCGAGCCGTCGACGGCACGGCCGGCGATGGCTTCGGCGTACGCCGCGTGCAGCCGCACCCGCTCGCCCGGCAGCAGGTCCTGGTAGATCGCCTCGGCGAGCAGCGCATGCCGGAACGTGTAGTGCTCGCCGTCGGCCGAGACCAGGATGTTGGCCTCGACGGCGGCCCGCACGGCCGCGTCGAGCGCGGTCGGACCGAGCTCGGTGCCGGCGGCGAGCAGCTGGTGGGACACCTGCCGCCCCGCGACGCTCGCGGCGCGCACGACGAGCCGGGCCTCGTCCTCGAGCTGCTCGAGACGGACCAGCAAGAGATCGGCGAGGTCGGTGGGTAGCCGTCCGCCGCCGGTGGTCGCGGCGGCCACCAGCTCCTCGATGAAGAACGGGTTGCCTTCCGCGCGGGCCAGGATCTGGCGCAGCTCCCGGTCGGTGAGCGCGTCCGGTTGCAACGTGCGCACCAGCGAGCGCGACTCGGCCGGCGTCAGCGGGCCCAGCTGCAGGCGCGCGACCCGGGGCAGGCGCACCCACTCCGCCAGGGTCGCGCGCAGCGGGTGGCGCCGGTGCAGGTCGTCGCTGCGGTAGGTAGCGAGGATCGTCACCGGCGCATCGAGCCCGCGGCTGAACAGCCAGTGCAGCAGGTCGCGGGTGGACTGGTCGGCCCAGTGGACGTCCTCGACCACGAGCAGCAACGGCGACTCGGCGGCGAGGGCGGTCAGGGCGTCGTGGACCGCCTCCAGCAGCGCCGCGCGCTGGGTCGGCGCGGAGGTGCCGTCGGCCTCCGCGAGGCGGCGGTGCGCCGGGTGCAGCCGCGCGATCGCCGGATGCGCTTCGACGAGCGCCTGGGTGGCCTCGGGTCGCTCGGTGGCCAGCCGGCCGAGCGCCTCGCTGAACGGAAGGTACGGCGGTGACCCGTCCCCGAAGTCCAGGCAGTGACCGACCAGGACCCGCCAGCCGGCTTCCAGGGCGTCGCCGGTCACCTCCTTCGCGAGGCGGGTCTTGCCGGAGCCGGCGTCGCCGCCGAGCAGCACCGCACCGCCCGCCGTACCGCCCGGGTCCAGCCCGACCAGCGACGCGAGCTCACGTCGCTCGTCGACCCGTCCGACCAGCGGTGTCTGCGCCCCGACCGCCACCCCGCCATCATTGCGCGGCGGGGCGACGGGATTACCGGCCGCGGCCCACCCCACGCCCCGCCGTTACGAGTGGGACGTGAGGTGGTGCGGGGCCGGCATCGGCCGCCGCGGAGCCGGGTTGGGCCGGTGCCGCGGCTGGAACAGCGCGGCGAGCCGGAAGCGGCGTTGGGGCCGCGACAACCGCGCAGGGAAGTCCGCCTGGATCCGCTGGCGGCGATACTCCCGCTCAGCGTCGGCGAACGCCGTGGGAACGGTGAACAACATCCTGATCGCCTCCTTCAGCGGTCGAGTGAGACCACTCTCTGCTTCTAAGGAGGCACCACACATCGGACGGAATCCCTATTTCGGGCATCGTCGGAGCGTCTCGGAGGCTTAGGCGACCTAGCGCCCTAGCCGGCGCGCTGCTTGTCGAGCTTGGCTGCCAGCTCAGCCACCCGCTCGACCGCGGCCGGGTCGCCGCAGACCGCGAGCCAGTTGGCGAGCATCTGGTGCCCGCCTTCGGTGAGCACCGACTCCGGGTGGAACTGCACGCCCTCCACCGGGCGCTCGCGATGGCGCACGCCCATCACCACGCCGGTCGCCGTCCTCGCGGAGATCTCCAGGACCTCCGGCAGGTCGGGCTCGAGCACGGTCAGCGAGTGGTAGCGAGTCGCGACACAGGGGTTGGGCACCTGCGCGAACACGCCCCGGCCGTCGTGCTCGACCTCACTGGTCTTGCCGTGCAACAGCTCAGGCGCGCGGTCGACGGTGCCGCCGTAGGCGACGCCGATCGCCTGGTGGCCGAGGCACACCCCGAAGATCGGGGTCGACTCGCCGTAGGCCTTGATCACCTCGATGCAGCAGCCGGCGTCCTCGGGTCGGCCCGGGCCCGGCGAGAGCAGGATCCCGTCGACCTCGGCGAACAGCGGATCCCCGACCTCGATCGCGTCGTTGCGGCGCACCTCGACGTCGGCGCCGAGCTGAGCGAGGTACTGCACCAGGTTGAACACGAAGCTGTCGTAGTTGTCCACGACCAGGACCCGGCTCACGACAACCGCCTTCTTCAGCTGCTCGGTGCTTCTTCGGTGGCCAGCTCCTCGGCGACGAGAAGCCGGCGTAGGGCCTTGCCCACGGCGGTCCGCGGCAGCTCGTCACGAAACTCCACGAGCTTCGGCACCTTGTACGCCGAGAGGCTGGCCGCGCATGCGGCCTTCACCTCATCTTCGGTGACGTTGCCGTCCGGCGCCACCACATATGCCTTGACCGTCTCGCCACGGTTGCGGTCGGGCAGGCCCGCCACGCAGCATTCGGTAACTCCCGGGATGCGCAGGATGACCTGCTCGACCTCGGTGGGCGAGATGTTGAACCCGCCGGCGATGATCAGGTCCTTCTTGCGGTCCACGATGCGGAACCAGCCGGCTTGGTCCATGATCGCGATGTCGCCAGTCAGCCACCAGCCGTCGACGGTCGGCGGTACGACGGCGGCGTCGCGTGACCAGTAGCCGAGGAAGACCTGTGGGCCTTTCACGGCGAGCTCACCCGGCTCGCCCACCGGCATGTCGACGCTGGGCTGGTCCGGATCGACGATCCGCGCAAAGGTTCCGGGCAGCGGCAGGCCGACCGACCCGGGCTTACGGTCACCGGTGAGCGGGACGCAGTGCGTGACCGGCGAGGTCTCGGTCATCCCGTAGCCCTCGATGAGCGGTACGTCGGCGGTCTTCTCGAACCGCTCGACCAGATCGACCGGGAGCTTCATCGCACCGGACACGCACGCCCGGATCGTCGACAGGTCGTGGCGGCGCAGCTTCGGATGGTCCACCAGCGCCCGGAAGATCGGCGGGACTGCCGGGAACAGGGTCGGCCGTTCGTCGTCGATCGCGTCGAGCAGCGCGTCGACGTCGAACTTCGGCAGCAGCACGACCCGCCCGCCGAGCAGGATCGTGGTCAGCATGCACAACGTCAGCCCGTAGACGTGGAACAGCGGCACCGTCGCGAGGGTCACCTCCTTGCCCGGTACGGCGCCCGGGAACCACATCCGGATCTGGTGGGTGTTGGCGACGAGGTTCGCGTGCGAGAGCATCGCCGCCTTCGGCTCAGCGGTGGTACCGCTCGTGTACTGCAGGACCGCGACGTCTTCCGCCGGGCTCAGCGCCGCCTGGCGGGCCGCCGTACCGGTCCGGACCAGCGCCCGGAAACGGTGGATCGCCGGGTCCTCGGGCACCTCGGCGACCATCCGGGCCTTGCGGTTGCGGGTCATCGGCAACGGCAGCTCGAGCCGGCCGCGGGCGGTCCGCGACAGCCCGTCCGCCAGCGAGGTCACGACGATCGCCCGCACGCGGGTGTCTGCCCGGACCTCGAGCATGGCGGGCGCGATCCGGTCGAGGCAGACCACGACGCTCGCACCCGAGTCGATCAGCTGGCTGCGCAGCTCCTCCGTGGCGGCCAGCGGGTTGCAGTGCACGACGATCGCGCCGAGCCGCAGCACCGCGAAGAAGGCGATCACGTGCTGCGGGCAGTTCGGCAGCACGATCGCGACCCGGGCGAGCGGGCCGACGCCGAGCTCGGCCAGGCCGGCCGCGAACCGGTCCACCGAGTCCTGCAGCGCGTGGTAGGTCATCCGGTTGCCGAGGCAGGAGATCGCGACGTTGTTTGGGTAGGCGTGCGCCGCATCGTCGAGCAGCCGGGTGAGCGCGACCTGGGGGAAGCTGCACTCGGTGGGGACGTCCGGCGGGTAGCCGGCCAGCCACGGCCGATCGTCGTACCCGCCCACGGCGCGGATCATGTCAGTCCGGCACGGCCGGCGCCGCCGTGGACTGCGTCGGCGACGGGGTCGAGTCGATAGTCACGTGGTTGAACGGCAGCTTGGGACTGGCCCAGGGGAAGATCACCAGGAAGAGCAACGCCAGCGTCGCGAACAGCAGGACTGCACAGCCCAGCAGCTTGCCCGGGACCCCGCCGGGGATCTTGCGCCAGATCCACGTGTACATGTCAGCCCTCCCGCCCCGAGCCGGCTGCCGCGCTCGCGATCCGGTAGCCGTGCAGCGCGGCGGGCAGGCCGGCCGACTTCGGAATCGAGGCGGTGAGCAGGGCGTGTACGACGATGCGCTGCGCCGCGGAGTAGCGCGGGTTGCAGGAGGTGAAGGTCAGCACGCGCTGGGTCGGCGCGAGGTTGACGTCGGGTTGGTCCGGCACGGGATAGGAGACCGCCACGTCGCTGGGCGAGACGATCTCCTGGTAGCGCGCCTTGGTGCCCGGGATGTCCTCGACGGTGTAGGTGAGCCATCGGGTTCGGGTCTCGAGCACGATCGGGTCTCCGGTGCGCAGCCGGTTGATCGAGTAGAAGGGGTGCTCGTAGGTCGTGCGGTGGCCGGCGACCGCGAAGTTGCCGATCTCGCCCGGCATCGCCGTACCGGGGTAGTGGCCGGGACCTTTGATCAGGTCGGCCGTCGATACGCCTTCCACGATCGCGAACAGGTACTTCGGGCCGAAGCGCGGGATGCGCAGGATCGCGATCGCCGACCCGAGCGGCGGGTCCTTGATCACCCGGCCGTGTGCCCACTGCTGGCGCAGGGTGCCCAGCAGGCGGTGCTGGTCACGTTTCGTGGTGAACCCGGTCCACCACAGCTCGTAGACGACGAACAGCAGGATCACCAGGCCGGCGGTGATGAACAGCTGCCCGATCCCGCGGACGACCGTCCGCCAATGACCGGTCCGCGTGGGACGGTCGACCGGCGTGCCAGGGTCCGCGGGTGCCGGCGGGTCCGCGGCCGGCTGCGACCAGTCCACGTTCACCTCCACCCACTGCCTGCGGCGGACCCGGCGTTCGCTCGCGCTGAGACGACTACGCTAAGGCCAACCGGGTCGGCGAACCGTTACCTCGCCCTGACGCAGATGGAGGGTCCGTGCCGAAGTCGAAGGGTCGCGCCAAGCCGGCGTACACCCCTCCGCCGACGCGCTCACCGAAGAAGAAGGTCAGCCCCCCGTGGGTCGGCTGGTCGATGCTGGGGTGCTTCCTGGTCGGGCTGGTCTGGCTGGTGCTGTTCTACGTGACCGGCGGCAGCCTGCCGATCAAGGCGCTGTCGAACTGGAACCTCCTGATCGGGTTCGGGTTCATCATCGTCGGCTTCGGAGTCTCGACCCAGTGGCGGTGACCCCGACTTGCCGCGCCGGATCGCACAGCACACGGGCGTAGTCACACCGCTGTGATTTACCCACAGCCGCGATCCACAGTGTGGACAGCGGCCTTGTGCGCCGCGGGGGCCTAGTCCATGCCGATCTACCTGTTCCGCTGCACCGACTGCTCGGCCGAACACGAGGCGTTGCTCCGGCTCGGTGACACGGGCGAGCGCACCTGCCCCGAATGCGGCGGCACCGCGAAGCACCGGCTGGCCCGGGTCGCGGTGAAGTACGAGGGCTGGGGCTTCACCGCCACGGACTCCCTGGTCAGCGACCCCAAGGGCAAGGACTTCAAGCAACTGCGGTCCAAGGCAGAAGAGATCAGCGACTCCTAGTCCGAAAATAGAACTGAACTCTCAGGCGGCGGGTTCGAGGGTGACCTTGTAGCCGAGGGCTTCGA
>CAZEAM010000091.1:0-4104 GCA_964510285.1 uncultured Frankiaceae bacterium | reverse complement strand
GGCGAGCACTCGACGATGCTCGCCGAGCTGCCCTACCTCCGCCGCTTCGCCGAGGTCAGCGGCCGGCCGGTGACCTTCACCGTGGCGCAGCTCTTCGACGACCCGGACACCTGGCGCACGATCCTCGACCTGGCCCGCGAGTCGACCGCCGCCGGCGCGGTGCTGCGGCCGCAGGTGATCCCGCGGTCGGTCACGCTGATGACCTCACTCGACACCTACCACCTGTTCATGTTCCGGCCGACGTACCTCTCTATTAAGGATCTGCCGCTCGCCGAGCGGGTCGCGCAGATGCGCCGCCCGGAGATCCGCGACGCGATCCTGTCTGAGACCGACAAGCTCGAGGGCCAGCCCAACGGCGCGGCCGCGCTGATGCTGCTGTTCAGCAGCGCGCTGCCGATCACGTTCTCGCTCGCCGAGCCGGTGAACTACGAGCCGTCGTTCGAGGACTCGGTGATGATGAAGGCGATGGCGGCGGGGGTGGAGCCGCAGGCCTACATGTACGACCTGCTGCTCGAGGACGGCGGCAACGCCTTCTACGCCGCCCTCGGCTCGAACTTCGTCGGCGGCAACCTCGACGTGTGCCGGGAGATGCTGCTCGACCCGAACACCGTCACCGGCCTGTCCGACGCCGGTGCGCACGTCAACCTGATCTCCGACTGCTCGGCGTCGACGTTCCACCTCACCCACTGGGGCCGAGACCGCACGGCCGGCGAGAAGCTGCCGATCGAGCTGCTGGTGCGCAAGCAGTCTGCGGGCAACGCGGAGCTCTACGGCTTCACCGATCGCGGGACGATCGAGGTCGGCAAGCGCGCGGACATCAACGTCATCGACTTCGACAACCTGCGGATCCGCCGTCCCGAGGTGCGCTTCGACCTACCCGCCGGCGCAAGCCGCATCCTGCAGGGCGCGGACGGCTACATGGCGACGCTGGTCAACGGCATCGTGACCCGACGAAACGACACCGACACCGGCTCCCGCCCAGGCCAGCTAGCTCGCACCAGATAGCGCTCTGCTCACCGCGTAGGACGACCGGCGCCCGGCCTACTTGATCCACCGCGACCTGAAGGGCCCGATACTTGCTAGGCCGGCGGCCAGAGTCCGATCCAGGCGATCACCACGCGGTTCGACGCGTTGTGGTGCCACAGCACGGCCCAGTCGTCACTTCCGTCGAACACGTCGACCTTCCACACGGCTCTGTCGTCGCGGCCGCGTAGCTGCTCGCCACGCGCCTCGCGAGAGTCGGGGTGGGTGACGATCAACTCGATCGCGCCGCAGAGGTCGTCCCACAGCCGGTTGCCGGCCTCGCACTCGAGTCGGTCGAGCGCCTTCCGGGCGTCCTCGCTGTACTCGAATCGAGGCGCACTCACCATCGCGTTCTACGCGCTCGGGCGTCGTACTGTCTTGGCTTTGCGCCGCTTGGGGAGAACGCCGGGGACCGTGCCGCCCTCGTAGGAACGGTCGATCGCGTCCAGGATGTCCGGCCGGGCGTTCAAGGCGGCCTGGCTCTTGCTGATCGTCACAGCGGGTGTCAGGATGATCCGCCCGTCCGGCATCACCTCTGCGAGGAAGGTCCGGTCCTCACTCCGCGCGATCTTGGCAAGGGGCGCGCGCCGGCGGTCATCGAGCTCGATAGTGGTCACACCCTCCACGGTGCGCCGCGCCGACTTCTGTGTCAATACCCCAACGGGGTAGTGGTACGTTGCATCCGAGCGCGACGCCGCGCCAGGCCGCCGGGTCAGCCATCCGTCCGCAAGTTGTCGTCGCTACGCCACTTGGCCCCTGACATCGGAGCGGTTGCGCGGTTCGATCGGCGCACCGGGCGTCGTCATCCGTGACGACGGCCACGTCGTGACGGGGGCCCAGAATGCGAACGCGCGCTGTCACCGCGGTGACACTCACCATCGCTCTGACTGTCGGGGGGCTGCTCCAGGCCACCGCGGCGACCGGCAAGGCTGCCGTGCCGATCGGCGCCCTGCGCGCGGTGCACACGCTGTCGACGACCGCGACGTCGGCGTACGACGGCGGCAACTGGGCGAACCCCGATCCGGCCTACGCCTACGCCGACGGCACCGGTCAGCTTCACGTCGTCACCTACGACCAAACGACCAACGCGCTCACCGTCACCGGTTACGACCCGCAGCGCCTGACAGCGGTCGGCGATCCGACGACGATCTCGCTGTCCGGCTGGCCGGCGTGGGGCGGCTTCTACGCCGGCCCCGACGGGTACTTCTACGTCCTCGTCGGGCGCCCGAACCACGACGAGGACGACACCCGCGACGTCGTCGCCGTACGCCGTTACGACCCGAGCTGGTCACTCGTCGGCACCGCGTACGTCAAGGGAGGAGCGACGCAAGGGACGATCAAGGGGATCTACGACCCGTTCGACGCCTCCGCCCCGCACATGGTCCTGGTCGGCAACCGGCTCGTCGTCCACATGGCACGCACGATCTACGCGGTCGAAGGCGTCCACCACCAGGTCAACCTCACCTTCGAGGTCAATGTCGACACGATGGTCGCGACGACCTTCGATGAGCTCGGCGGCGTCTCGTACTCCAGCCACTCCTTCCAGCAGCTGGTCGCGATGAACGGCAGCAACCTGGTGATGGTCGACCAGGGCGACGCGTTCCCGCGCGAGATCCAGCTCGGCGTGATGGCCAACTACCCCGACCAGCGCACCGTCGTGGACTACGACCTGTTCGACTTCAACGGCGAAGAGGGCGACAACTTCACGGGCGCTTCGGTGACGAGCCTGGTCAGCGGGCCGCACGGGATCGTCGTACTCGGCGACTCGATCCCCCAGCCCGATGCGCCGATGGGCACCCTCGGTTCACCCGACGAGCAACGCAACGTCTTCGCCATCGCGGCCGATCCGGCAACCGGCACGCACACCGTCGACTGGCTGACGGACTTCGCGGCGAACGGGCGCACCGGTGCCATGGAGCCGCGTGCGGTGCAAGTCGGCGACGACCGGTACGCCGTCCTGTTCGGCGTGCGGCAGGGCCAGCACTACCACCTGGAGTACCGGCTGATCGACTCCACCGGCGCGGTGCTGGCAAGCGCGTCGTTCCCCAACGTCTTCTACGCCTCGATCAGCGACCCGGTCCTCGTCGGACAGACGATCTACTGGGTGGGAAACGTGCCGGGCTCGGGCGCCTCCACCCGCGCGTATCTGTACGGACTCGATGTCACCGACCCCGCCGCGCCGGCACTCACCGACACCCAACGCGACATCAGCCCGCCACCCGGCACGCTGACCCTGCGGCACAAGCCACGCATCACGGGCACGTTCCTCGTCGGGTACTTCGCCTCCGTCACCGCCGGCCGCTGGGCGCCGTCGCCCTCGAGGTACCGCTACCAGTGGTACCGCAACGGGCACCCGATCGCCGGCGCCAACGACACCGCGCACCGCTTCACGCGCCACGACCGTGGCAAGCGGATCACGGTGAAGGTCACGGTCGGCACGCCCGGCTACCACTCGGCGACCGCGACGACGAAGCCGCACCGGGTGCACTGACCGGCGGGCGCACTGCCGGCCCGGGCGCCGGTCTCAGCTGAGCAGGCCGGTGGTTATGCCGGTGCCCATGCTGAGCTGGCAGGGCGTCGGGTTCGCGGTGTAGGTCAGCTGCGAGTACTGGGTGACCTTGCTCTTGCCCTGTCCGTTGGTCACCACCACCGGCACGCCTCCGCCGCCCTGGTTGGCCGGCGCCGTCGCGAAGATGAAGTTCGTCGTCAGCACCTTCACCCCGGTCGCGCGCCGCCCCCCGACGTACACCTTCGAGTCCTTCGTGAAGCCGGTGCCGCTGATCATGATCGTGCCGCCGGCGGGCGTGATCTGCTCCGGCCCGACCAGGTCGACCTCCGGCCGGTATGCCCGCACCAGGTGGCGCCACTGCGGCTCCAACCCCGCCCCGCGCATGATCGGCTGCGGCGCCTCGTCCGGCATCGGCACCTCGCACACCGTCGTGTTGTGCTCCTTGACCATGTCGGTGTACGCGAAGCACGGGTACGCCGGCCCGCCCTGCGCGAAGTAGTTGTTGTAGATCCGGATGTGGCCGACCGTGTGGCAGCCGCCGGTGTTGAGCGAGTCGATCGGCTGGAAGTAGA
>CAZEAM010000090.1:0-9739 GCA_964510285.1 uncultured Frankiaceae bacterium | reverse complement strand
ATGCTGGCGTGAAGCGAATCGCCGCGGTTGTCGTGCTGTCGTCGTTGGCCCTCGCCGGGTGTGGTGGCGGAAGCAGCGGCTCGACCGGGCCGAGCGCCTACAGCCTGGCCAACCGGGCCTGCCAGTCCTCGGGGCCGACCGCCGCCCAGCTCGCGCAGCAGGCCGCGGCGCTGGACCCGCGCTACGCCCAGCTAGCCGCGGACGAGCAGGCCCTCGCCGCGAACATCGCCGCGCAGCGGTCGGGCACGACCGACGACCAGGACATCACCGGGATCGCCGGAGAGCAGGGGACCGGGACCGGGTCGAGCGCCCAGGTCCTCGCGGACTGCGCCAACCTCGCGCGGTCGCTGATTCCGGGCCAGCAGTAGCTCAGCTCGCGAGGGCGAGGAACTCCGCGCGGGTCCGCTCGTCGGTGCGGATCAACCCGGTGAGCGAGCTCGTGACGGTGGCCGAGCCGCGTGCCTGCACACCACGCAACGTCATGCAGGTGTGCTCGGCCTGGACGACCACGCCGACGCCGCGCGGACCGAGCTGCGTGTCCAGCCAGTCGGCGATCTGCTTGGTCATGCGCTCCTGCACCTGCGGCCGGCGCGCGAACAGCTCGACCACCCGGGCGAGCTTCGACAAGCCGAGGATGCGCGGGCCGGGCAGGTAGCCGACTGATGCGGTGCCGGTGAAGGGCAGCAGGTGGTGCTCGCACAGTGAGGTGAAGGGGATGTCCTTGGCCAGCACGAGCTCGTCGTAGGACTCGTCGTTCGGGAAAGTGGTCATCGTGAACTCGCGCGGCGTCAACAGCTCGGCGTAGGCGCGGGCGACCCGCTTAGGGGTCTCGGTGAGCCCTGGCGCGTCGGGGTCCATGCCCAGCGCGCGCATCAGCGCCTCGGCGGCGGCCTCCGCGGCATCGAGATCGACCTGGCCCAAGGTGGCCAGGTCGCGAACCCGCTGCTCGGCGATCGACGCGACCGAAGAGCCCATCAGTGAGCCTGCCCGGGGAACACGTCGGCTTCGTTCTTGTGCCACACCGGGTGGTCGCCGGCCGTCTCGACGTTGAAGCCGTAGTCGTAGACGAGGCCGCCGCCGATGGTGGCGCCGAACGAGACGAGTACGCCGGCGATCACCGACAGCGCCACGATCCAGCCCGGCGTCGAGAGCCGGTCGTCGTACGACGCGAGCCGGGCGATGAGATCCACCAGCACGATGACGGTGACGATGATCATGGTGATCGCGTGCGCGTTGATGGTGCGGCGCGCCTGGGTGCCGGCCTCGCTGGACTTCCACCAGTCGATCGCGCCGGTGAGTGCGGCGAGAACCGACACGGCGGCGCCGCCGAGCAGCGTCCAGGTGGCGGCGAGGTACATCTGGTGACCGAGCGCGGTGTGCGAGCTGTGCACCGCGATCGAGATCACATCGAAGACCGCCACGAACAGGTAGGCGGTGATCGGCACGTCGGTCAGCGGCGGGTGCAAGGGCTTCCCGGCGAGACCGCGCAGGCCCTTGAACTTCCGGCCGCGCATCGTCAGTGATGGTCGGAATGAGAAATGCCGCATGAGGTGACCGTACTATCGCTAATCAACATTGTCGATAGAGTGGTGGCATGAGCGAGATCGGACCGGCGGGAGCGGCGCCCACCTGGGAGCTGGCGCAGCTGCTGTCCGAGCCGCACCGCCGTGAGGTGTACCGAGTGGTGCGCCAGGCCCGCCGGCCGCTCACCCGCGACGAGGTGTCGCGGGCGACCGGGATCAACCGGCGGCTGACGGCGTTCCACCTCGATCGGCTGGCGGCGGCCGGCTTCCTCGACACCGACTACGCGCGCCCGGAAGGGCGCCGCGGCGGTCCCGGGTCGGGGCGTCCGGCCAAGCGTTACACCGCCTCCGGCGTGGAGGTCGAGCTGTCGGTGCCGGTACGGCACTACGTCTTCGCGGCGCGGTTGCTCGCCCGTGCGGTCAGTGAACGGCCCGACGACGCGCTGACCTCGTCGTACGACGTGGCCCGGGCCGAGGGGCGACGGATCGGGGAGTCGCGACGCCCGCCGGCGGCGCGCAAGGCGCGCTCCGCCGTGGTGTCGGCGCTCGACGACCTCGGCTACGAGCCGGTCGACGACGGAGCGCCGGCGATCCGGCTGCGCAACTGTCCGTTCCGCGCGGTCGCGGACGTAGCCCCCGGTCTGGTGTGCGGGATGAACCGCGAGCTGGTCGCCGGCCTGCTCGAAGGCGCGGGCGTCGAAGGGGAGGCCCAGCCGGGTGGCGAGGCGCCCGACTGCTGCGTGATTGCGAAGCTGTCGAAGTGAGCGACGACCGGCGCGCGGTGGCCGCCGTCGACGAGATGACGCGGATCGCGGACTGGCCGGCGGACCGGGTCCGCGCGCTCAGGGGCGACCAGACGATCGCGGTGATCCTGCCGGCCCGCAACGAAGCCCGGACGGTCGGCAAGATCGTTCGCGCGCTGATCAGCGCGTTCGGCGACGGCTTCATCGACGAGGTCGTGGTGGTCGACAGCGCGTCCACCGACGCGACGGCCGAGATCGCGACCCGGGCGGGCGCGCGCGTGGTTGCCGCCGCCGAGCCGGGCAAGGGTGAGGCGATGTGGCAGGGGCTCGCGACAACCTCCGCTGACCTGCTGGTGTTCCTCGACGCCGACCTGGAGCGGTTCGATCCGCGGTTCGTGCCCGCGCTGCTCGGCCCGCTGCTCGCCGACCGGACGGTCGCGCTGGTCAAGGGGGCTTACGACCGCCGTACCGAAGCCGACGTCACGGTCGGTGGTGGACGGGTCACCGAGCTCACCGCGCGTCCACTGCTGGCGGCGTTCTGGCCGGAGCTCGGGCGGATCGTCCAGCCACTGGGCGGCGAATACGCCGGCCGGCGGGACCTGCTCGAGCGCCTGCCGTTCCGCTGCGGTTACGGCGTCGACATCGGTCTGCTGCTCGACACCGCCGACCTGCTCGGAGCGCAGGCCATCGCGCAGGTCGACCTCTACGAGCGGTTCCACTCGCACTCGGGCCTGCCGGCGCTGGGCCGCATGGCTGCCGAGGTGCTGCACACCGTGATCGACCGGCTGATCTCGCAGGGGCGGCTCGCGGCCGATGCGACCGCGTCCACGTCACTGCTGCAGCCGACCCGGATCGAGGACGGCTTCGGCCACACCCACCACGACATCGATGTCAGCGAGCGCCCACCGCTCCGGCTGGTTCGCGGTGATCTCGACGTGGTCGGCCTGTAGCGCCTAGCGGATTCAGGCGGCCTTGTAGTCACGATCACGGGGATGGCCCCGACGGTCAGCCGGAGCGCTCGATCAACAGGTGGTAAGCGTCGCCTTTGAGATACGCGCGACCGACCACGAAGCAGGTTCCATCGCTTGTGCAGTCGACGGAGTTGAGCTGCCCGCCGTTCACCGCGCCATGTGGCAGCGGAATCCTCTCGGTGGACCAGGTGCCATCGGTCATGCGCGCAGCGACGACGCCCGGCGAAGCTTGACCGACTGCCACACACGATTCGCCCGGCGTCGAGCAGAAGATGCTATTGAACTCCGGGTACCTGGATGAGGAACCGAATGGCTGGGTGGTCCAGTTGGTGCCATCCCACAGAGCGCCTTCCATCCGGTCCATGCCGCCCGACACGTCGACCGTGCCGACGCCCTCGCACAGGGTGAGCGACGAGCAGGTGACCTCGCTCGCCGGAACGTCCGGCGGCACGCTGACCTTCGACCACTTCCGGCCGTTCCACAGGTTGATTCCCCAGCCGACGACGTCGCAGCCCGAAGCCGACCAGCAGGTTACGTCGATCAGGTTCCCGGGCTTGTCGTTGAGCGCCGACAGCAGGTGCCAACTTCCTTTCGTGTACCTCTCGGCGACGGTCCCGGTGTAGTCGAAGCCGACCGCGAAACAAGTTGACTTAGACGCGCAGTCGACGGCGTTGAGTCCGCCGTACGGCTCGAAGCTCGGGTTCGGCACCCGCTGAGTCGCCCACCGGTGACCGTTCCATCGCATGATCAGCGGCCTGCTGCACGGACAGGTCGGATGGCCTTTGTAGCCGGGGGCGGGCTTGCCGTAGTAGGTGGCAGCACCGGCCGCGACACACATCGTCTTGGATCGACACGTGACCGCGGACAGCCCGTAGTTGCCGGCAGGTGCCTGCTGGCGAGTCCAACGGTGGCCGTTCCAGTGGTAGATCAGCGCTGTCTTCGTACCCCCCTCGGGACTCGAGAGGATCCAGCCGACCGCCTCACACCAGTTCGAGGAGACACAGGAGACGCCGAACAATGCGGACGAGGGTGGCGCGTCGATCTGCTGCATCTTCCAGGTCCCGGCTGTCAGCGTCACCGCCCTCGGCGAAGCAGCGAGCACCGGTGCACTCGCCGCCACGGCCGGCGCAACGACCAGCGCGGCGAGCGCCAGTAGCCCAGTCCCGCGGGTCAGCCGCGCACGCCCCCGCCCCCAACGCACTACCGACACGCCGTACCCCCTTGTTCGAACCGAACCGCGACGCAGCCAGCCACGCCTCGAGGCAACCTACGACGGTTGAGCTTCGCGACACCAGCAGGGTGGAGAGATTGGGCGCGCCGAGGGCTGCGAGTTCAGGTCATGATCACCGACGCTTGATGGTCCAGGCGGCGGTGAGTCCGGCGAGGATGGCGGCGAGCCCGCCTGCGGAGATCATCGCGTGACCTGCGCCGAGGCCGGCGACCAGCGGTGCGCCGGCCACGGTTCCGACTCCGACACCCGCCTGGATGAGCGCCGCTGCCGAGGCGAAGGCGCGTCCGCGCTGCCGCGGGCCCACCCGGGCGGCGACGAGTGCGCTTTGCGCCACGTTCGCCGT
The DNA here is from genome assembly GCA_964510285.1 of uncultured Frankiaceae bacterium. Lineage (GTDB taxonomy): Bacteria > Actinomycetota > Actinomycetes > JAFAQI01 > JAFAQI01 > DASZTV01. The sequence continues at coordinate 4,928 of CAZEAM010000090.1, read as the reverse complement.
CCCGTTGCCGATCCCGCCGACGGCCGACGCCACGAGCGCGAAGCCGAGCGACGGGGCGAGTCCGATCCCGACGATCCCGAGGCCGGACAGCCCATTGCCCACCGCGAGCGCGGTCGGCAGGGCTGCCGGCTTCAGACGCCGGGGCAGCTGGGACCCGGCGAGACCGCCGACGCCCCACACGGCCAGGTAGCTGCCGTATCCCGCCGGAGAGGTGGCGAGCTGGTCGAGGAACCGGAACGGCGCGGCGACGTTGTCGACGACCGCACCGGCGACCGCGAGCGAGGTCATCAGCACGCTCCAGCGCAGCACCACGTCGCGCCAGAGGATCCTCATCCCGCCGTGCCGGTCCGCATCCTCCTCGGCGTCGCCGCTGCCGTGGCGGGTCTTGCTGAGCAGGCGGCACGCAGTCGCGGTGACGAGGAACGTGCCGGCGTCGACCAGCAGGGTGGTGGTCACGCCAGCCGCTTCGGTCAGCACGCCGCCGACCGCCGGGCCGATGATGAAACCGATCCCGATCCCGGTCGCCACCCACGTGAAGCCGCGGGTCGCATCAGCCTCGCCGGCCAGCACCGGAACCATCGCGTTGGCGGCTGGGCGCACCAGCGTCGACACCGCGTTCAGCGCGAAGAACAACCCGACGACCAAGACCGGCGAGCGTGCGAATGCCAGCGGGACCGCAACCAGCGACTGGCCGAGCAGACCCACCACCAGCAGCCGCCGGTTGTCGAGTCGGTCCACGAGCCGCCCGCTGAACGAGGCCAGCAGCACGTACGGCAGCAGCTCCGCGCCGAGCGCGCCGGAGACCCAGCCCACGCCGTGGCCCTTAAGCTCGAACAGCAGCGCAACCAGTGCGGCGGCGTCACCCGCTACCGAGACGAGACTTCCACCCGCGAGCAGCCCGATGTCACGCTGCCCACGTAGCACTCCTATGACCTAAGCAGATCCGGGCGCAGGGCTTCGACCATGCGGCGCATCCCGTCGCGCCAGTGCACGGTCGTGTGCCCGACCAGCTCGTGCATCCGGTCGAGATTGACCCGGCCGCTGGCCAGCGAGTGTTCGGAGACTGCGAGCTTCGGGGTCAGCCCGGTCAGCTCGCCGAGATAGGACGTCCAGTCCTCGACGCTGACCTGCTCGTCACCCGCCCAGTTGACGACGGTGGGTGGCACGCCGGCGATCTCGAACAGCTTCGGGACCGTCGCCACGATGTCGTCGGAGTGGATCGGCTGGAAGACGTTGGGACGGACCTCGTGCACCGCCACCTCCTGGCCTGCCGCCATCTGCGCGAGGTGGAACATCGGCCACCCACCCCCATCGCCGTAGGGGACGTTCAGGCGAGCGATGGTGGTGGGCAGGTTGTAGCGCTTGGCGCCGTGCCGCGCCGCGGCTTCTGCAGCGATCTTGCAGATCGAGTAGGTCTCCAGGTAGTAGGCGCGGTGGTTGTCGCCGAGTGGTGAGTCTTCATGTGCCTCATCGTGCGGATGCGGTTCGTAGACCGCCGACGTCGAGCAGTGCAGGAACGCGGTCGCGTCCGCGTAGCGCTCCATCAGCAGCGACAGCCCGCCGACGTTGCCGTCGAGGTCGACCGACCACTTGCCGCTCTTCATCACGGCGAAGTGCGCGACGTAGTCGACCTGTGCGGGCAGGTCGTCGAGCGCGCCCTTGACCAGATCGGCGTATACCGGCTGCACACCTGCCGACTCGAACGGCTCGCGCGAGGCCGGGTCCTTCCAGCGGGCGGCGCCGTACACCTCGTTGTCCTTGGCGAGCGCCAGCGCGACCGGTTTCGCGACCTCGCTGGTCACCCCGGTGACGAGGACCTTCGCCCCGCTGATCGTCACGGCGCGACCGATCCGAAGTCGGTGAAGCCGCTCGGCACGTGTCGGCCCATCGTGCCGTGCTCGAACAAGCCCCACCCTTCGTCGCCGCCCAGGGTGGCCCGACCGATGTGGTCGACCACGCCCCACTGCGTGCGCCCGGCGACGGCCGGGTCGCTGAAGTCGTACATCGACCCCTCGATCCAGCCCGGCCCGCGCCATGCGCCGTGCGACCACTCGGGGTCGCCGCCGTAACCGCATCCCACGTGCAACGGCACGTGACCGAGCGTGTCGACCTCCATCACGATCGGGGTGCCGTCGGGCTCGGTGAGCGCGATCGTCGCGTGCTCGGGGATCCGCGTCCCGGACCGGTAGCTGATCTGCACCCGCGGCCAGCCGAGCTGGTCGATCCGCCCGTCGCGGTGCACGCGGACCGCGTCGTTGAGGGTGCGGTGCCCGTTGCCGTCCTCCTGTGCGATCAGCACGACGGCGTAGTCGTCGAACTTGACCGGCACGTAGAGCCACCAGAAGCCGAACTCGTCGGCTCCGTCGACCGGCCTGCCGGCCGGATCGGGCTCGCCGATCGGCCGGATCCCCCACGACCGGTCGCGCGAGCCGACCCAGGTGTCGGGGGAGACCGCGATCGTCTGCCCGCCGAGCCGGATCTCGCCCTCCCACGTGCCGAGCTGCGCGAACCGCCAGGTGTCGAGGATCGGGCGGATCCCGCTGCGCAACAGATGTCGTTCCTCGTCGATCGCGGGGAACGCACCCTGCCAGGTGAGATCGAAACCGATGCCGTGCTCGTCGGCGTCGCAGGCCAGATGAATCCGCTGCAACGGGTCGACGACCTCCACCCGATACGGGCCCACCGCGAGCTTCATCCGTTCGTCGTCGAGAGCGTCTGACATGCGTACGACGTGCTGCAGGTCACCCATCCGGATCACCACGTACGCGTCCTTCACGCCCAGCTGCGGGTAGACGCCCGCGCCGGTGATCAGGAAGATCTTGCCGCTGCGGTCGTGGGCGTTGAAGTAACAGCGGTCATAGAAGTTCCGGTCGCTGCTCGCGACGTATCGCATCGACAGCGGCGTCTGGTGCAGCGGGTACTCGTCGAGCGCGACTGGCATTGCGGTGCCCCTGTTCTTGCGAGAGATCTCAGAGATCGGCGACGTCGTCCAGCAGCGACTCGAGGTGGATCCGGTTGTGCATCACCTCGTCGCGGTCCTCCGGCCACTCCTTCTCGCCGAAGTGAACCTGGCGGGCGCTGGTCCGGAGAAAGACGATCCCCCACTGCACCGCGCCGTAGACCATGAACCAGCGCAGGTCGCGGCAGGCGTATCCGGTGATCGCCTCGTACTGCGTGGCCACATCCGCCGGGGTGAGGAAGTGTGGCATGCCGGGCAGTCCGAGGGCGCCGGTGATGTCCTGGAAGACCCGGTGCGCGTAGACCAGCCACGCGACGTCGAGCTCGCGGGGCCCGAGCCCGGCCATCTCCCAGTCGAGCAGTGCGGCCGGCTCGAAGTCGTCGTAGAGCACATTGCCGATCCGGGAGTCGCCCCACGACAGGACGGTCGGGCCCTCGCGCGCCGGCCAGTTGTCATCGAGCCAGGCCAAGGCACGTTCGACCAGCGCCGACGGCGCACCCTCGCGGGCGACCATGTCGTACCACGCGCGCGTGTTCGCGACGTGGCGGCGCAGGTGGGTGTCCCCGGGCCGGTCCTTCTCGAGGAACGGCAATCGTTCGGCGGCATCCGTCACGTCGTGCAGGGCCGCGATCGCGGCGACCGTGGTCTCCTGCAGCTTGCGCTGGTCGCCCGGATCGGCGTCGTAGAGCCAGTTGTCACCGAACGGGTACGGCATGACGTCGGGCGGCACGACGCCGTCGATCCGGCTCATCACGAAGAACGGCGCGCCGAGCGCGTCACTCGACGGCTCGCACCACCACGGCCGGGGGACGGGCACCTTCGTCAGTGCCGCGACGGCGCGGATCACGTCGTACTGGCCCTGTAGGTCGTAGGTCGGGAAGACTGGTACGTCGTTCGGGTCGGGGGCGATCCGGGCGACCAGACGCTCGTCGTGCGCGCCGTCGGCGTCGGTCCACCGGGCGCGGAACATCGTCGTGTCCGACGACATGCCGTTGGCCTCGCTGCCTTCGAGATCGGACACGGTGACCGTTGACCCGTCCTCGATCCGGCCGGCGAGCCAGCGCTCGAGCCGCTGGCGCACCTGTTCCGGCTCGCGGCTGGACACTTTCATCGTGACGTGCTCGATCTCGACCGGCTCGGTCATGGCTACGCCCCCTTCAGCGCCGCTGTGATCACGCCGGCCACCGCGCGCGCGAACTCCTCGGCACCATCGGCCCCTTCGTTCAGGGCGCGGGTGAACAGCGCACCGACCATCACGTCGAACAAGGCGTCGGCCGACACCACGGGCTTGCGGCCGGTCTGCTCGAGGTAGGCCTCGAAGGACTTGCGCATGGGGAAGAAGCTGCGCTGCATCGAGTGCTGCCAGATCTCGCGGTGGTTCTGGTACTCGACCAGCAGGCCGGGGATCGCGGCGCGGATCGGCGGGTCGGCGAGGTAGGTGAGGATCTGCAGGCAGTACGGCTGCAGATCGGTGATCACGTCGCCGGTGCGCGCCTCGGGCGCCAGCAGCCCGCTCGGGAACACCGCCTCCTCGATCAGCTCGGCCTTGCTTGACCAGCGCCGGTACACGCTCGGGGCGCTGACGCCGGCGCGGCGGGCGATCGCCTGGATGGTGGTGGCCTGGTATCCGTCCTCGACCAGGAGCTCGAGGGTCGCCTGGCGGATCGCGTCGTCGACCCGCGGGTCTCGGGGCCGACCGACCCGGGGAGCGTCGTCGCCGGACTCGTGCGGAGCAGCCTGCGACATGCGCGAAACCTATTACGTTCCGCCATGTAACGCAACGCGCCGCCGAGCCCGCCCTAGTGGGCGTCTCAAGCCCCTCTGAGACGCCGATATCGGCGGGCTCGGCGCGCTAGCGGCCGAGCTGGGCGAGGTCGTGCGGACCGCTGCCGGGGTAGCCACCCGCGGCCTGCACCGCGCGGGACCACGCGCCGAGGATCGAGACCAGCTCGCCGAGATCATCGCCGAG
>CAZEAM010000089.1:0-2717 GCA_964510285.1 uncultured Frankiaceae bacterium | reverse complement strand
CCAGGCCGGCGAGGACAACCGCAACGTGGCGCGCATGGCGCTGCTGCTCGCCGGCCTGCCGGACTCGACGCCCGGCTACACGGTCAACCGGCTGTGTGCGAGCGGCCTGCAGGCGATCAGCTCGGCGGCCAACGCGGTGCGGGTCGGGGAGGCCGATGTCGTCGTCGCGGGTGGGGTCGAGTCGATGACCCGCGCGCCGTGGGTCATGGCGAAGCCCGGTACGCCATGGGCGCGGCCGGGCGAGGTCGCCGACACGTCGCTGGGCTGGCGGCTGGTCAACCCGAAGATGCGCGCGCTCGACGGCGGCAAGGCGACGCTGCCGATGGGCGAGACCGCTGAGGAGGTCGCCGCACTCGACGGCATCAGCCGGGAGGACTCCGACGCCTTCGCGCTGCGGTCGCACGAGCGGGCGACGGCGGCGATGAAGGACGGCCGCTTCGACGCGGAGCTCGTGGCGGTGGACACCGACGCCGGGCCGGTCACGGCCGTCGAGGGGCCGCGCGCCGACACGAGCCTGGAGCGGCTCGCGAAGCTCAAGCCCGCGTTCCGCGAGGGCGGTGTCGTGACCGCCGGATCGTCGTCGCCGCTGTCGGACGGCGCCGCCGCGCTCATCGTTGCCAGCGAGGAGGCCGTGGCGCGCTACGGCCTCACCCCGCGCGCCCGCGTCGTGACCGCCGCGGCCGGCGGCGTACCGCCGTCGGTGATGGGCCTCGGCCCGGTCGTCGCCACCGAGAAGGTGCTCGACCGGACCGGGTGGTCGGTGGGCGACCTCGACGCGGTGGAGATCAACGAGGCGTTCGCGGTGCAGGTGCTGGCCGGCGTACGGCGCCTCGGGCTGGACATCGAGACCGTGAACCGGGACGGCGGCGCGATCGCGCTCGGCCATCCGCTCGGCTGCTCCGGCGCACGGGTGATGGTGACGCTGCTGGGACGGATGGAGCGCGAGCAGGCGCGGCGCGGCCTGGCGACGCTGTGCATCGGAGTGGGCCAAGGCCTCGCGATGCTCGTCGAGCGCGCCTAACCCTCGCAGTTGCACACAAACGTGGCGTGGGTCCACCCCTGCGACACTGACATCGCCTCAGGAGATGACCCCGGCAACGTTTGTGTGTTGCTTCATGGGTTCTGGGTTGGTCCGTAGTCTTGCCGCGTGGCGCTGCGGCTTTACGACTCCCGGACGCGCGAGGTGCGCGAGTTCGAGCCGCTGACGCCTGGGCGGGTCACGCTCTACGTGTGCGGCGCCACCGTGCAGTCCGCGCCGCACCTCGGGCACATCCGCTCGGCGGTCGCGTTCGACGTACTACGCCGCTGGCTCGAGGCGTCCGGGTACGACGTGAAGCACGTGCGCAACGTCACCGACATCGACGACAAGATCATCGCGAATGCCGCGGCCCGAGGGGTCGAGTGGTGGGAGCTGGGGTCGGCGGTCACCTGGGAGTTCGAGGACGCCTACGACACGTTGAACTGCCTGCGCGCGACGGGTGAGCCGCGCGCCACAGGCCATGTCACCGAGATGGTCGAGCTGATCCAGCGCATCCTCGACGCCGGTCACGGGTACGCCGCGGGCGGTGACGTCTACTTCGACGTCCGGTCGTTGCCGTCGTACGGCGAGCTGTCCAACCAGCAGCCGGACGCGATGCAGGCGAGCGCGGACACCGGCGCCAAGCGCGACCCGCTCGACTTCGCGTTGTGGAAGGGCGCCAAGCCCGGCGAACCGTCGTGGAACACGCCATGGGGACCGGGCCGGCCGGGCTGGCACCTCGAGTGCTCCGCGATGGCGACGAAGTACCTGGGACCGACGTTCGACATCCATGGCGGCGGGCGCGACCTTCGCTTCCCGCATCACGAGAACGAGCTGGCGCAGTCGGTGTCGGTCGGCGACGGGTTCGCGCGCTACTGGATGCACCACGGGATGATCAACACCGGCGGCACGAAGATGAGTAAGTCGCTGGGCAACTCGACCTTCATCGCCGACATCCTGTCCACCGCGACCCCGCAGGCGCTGCGCTACTACCTGGTCGCGCCTCACTACCGGTCCGACACCGAGTGGGGCGAGGGCGACCTCGCCGAGGCGGCGACGGCGTACGGCCGGATCGAGAACTTCCTCACCCGCGCGGGGGAACGCTTCGGGCCCCCGGCCGGCGGCGCCGCGCTGCCCGAGGACTTCGCCGCCGCGATGGACGACGACCTGTCCACCCCGGCCGCGGTGGGCGTCGTTCACGACACGGTGCGGGCGGGTAACGCCGCGCTGGCCGACGGCAACGACGAGCTCGCCCGGTCGTCGTACGACGCGGTGTCGGCAATGACCAAGGTGCTCGGCTTGTGGCCCGGTGACTTCGAGGGCGCGGGTGCGGAGTCGGGGCTCAGGCGAGTGCTCGACCAGACGATGCCGGCCCTGCTCGCCGCGCGACAGGCGGCGCGCGAGCGCAAGGACTTCGCGGAGAGCGACCGGATCCGCGACGCGCTGGCCGCGGCCGGTGTCGTGGTCGAGGACACCGCCGACGGTCCGCGTTGGCGGATCGGCTGAGCTGGGCTGATGGCGTCGAAGAAGGGGCCGTCGAAGGGCACCGGCGGGCACGGCCGGCGCAAGCTCGAAGGGCGGGGCCCGACCCCCAAGGCCGAGGAGCGCGCCAAGCATCCGGCGGCGCGACGCGCCCGCGCCGCCGCAAAGCGGGCCGCCGCCGGTCCGCAGCGGTCGTCGCGCGCGGGCGCGGCGGGTC
>CAZEAM010000088.1:0-19140 GCA_964510285.1 uncultured Frankiaceae bacterium | reverse complement strand
TGCTCATGGACTCGGCGTCGCAGCGCTTCCCCCGGCTGGTGCCGCTCGAAGACCGCTACCTCGGGCTGCTGCCCGAGGTGCAGCTCGGGGTGACGCCGGCGGAGCTCGCCGAGCTTGCGGCCCGCGCGATGACCCCCCGGCCGGTCCAGGTGGTCGACATCGGGCACCTGCACGCCCCGCTGGTCAGCGTGCGCGAGCAGGCCGCGATCCTCGCCGAACGGCTGCGCGGGGCCGGCACCGCGACCTTCCGGGCGCTGGTCGCGGACTGCCCTGACACCGCGACGGTCGTCGGGCGCTTCCTCGCCGTCCTCGAGCTCTACCGCGAGGGCGCGGTCGCGTTCGACCAGGTTACTCCGCTCGGCGAGCTGCATGTTCGCTGGGTGGCGGGGGAGGGCTGGACCGCCGAACGGGTCGGCGACGTCGACGCCGAGTACGAGGGCGAGCCGGTGAGCGTGGACGCCGATGGCTGACCTGGAGATCGATCGCATGGCTGACGGCCCGCGGACCGGCGAGCTGCCCCCGCTGCGCGCGGCGCTCGAGGCGATCCTGCTCGTCGTCGAGGAGCCGGTGGACGAGGGCGTGCTCGCCCAGGTGCTCGAACGTCCCCGCGAGGAGGTCGCCGCCACCCTCGCCGAGCTCGCCGCCGAGTACGACGCCGGCGGGCGCGGCTTCGAGCTGCGCGGGATCGCCGGCGGTTGGCGGCTGTACACGCGCGCGGACTGCGCGCCGTACGTCGAGCGGTTCGTCCGCGACGGCCAGCCGGCCAAGCTCAGCCAGGCCGCGCTCGAGACGCTGGCCGTGATCGCCTACCGGCAGCCGACCAGCCGCTCGCGGGTCGCCGCGGTGCGCGGCGTCAACGTCGACGCGGTGATCCGCACGCTGCTCACCCGCGGGCTGATCGCCGAGGTGGGGATCGAGCGGGAGACCGGGGCGATCCTCTACGGCACCACCGAGCACTTCCTCGAGCGGATGGGGCTGAGCTCGACCGACGAGCTGCCCCCGCTGGCGGACTACCTGCCCGACCACACCGCACTCGACGACGATGCCGCGGCCGGCTGAGGCCGACCGGTCCGGAGTTCGGCTGCAGAAGGTCCTGGCCGCGACCGGGATCGGCAGCCGGCGCGCCAGCGAGGAGCTGATCGCGGCCGGGCGGGTCACGGTCAACGGACGCCGCGCCGCGCTGGGGGCGCGGATCGACCCGGAGCGAGACGTCGTGGTGGTGGACGGGGCCCGGATCCCGACCGCGAGCGGCCTGACCTACCTCGCCCTGCACAAGCCCCGCGGGATGCTCTCGACGATGTCCGACGAGCGCGGCCGGCCGTGCGTCGGTGACCTCGTTGCCGACATCACCGCGCCCCTGCACCACGTCGGGCGGCTGGATGCCGACAGCGAGGGCCTGCTGCTGCTGACCAACGACGGCGCGCTCTCGCACCGCCTCACCCACCCGTCGTTCGGGGTGACCAAGACCTACCTGGCCGAGGTCGAGGGCTCCGCCGGGCGGGGTCTGGAGCGGGCTTTGAAGGCCGGCGTTGCGCTCGAGGACGGGCCGGTGAAGGCCGACTCGGCCCGCGTCCTGGAAGCCCTCGGCGGTCGGTCCGTGGTCGAGCTGAGCCTGCACGAGGGCCGCAAGCACGTGGTCCGCAGGATGCTCGCCGAGCTCGAGTACCCGGTCACCCGGCTGATCCGTACCGCGGTCGGCCCGATCCGGCTGGGCGACCTCAAGGCCGGCAAGCGGCGGTATCTACAGCCACAAGAGGTCCAATCCCTGTATCGCGACGTCGACATGTCGGCTTAGCGACTGGTGTACAAATCCATAGAGCGCGCTGTCGAGAAGGCGCCGCCGAGCGTCCGCGCGCGGCAGAATGCATCCCGAGGCAAGAGCCGATCGGGTCGTTGGCTAGTGGAGGACGGGATGGCGCTGCGGGCGCTGCGGGGCGCGACCCAGGTCGACGTGGACGAGCGCGAGGCGATCATCGAGGCCACCGCCGAGCTGGTCCGCGCGGTCCTGGACCGCAACGGGCTCACCGACGACGACCTGGTCAGCATCGTGTTCACCACCACGCCGGACCTGGTCGCGGAGTTCCCCGCCTACGCTGCCCGCACGATCGGGATCACCGACGTCCCGTTCCTGTGCGCCTCGGAGATCGCGGTTCCCGGGTCGATGCCGCGGGTGATCCGCCTGATGGCCTTCGTCGAGGCGAGCTTCTCGCGAGCCGAGGCCCGTCACGTCTACCTGCGCGGCGCACACGCCCTGCGCACCGACCTGCCGCGCGACTGACGTGGTGGCGCAGGGGCGGTTGCTGGTCGTCGGGACCGGCCTGATCGGGACGTCGGTGGGCCTGGCGGCCCGGGCGGCCGGCTACGACGTGCTGCTGGCCAACCGCGACCCGTCCCGGCTCGCCGTCGCGGTCGATCTCGGGGCGGGGGAGGCCTGGGACGGGCAGGCGGCGGTCGATGTCGCAGTCGTGGGTCTCCCACCCGGCGTGCTCGCGCCCGAGATCGACCGGCTCCGACGCTCAGGTGTCGCTCCGACTATCACTCATGTCTGCTCAGTCCAGCTACAACCTCAACTTGAGGTCGAGGCCCTTGCGGGCGGCTGGCCGGGATTCGTGGGCAGCCATCCCATTGCTGGCCGCGAGCGGTCCGGGCCGCACCACGCCACCGCGGACCTGTTCCAGGACCGGCCCTGGGTGATCTGCCCGACCGCCGCGTCGGATCCCGCCTCGACCGAGGCGGTCGCGGCGCTGGCGGCGGCCTGCGGGGCCCGGGTGAGCCGGATGCCGGCGGCAGAGCACGACGCGCTGCTCGCCCGGCTGTCCCACGCTCCCCAGCTCGTCGCCTCGGCCTTGGCCGCGGCGCTGGTCGGCCTGGCGCCAAGCGACGTGGCGCTGGCCGGCTCCGGGTTGCGCGACACCTCCCGGATCGCCGACAGCGACCCGCAGCTGTGGGCGGAGATCGTCGCGGCGAACCCGGACGGGGTGGCCGCTGCCCTCGACGCCGTCCTGGAGCCGCTGCTCGCGCTGCGCGCCCGGCTGGCCTCGGGGCAGCCCGCCGCGGACCCGGTCCGCGAGCTCGTGGAGCGGGGCCGGGCCGGCCGCCAGCTGCTGGCCGGCAAGCACGGGCAGGCACCCGTGCGCTGGGCGACCGTCTCGGTCGTGGTGCCCGACCAGCCGGGCGCCCTGGCCCGCCTGCTGGCCGACGCCGCGGCGAGCGAGGTCAACGTCGAGGACATCCGGATCGACCACTCACCCGGGGTACCGCTGGGCCTGATCGACCTGGACGTGGCGCCGGGCCGCTCGCAACGCCTGCTGTCCTGCCTCGAGGAGCGCGGCTGGCGGGCCACCGGCAGCGAGCCGTCGGACTGAGAACCGCCGACCTCCCTGGCGCGTCTCCTACACTCGCGGCGGCGTCTGGGAGCGGGAGGTCCGGTGCAGCGGCGCAAGCTGGTCGTCGCGATCGACGGGCCGTCCGGTTCGGGGAAGTCCACGGTGGCCCGCGGGGTCGCGGCCACCCTGGGACTGCGCTACCTGGACACCGGGGCGATGTACCGGGCGTTGACCTGGCTGGCCCTGCGCCGGGACGTGCCGCTCGACAACGCCGCTGAGCTCGAAGCGCTCGCGTCCGCAGCCGTCCTGGAGGTCACCGCAGACCCGCACGAGCCGGGCATCGTCGCCGACGGCGTCGACGTGACGCAGGCGGTGCGGGGCGCGGAGGTGACCGCGGCGGTCAGCGCGGTGAGCGCGGTGGCGGGGGTCCGGGCCGCGATGGTGGCGCGGCAGCGCGAGATCATCGGCACCGGCGGCATCGTGGTCGAAGGACGCGACATCGGCACGACGGTGGCGCCACAGGCCCCGGTCAAGGTCTTCCTGGTGGCCGATCCGAGCGCCCGGGCGCAGCGACGGGCCCGGCAGGACGCCGCCGGCAGCGGCACGCCGCAGGCGACAGTCGCGGCCACCGCAGCGGACCTGGCGCGCCGCGACACGGCGGACGCCACGCGCGCGGCCTCGCCCCTGACCCAGGCCGCGGACGCCGTGGTGATCGACTCCACGTACCTCGATGCCGATGCGGTGATCGCCCAGGTGGTAGCGCTCGCGGAGGCGGTGAGCGCCGCGTGAGCGCTCGCCGTGACGACCCGGCCCGCGAGTCGGTTCCGCTCTACATCGCGCGACGCATCGCGCAACGCATACTGAGGCTCTACTTCAGGTTGAGGCTTATTGGGATGGAGCAGATCCCGCGTCAGGGGCCGGTCCTGCTGGCCGGGAACCATTCCGGCTTCCTCGACGGGCCGCTGGTGATGATCATGCTCTCGCGGCCGTCGTCGTTCCTGGTCAAGTCCGAGATGTACGAGACCGCCTTCAAGCGGGTGCTGCGCTTCGCGCGCCAGATTCCGATCGTGCGTGGCACCCCGGACCGCACCCACCTGCAGGAGGGCCTGAGCGTGCTCGGCGGCGGCGGGGTCCTCGGCGTGTTCCCGGAGGGCACCCGCGGCTCGGGCGATCTTGCGACGATCCAGCACGGGATCGGCTACATCGCGCTCAACGCCGGGTGCCCGATCGTCCCGGTCGTGTGCACTGGCACCGCGGCGGCGCTGCCGAAGGGCAAGGCGCTGCCCAAGCTGCGGGCGCCGGTCGAGATCGTGTTCGGGGCGCCGTTCACCCTCGACGTCGCCGGCGACCCGCGGGCGCGCGAGACGATCGCCGATGCCGCCGAGCAGATCCGCCAGCGCCTGCTCGAGCACCTCGCGGCGGCCAACGCCGCGCCGGGCACCGGCACCACCGGGCCATGACCGGCGCGGACGGCCCGACGCTGCCGGTCGTGGCGGTGGTCGGGCGGCCGAACGTCGGCAAGTCCACGCTGGTCAACCGCGTGCTCGGGCGGCGTGAGGCGGTTGTGCAGGATGTTCCTGGTGTGACGCGAGACCGGGTGATGTACGACGCACAGTGGGCCGGCCGGGACTTCACGGTGGTCGACACCGGCGGCTGGGAGCGCGACGCCCGCGGCATGGCGGCCCGGATCGCCGCCGCGGCCGAGCTCGCCGTCGAGGCCGCGGACGTCGTCATCCTGGTCGTCGACGCCACCGTCGGGGCCACTGACACCGACCTGGCCGTGGCCAGAGTGCTGCAGCGCAGTGGGCGTCCGGTGGTCCTCGCGGCGAACAAGGTCGACTCGGCGGCGGGCGAACCCGACGCCGCCGCGTTGTGGAGCCTCGGGCTGGGGGAGCCGTTCCCGGTCAGCGCCCTGCACGGGCGGGGCAGCGGCGACCTGCTCGACCTGGTCGTCTCCAAGCTGCCGGCCCGCAGCGCCGTACCGGAGCCCGACCCCATTCCCCGGGTGGCGCTGGCCGGGCGGCCCAACGTCGGCAAGTCCAGCCTGCTCAACCAGCTCACCGGCAGCGAGCGGGCGCTGGTCGACGCCGCCGCCGGCACCACCCGTGACCCGGTCGACTCGCTCGTGGATATCGACGGGGAGACATGGCGCTTTGTCGACACTGCGGGCCTGCGCCGCCGGGTCAAGGAAGCCTCCGGCGCCGAGTACTACTCGAGCCTGCGCACGGCATCTGCGATCGAGGCCGCGGACGTCGTCCTGTTGCTGCTCGACGTCTCCGAGCCGATCAGCGACCAGGACCTGCGGGTCGCGGACACCGTGGTCGAGGCCGGCCGGGCGATGGTCATCCTGCTCAACAAGTGGGACCTGCTCGACGAGGAACGTCGCGAGCGGCTCGACCGCGAGATCGAGCGCGAGCTGGCCCGCTTCGGATGGGCGGCACGGCTGGCGGTGTCGGCCCGCACCGGGCGCGGCGTACGCCGGATCGCGCCGGCGATGCACAGCGCGCTGGCGAGCTGGCGGACCCGGATCGGCACCAGCGAGCTCAATGCGTTCCTGGCCGAGGTGGTCGCGGCTACTCCGCCCCCGGTGCGCGGAGGCAAGCAGCCCAAGATCCTGTTCGCCACCCAGCCCGGTACGGCGCCCCCGCGCTTCGTCCTGTTCACCTCGGGGCCGCTCGAAGCGTCGTACCAGCGCTTCCTGGAGCGGCGGCTGCGGGAGAAGTTCGGCTTCGACGGCACCCCGATCCAGCTCGCCGTGAAGGCGCGCCAGAAAGGCGCCAAGCAGCGGCGCTGAGGCGGGTGTCGGCACCTGGCGGTATCCAAACCGGATGAACGCCGATGCCGAGGTCGTCGCCGCTCGTCCTGGCCTACCACGCCCCGTGGCCTTCGAGGCCCTGCGCGATGCGGTCGCGTCGCAGAGATCCTGGCGGGGCGTCATGCGCGCATTGGGACTCTGGCGGGCGTGCCGGTGAGCCTTGCCCCTGAGGGCGTGGCGTATGACCTGATCGGGGACTTCGGCGGCAGCGCGAAGCGCATACAGGTGAAGACCCTGATGAGGGACGGCGGGCAGTGCTCCCTCTCGCGGAAGGAGTACTGCGGCACCGGGCACGGGGGCCACCGCCGGGCGCTCTACACCGCTGAAGACATCGACTATTTCGCCTGCGTGACGTTCGGGTGGGCCGTCTATCTGATCCCGATTGCCGCGGTCGAGGGACGCAGCAGCATCTCGTTGCGCAGCTACGACGCCTACCGGCTGCCCGCTGGTGAACAGGAGGTCGCAGAGGGGGCCTGAACTATGCTCGCCGGACACCGGGGCGTGGCCAAGCTTGGTTCAAGGCGCCTGGCTGGGGGCCAGGAGATCGGGGGTTCAAATCCCTCCGCCCCGACCATGTGGACGGTGCTCCGGAGTCGTGGCGCCTCCTAGACTCCGCGCGTGAGCGCGGCGCCTGAGCCCGGCCTCGGCCCGGTGTGGACGGTCCCGAACATCCTGTCGATGCTGCGCCTGGCCGGCGTACCGCTGTTCTGCTGGCTCGCGCTGGGCCCGCATGCCGACGGCTGGGCGGTGATCGTCCTGGTGTTCGCCGGGCTGTCCGACTACGCCGACGGCAAGATCGCGCGCACGTTCAACCTGACCAGCCGGCTGGGGGAGCTGCTCGACCCGGCGGCGGACCGGCTCTACATCCTGGCGACACTGGCCGTGCTCACCGAGCGCTCGATCATTCCGCTGTGGCTCACCCTCGTGCTCGCGGGCCGCGAGGTCGTCCTCGGGGTGGCTCTGCTGGTGCTCAACCGGGCGGGAGTCGGCCCGCCCGCGGTCACCTTCCTGGGCAAGGCCGCTGCCTTGAACCTGATGTACGCCTTCCCGTTGCTGCTGCTCTCGGTCGGCTCCACGACCTTCGACCACGTCGTTCGCCCCTTGGCCTGGGGCTTCGCCGGCTGGGGTGCCGCGCTCTACCTGTGGACCGGCGCGCTCTACCTGGTCTACGAGCGGCGGCTGTTGCGGGCGGCCCGCGCGTCGGCCGCCCTAGCGAGCGAATAGGCTCCGGCCACACTCGTCCGACCCGACCCAACGGAGTGCCCGTGGTTCCCGAAGAGCTGAAGTACACCGCCGAGCACGAGTGGGCCCGGCGCGAGGACGACGGAACGATCCGGATCGGGATCACCGACTTCGCCCAGCAGGCCCTCGGCGACGTGGTCTTCGTCTCGCTGCCCTCCGTCGGAGCCACTGTGGCGGCCGGGGGCGTGCTGGGCGAGGTCGAGTCCACCAAGAGCGTGTCGGAGATCTACTCACCGCTGGCCGGCGAGGTCGTGGCCCGCAACGACGATCTCGAGTCCCGCCCGGAGCTGATCAACAGCGACACGTACGGCGCGGGCTGGATCGCGGTGATCCGCCCGGCTGCGCCGGCGGAGATCGACGGGCTGCTCGACGCGGCGGCGTACCAGACGCTGGTCGACAGCGCCTCCTAGGCGGCGGTCCGCCCTTTCGGGGATGCCGGTTGACGGCCCCAGCACGGCACCGTACGGTTTGAGCCCTCCACCTGTGGTTGAGGTTTCATCTTCCACCGGTGACGATGCCGAAGCCAGCGATCACCACCGAACAGGAAGCAGGCGAGCGCCCCATGCCCAGCGTGTTCTGTGACCAATGCGGTCACCAGAACCCCGAGGACGCGCGGTTCTGTGCCCGCTGTGGCAGCCAGCTCGGTCGGCCTGCCGCCCGATCCGGGGGAGCGGCCGACCAGACCAGCACGCTAGCGATCGCCGTCATCGACGTCGACGACCTCGATGACGAGGCCGCGGAGATCATCGACGAGCTGCCGACCGGGTTCGCGTTGCTCGTGGTCCAGCGCGGCCCGAACGCCGGCAGCCGCTTCCTGCTCGACCAGGAGGTCACCACCGCGGGCCGGCACCCGGACAGCGACATCTTCCTCGACGACGTCACCGTCTCCCGCAAGCACGCGATCTTCACCCGCACGACGGACGGCTACACCGTCACCGACGCGGGCAGCCTCAACGGCACCTACCTGAACCGGGAGCGGATCGAGTCGGCGCCTCTGGGCAACGGCGACGAGGTGCAGATCGGGAAGTTCCGGCTGCTCTTCTTCCCCAGCGTCGCGGGCGGTGGTCGGTGAGCCAGCCGATGCCGAGCGCCGGCGGTGGGCACGCCTTCATGAGCATCGGCGAGGTGCTCGGCCAGCTGCGCGGCGAGTTCCCCGACGTGACCATCTCCAAGATCCGCTTCCTCGAGGGCGAGGGGCTGATCGCGCCGCAGCGCACCGCCTCCGGCTACCGCAAGTTCTCCCGCGACGACGTCGCCCGGCTGCGCTACGTGCTGGCCGCCCAGCGCGACCAGTACCTGCCGCTACGGGTGATCAAGGGCCAGCTCGAAGCTCTCGACCGGGGCCTGGAGCCGTCCGCCGTCCCGGGCCAGACCGCCCCGCAGGTCCCGGCCGGCGCCGGCGACCCGGACGGGTTGCCGAAGGCGTCGGACTTCCTGCCCGAGGCCTCCGAGCTGCGGCTGTCGCGCAAGGAGCTGATCGAGGCGGCCGGGCTCGAGCCGCACCAGCTCGACCAGATCGAGACCTTCGGCCTGATCGGGCCCCGGCCCGGCGGGCACTACGACGGCGACGCCCTCGTGATCGCGAAGACGGTCGCGGCGATGAGCCGGTTCGGCCTGGAGCCGCGCCACCTGCGCGCGTTCCGGACCACCGCCGAGCGCGAGCTCGGCCTGGTCGAGCAGGTCGTCGCACCGCTGGTTCGCCAGCGCAACCCGGAGGCCCGCGGACGGGCCGACGAGGTCGCCCGCGAGCTGGCCAGCCTGTCGGTCCGGCTGCACGCCACGCTGGTCCGGGCCGGGCTGCGCCCCCAGCTCGGCGGCTGATCGCCACGACGTGGCCGGCGGGTGGTGGGCCCGGTCGGTGGACGTGTAGTTTCGGCGCACACGACAGTTACGGCGAGCGGAGTCACCCGGTGAATGAGCTCACGGTCGTCGGGGTGCGGGTCGAGCTCCCCGGAAACCAGCCGATCGTGCTGCTGAAGGAGTCCACCGGCGACCGGTACCTGCCGATCTGGATCGGCGCGGTCGAGGCCACCGCAATCGCCTTCGCCCAGCAGGGCATCGTCCCGGCGCGGCCGCTGACCCACGACCTGCTCAAGGACGTGCTCGAAGCGCTGCGCGCCCGGCTCGACGCGGTGCTCATCACCGACCTCCGCGACGGCGTCTACTACGCCGACCTGCGCTTCGCCGACGGCACCTCGGTGTCGGCACGGCCGTCCGACGCGATCGCGCTGGCGATCCGGGCCGGAGCCACGATCTACGCCGAGGAGGCGGTGCTCGACACCGCCGGGATCGCGATCGCCGACGAGCAGGAAACCGAGGTCGAGCGGTTCCGGGAGTTCCTCGACCAGATATCTCCCGAGGACTTCGAGACGGACTCGTAGCTACAAGTCTCGACTACGGATTGAGGTCAAGGACGCGCCGTCGGGCGTCATTGACCGGGCCCCTTGTGCTGCCTACCGTCATCGGCGAAATTCCACGGATGGGGTTTTCCCTGACACCCGCTGCCCACGAGCGCTGTCGCCCCACCGCGGAAGGTCGGAGGACACGGTGACAGCTAGGTCAGGCGGCCCAGACGGCGTGCAGACGGCGTTGTTCGGCAAGGAGCAGGCCGGAGGGGCCACGATCGGCTACCGGGGCCCGACGGCGTGCACCGTCGCCGGGATCACCTACCGCCAGCTCGACTACTGGGCCCGCACCGGGCTGGTCGAGCCGTCGATCCGGCCCGCGGCCGGCTCGGGCAGCCAGCGCCTCTACGCCTTCCGGGACATCCTCCTGCTCAAGGTCGTGAAGCGGCTGCTGGACACCGGCGTGTCCCTGCAGAACATCCGGCTCGCGGTCAACCACCTGCGCGAGTCCGGCGACGCCGACCTCACCGGCATCACCCTGATGAGCGACGGCACCACCGTCTACGCCTGCACCTCGCCGGACGAGGTGGTCGACCTCGTCCAGGGCGGCCAGGGGGTCTTCGGCATCGCGGTAGGCCGGGTCGTCGGCGAAGTCGCGGGAAGCCTTGCCGAGCTGCCCTCCGAATCGGCCGAGCCCGCCGCCGGGGCTGTAGCGGTCGCTGGCGACGAGTTGGCGGCTCGCCGCAGTCGTCGTACCGGCACCTAGCCGATCGGGCCGCTGCGGGCCCCTCAGAGGCCCGAGGAATCCGGACATATCGGGCAGGATCGCAGAGCCGGCTCCGGCCTGTGGAAATCGCCGGGACAGCGATCAGTCGCAGGTCGTCGGGCCGCCCGCTGATAGCGTCAGGCTGCCTGAATCACCCCGCGTGGGAGAGACCCCGGCAAGCCAGTCCGGGGCGCCGAAGGAGCAACCTCCCCGGAACCTCTCAGGCCGATGGACCGCGCGGGCAGGGCACTCTGGAGAGCAGGCGTCGCGGCGCCTCACCGACGGGGCAAACCGGGCCGTGCGCCAGGTGAAGCTTTCAGGTCGAAGGACAGAGGGGGAGCCCACCGGCGGCGTTCGCCGACGGTGCCCGAGACCCGCGTCCGGAGGCTCCGAATGACCCGCCCCAACGATCCCGGCCCCGCCGCCCGGTTCGCCGACCGCCACATCGGACCCGACGCCGACGAGCGGGCCAAGATGCTCGCCGTCGTCGGCTACGGCTCGCTCGGGGAGCTGGCCGACGCGGCCCTGCCCGGTGCGATCCGCAGCGCCGGCGAGCTGCCGGTGCCGGCCGCCGCTGGGGAGGACGATGTGCTCGACGAGCTGCGGCAGGTCGCCGGGCGCAACCGGGTGCTGACGTCGATGATCGGCCTCGGCTGGCACGACACGGTGACGCCGCCGGTCCTGCGCCGGGGGATCCTCGAGAACCCTGGCTGGTACACCGCCTACACCCCCTACCAGCCGGAGATCTCCCAGGGCCGGCTCGAGGCGCTGCTCAACTTCCAGACCGTCGTGGCGGACCTCACCGGCCTGCCGATCGCCGGGTCGTCACTCCTCGATGAGTCGACAGCGGCTGCTGAGGCTATGACGCTTTGTCGTCGTAGTGCTAAGTCGACAAGTAACCGCTACATTGTCGACACCGAGTGCCACCCGCAGACGCTCGCCGTCCTGCGTACCCGAGCGGAGCCGATCGGCATCGAGGTGGTCTGCGCCGACCTCGCCGAGGGGGTGCCCGAGGGGGGTTGTTTCGGGGTGCTGATCGCCTACCCGGGAAGCACCGGCCGGCTGCTCGATTCGCATCGACTTGTCGACACGGTTCACGACCAGGGCGGGCTCGTGGCGGTCACGACGGACCCGCTCGCGCTGACCCTGCTGACCCCGCCGGGGGAGTGGGGAGCCGACGTCGCGGTCGGGTCCGCCCAGCGGTTCGGCGTGCCGCTCGGCTTCGGCGGTCCGCACGCCGGCTTCATGGCGGTGCGGGCCGGGCTCGAGCGCGCCCTACCCGGCCGGCTGGTCGGGGTGAGCGTGGACGCCGACGGCGCCCCGGCGTACCGGCTCGCGCTGCAGACCCGCGAGCAGCACATCCGCCGGGAGAAGGCCACGAGCAACATCTGCACCGCCCAGGTCCTGCTCGCCGTGGTGGCCGGGGCGTACGCCGCCTACCACGGGCCGGCCGGGCTGATCGCGATCGCCGAGCGGGTCGCCGGGCACGCCGCGACCATCGCCGGATCGCTGGCCGCCGGGGGGGTGGAGCTGGCGCACGACACCGGGTTCGACACCGTCCACGCCGTCGTGCCGGGCCGGGCCGACGCGGTCCTGCGGGCCGCCCGGGAGGCCGGCATCAACCTGCGCCGGATCGACGCCGACCGGGTCGGGATCACCACCGACGAGCGGACCACCGCCGCCCACGTCGCCGCGGTCTGCGACGCCTTCGGAGTCGGCGTCCAGGATGCTGCGGCGGCCGGGTCATGGATCCCGCAGCCGCTGCGGCGTACCTCTCGGTTCCTGACCCATCCGGTCTTCCATGACCACCGGTCGGAGACCGCGATGATGCGCTACCTGCGCCGCCTCGCGGACCGGGACCTCGCGCTGGACCGCACGATGATCCCGCTCGGCTCGTGCACGATGAAGCTCAACGCGGCCGCCGAGATGGAACCGATCACCTGGCCCGAGCTCGCCGGGATCCACCCGTTCGCGCCCCTGGACCAGGCAGCGGGGCATCTCGCGATCATCCGCGACCTCGAGGCGTGGCTGGCCGGGATCACCGGCTACGCGGCGGTCTCGCTGCAGCCCAACGCCGGTTCGCAGGGGGAGTTCGCCGGTCTGCTGGCGATCCGCGCCTACCACCGCGACCGCGGGGAGGCTGCCCGAAATGTCTGTTTGATCCCGTCCTCGGCCCACGGCACGAACGCCGCCAGCGCGGCCATGGTCGGGATGCGGGTGGTCGTGGTGGCCTGCGACGACGACGGCAACGTGAGCCTGGACGACCTGCGCGCCAAGGTTGCCGAGCACCGCGCCGACCTGGCCGCGATCATGGTCACCTACCCGTCCACCCACGGCGTGTTCGAGGCGGGGATCACCGAGCTGTGCCGGATCGTCCACGACGCGGGCGGCCAGGTGTACGTCGACGGGGCGAACCTCAACGCGCTGGTCGGGCTGGCCAAGCCGGGGGAGTTCGGCGCCGACGTCTCCCACCTGAACCTGCACAAGACGTTCTGCATCCCGCACGGCGGCGGCGGGCCCGGGATCGGCCCGGTGGCGGTCCGCGAGCACCTCGCGCCCTACCTGCCCAACCATCCGCTGGTGCCCGAGGCGGGTCCCGAGACCGGCGTAGGGCCGGTCAGCGGCGCGCCGTGGGGCAGTGCGGGGATCCTGCCCATCCCGTGGGCCTACGTGCGCCTGATGGGCCCGGACGGCCTGCGGGAGGCCACCGAGGTGGCGCTGCTGGCCGCCAACTACGTGGCCCGCCGGCTGGCGCCGCACTACCCGGTGCTCTACACCGGCCAGGGCGGGCTGGTCGCCCACGAGTGCATCGTCGACATCCGGGCGATCACCAAGGAGACGGGTGTGACGGCTGAGGACATCGCCAAGCGGCTTATCGACTACGGCTTCCACGCCCCGACCATGTCGTTCCCGGTCGCCGGCACGCTGATGATCGAACCCACCGAGTCCGAAGACCTGGCCGAGCTGGAGCGCTTCTGCGCGGCGATGATCGAGATCCGCGGGGAGATCGAACGGGTCGCGGCCGGGGAGTGGACGCTGGCGGACAGCCCGCTGCGCAACGCCCCCCACACGGCGAGCTGCCTGCTCGGGGAGTGGGCCGCCTGCTACGACCGGGAGCGAGCGGCCTATCCGCTCCCCTCGCTGCGCACCGACAAGTACTGGCCCCCGGTGCGCCGGATCGACGGCGGGTACGGCGACCGGAACCTGATGTGCAGCTGTCCGGCGCCGGAGGCGTACGAGAGCTGAGCCGCCCGGTCAGGCGGCCGGGGAGTGGGCCGAGCCGGAGCGCTGCGGCGGGATGGCGTGCCCGTCCGGCAGCAGGTCCCCGGAGTCGTCGAAGCTGACCACGCCGTTGCACAGCAGGCTCCAGCCCTGCTCGGGATGGCTGGCCACGATCCGGGCCGCGTCACGGTCCGGCGCGTCCGCGGAGGGGCAGGGCGGAGTGTGGTGGCACTGTGCCGGCGGGTGCTGGTGCACGGGCGTGCCCTTCGTACCTAGAGATTCCTTGCCGGCGTCGGGCGGCGCCGGTCTGATGCAGTGTCGGCATCTGAATCGGCGGAAGTAAGGGACTTGTTTCTCTGCTGTGTGGACCGGAGGTCCCCGCGCGGGGCTGTGGAGGGGTGATTCGGGGGATCCCATCACCCCAGGGCCCCTCTTCTCGACCTGACATAATGTCCATTATCGGACATCCGTAGTCTGGTGGGCGGAGTGGCGGCGAACCGATCCGGGCTGCCGCGCGTCATAGCAGATGGCGGCGTACCGAACCGCCGTCAGGGAATCCTCATCTACATCCGCGACGTTGTACCTGACGACGCAACGATTTTGGAGGCCGACATGGGTGAGCGCGTCCTGCGGGGCAGCCGCCTGGGAACGACGAGCTACGAGACCGATCGCAACACCGACCTGGCGCCGCGGCGCGAGGTGGTCTACGACTGCCCGTCCGGCCACGAGACCCGCATGACCATGGCTAGTGACGCGGACGTGCCGGCCACCTGGGAGTGCCGCAGCTGCGGCGTGACCGCGCTGCTGCGCGACGGCGAGGCTCCCGAAGGCCGCGAGCCCAAGCACGCCCGCACTCACTGGGACATGCTGCTCGAGCGGCGCTCGGTCGCCGAGCTCGAGGACGTCCTCAACGAGCGGCTCGCCGAGCTCCACCCGGCACCCAAGACCCGCCGCAAGTCGGCCTGATCCGGCGCGGCGTGGCCGCGTGCCTGGGTCGCCTAGGACCGCGCGGCCTCGGTCTGCTGTGCGTCGACACCACTCACCCTCGAGTCGAGGTCGAGGGTCGTTTTGGTTCGATCGGCTCGGGCGCGAAATAACGCAAGGACCAGCGCGAACAGAGCGCCTCCGCTGAGCAGCCATTCCGGCCACCCTCCGACCCGGTCGGCGACGGTGAGCGGGTCGCGCAGCGGTAGCCGCATGTCCAGAACGGCGGGCTCGAAGACCCCGGTCTGGGCCAGCACGCGCCCGTCCGGGGCGATCATCGCGCTCACCCCACTGGTTGCCGCGACCACGACCGCCCGCCCGCTCTCGATCGCCCGCAGTCGGGAGATCGCCAGCTGCTGAGCGGTCTCCCCGCCGTACCCGCTGTCCCCCTCGTGCTCGTAGCTGGCGTTGTTGGTCTGCACGACCAGCAGCCGCCCGCCACCGGTGACCGCCTGGCGGACCACCGCGTCGTCGGCGACCTCGAAGCAGATCGCGTCGGCCAGCCGCACCGGGCCGACCTGCAGGGTGCCCGGGCGCCGGCCCGCCACGAAGTCCTTCGGGATCAGCGAGAACTCCCCCACCAGCCGGCTGAGCACGCCGCGGAACGGCAGGTACTCCCCGAACGGCACCAGGTGGCGCTTGATGTAGATCTGGCCCGGGCCGGTCTGCGGCGACCACACGATCCCGGCGTTGCGCACGTGGTCGGGGCCGGGGCCGTCGATGACCGCGCCGATCAGCGCGGGCACCCCGAGCGCGGCCACGGCCGCCTGAACCTGAGCGTGGGCGACCGGGTCGGTCCGCGGGTCGAGGTCGGAGGCGTTCTCCGGCCAGATCAGGATCTGGGGCGCCGGCAACGCCCCCGTGGCGACCTGCCGGGCCAGGACCCGGGTCTCCGCCAGGTGGTTTTGGGTGACAGCGTGACGCTGGGCGAACTCGGCCAGGCCGAGGCGGGGCACGTTGCCCTGTACGGCGGCGATCACCGCCGAGCGGGGCGAGCCGTCGCGCGAGGTCCCCGCGGTGGGCAGAACGACCGCCAGGGGCCCGGCCAGCACCAGCGCCAGCGCCGCGCCGGTGAGCAGGGCGGGCCGGCGGCGCCGGCGCACCCCGCCCTCGAGCACGAGGTAGGCCAGCAGCCCGCCACCGAGCGCCACGGCGAAGCTGACCAGGGGCGCCCCGCCCAGCGCCGCAAGCCGGACCAGCGGCCCATCGGCCTGGCCGAACGCCAGCCGCGCCCACGGGAAGCCGTGAAACGGCCAACGGCTGCGCAGGAACTCCTGGCCGACCCAGAGCAGGGCGACCCCGAGCGGCCACCACCACAGCCGCTCTACCAGCCGCACCGCCACCGCGAGCCCCAGGAGCCACAGGGACTCGATCAGCGCCACCGCGACCCACGCGTCGACGCCGATCGGCTGCAGGAAGGACACGGTCGGCACCCACATGCCCAGCCCGGTGAGGTAGCCGAGCCCGGCCGCCGCGCGCAGGCGCCTGCCCCGGACCAGCCAGGTCATCGCCGCCACGCCGACCACTGCCGCCGGCCACCAGTTCAGCGGGGGCAACGCGCTCCACATCGCCAGGCCGGCGAGGACCGCACCCAGCGACCGGGCGAGCGCGCCCGGGCGCGGCGCGGAAAAGTGGGCTCGGTTCACGTCGGATCGGACGCTACCGGTCGTGCCCATCACCGTGCGGTGTTCGACCGCCGTCGGATCCGGCCCGGATGCCCTTCGGACCGACGCTCGAACGGCCGGCCGCCGTCCTAGCGCCGTTGTCTACTGGGCACCCGGGCCGCTCCCGAGTGGTCGCACCACGCCTGACCCCGGCCCGCGGACTGCCGGAGCTCGACTGGACCTGGCACCAGCTCGATGACAGCGGGTGCGCGCTGCCGACGACCGGCCAGTCGAGGTCTTCCAGGTGGTCAACGGATCAACAGCCAAGCGTCCCTGTGGTGGACGGCAGGGAAACTAGCGACGGTGCTCCTCGCGCTGTCAACTGCCCTCTGACCTGCGAAAACGCGCAAAATCGCAGGTCAGAGGCATGATCGGCGATCACACAAGTCCGACATTTGGACGGGTGGGCGCCGTACCGTCCTGGATTGCCCCGCTGGACCGGTCTCCACACCGAACCTCGACTCGAGGTTGAGTGAGCTCAGCGGGCTGCCGCATCGCTCTGAAGCCACTGCGGAGGCGTTGCGTCAGCCCAGAGCCGACGCAAGGCGACCCGATCGGCGGCCAGGGCCCGGTGGAGCTGGCTCGCGACCGGGTCGCCGATCGCGAGCTCGTCAGCGGGCACCTCGCGGCGCACGAGCGGTGAGGCGCTGTCGTTGAGCCGGCCCATCCAGTCCGGCACCCAGTGGGTCTTGTCGTAACGCAGCGTCGCCGCGCCCAGGGCCCGCCACCAGCGCCGCGGGGCGAGCTTGCCCTCGCTGACGTTAGCGCTGGGCAGCCGGGCCGGCCGCCAGGCCGGGTCGACTCCGAGGAAGCCGAACAGGCGCGGCAGGACCGCCTCGGGAGCATCGCGCAGCTGCTCGAGGCTGAGCAGAAGGATCCGCTCACGCGGCACGTAGGCCAGCCACTGCCTCAGCTGCAGCGCGTAGCAGCTGGTCAACAGGTAGCGGGGGTCGGCGGTCAGCGCCCGGGCGATCGGGCGGGTCTCGGTCCCCCCGGCCACGCCGTGCAGGTACGCCGAGCGCATCCGCGCGAGCGGCTCCCGGACGATGTAGACCAGCTTGGGTTCGGCCACCAGCGCGGTCAGCCTCGCCGGGACGCCGCTGTAGTGCGGATACATCGCGTAGGTCGTCGACGCCTCCCCCACCGCGCTCGCCTCCCCCGCGCCAGCGAACAGCGACCGGTACCAGTCCGGGTCAGGGCCACTCCCCTCGCGCAGCCCTCCCCCGCCCGGCGGGCCGGCGGAGAAGAACTGCGGCTCCTTCGGATCGCACATGAAGGCCTGGGGGTGCTGCTGCAGCAGGCGGTGCAGCGTGCTGGTGCCGGCCTTCTGCGCCCCGATCACGAAGAAGTTGGGCAGCCTGCCGCGGTCTGCCGCCGGTGCCGGGCGGCTCACAACGCCGGCGGGCGGTCTTCGTACGCTGTCGACAAAACGACAGATGTCCGAGTCGACACATTGGCAGCCGCGCGGATCTTCTGCAGCAACACCTCGAGGTCAGCGGGCGAGGCCACCCGCACCTTCAGCACGTAGCTTTCGTCCCCGGCCACGCTGTGACAGGCCTCGATCTCGCGGAGGTGGGCGAGCTTGTCCGGGGCGTCGTCCGGTGAGCTCGGGTCGATCGGCTTGATCGAGACGAACGCCGTCACCGGCAGGCCGAGCGCGACCGGGTCCGAGATCGCGCGGTAGCCGCGGATCACGCCGCGTTGCTCGAGGCGGCGAACCCGCTGATGGACCGCCGAGACCGACAAGCCGGTTTCCTTGGACAGATCCGTGAAACTGCGCCGGCCGTCCTCGGAGAGCAGGCGCACGATCGACCGGTCGACGTCCTCCACGAGGCTGCACCCTAGTAGGCGCCAAGGATGGGCCCGGCGCCGCGGCGATCTTGGGAGTGTGGGGCGCGGTACGACGGGGCCCGCCACGCTGCCCACCATCCCCTGCCACGGCCTGGGATGAACGAGGCAGACCCCGTCGACCACTTCAGGACCTCATCGGTGCCTGACGGCTCCGGCTAGTTGCCGAATCCGTATTCGAGTTCGGATCGCCGAATGACGGTCTTGAGACGCCAAACGGGGGTAGTGAGCGACGCCTGTCCGGGTTAGTCCGGGTTTCTACCCGCTGACCGACTCGCGCCCGGGCACCGGGACGGTGAGCCGACCCGGGGCTCCCGGGAGCGTGATCGAGCTGGGACGGCTCTCCCGCCGGTAAAGCATCACCGAGGCGACAGCGATCCATAGGGTGCTGGCCGCGAGAGCAAGCCAGGAGACGAAGGTGCCGACCCCTGCAGCGATCCCGAAGACCACGGCGGTCCAGCCGAGCCAGGCGGGCAACGCCCGCGTGCTGAGCACGGCGGCACCCAGGGAGACCATCGTGAGCAGCACGCCGGCGAACAGCGCGACGAACGGCAGGTCGTTGGCGACGAGGTTGAGGGTCTGGGCACTCGAGGCCGTCAACGTGACCGACTTGTGGGTGAGCAGGATGTTGGTGGCGGCCCCGACCCCGAACGCCGCCCCGACGATCACAGAACCGCAAAGCGCGGCAGCGGCGCTGGTACGGGCTCCTGCGCGACGTAGGTACGAGCAGATCGTCGCGGTGAACCAGACAAGGAAGATGCCGGCGTATGCCAGGAGGTAGGCCTGCGCCTGCAGGTACCCGCGGTGCTTGCCATAGAAGTCGATGATCTTCGCGCCGCTCGCGTTGACGTCCGGCGTCGACGGGCCGGTCATCACGGCCACCATCAACGCCAGGAAGACGACCCCGGTCAACGGCATCAGACGGTTC
>CAZEAM010000087.1:0-7397 GCA_964510285.1 uncultured Frankiaceae bacterium | reverse complement strand
GGGCTCCTCGGTGATCTCGACGCGCAGCAGCGGCCAGTTGCGCAGCGCGGCCGCGAGCCGGCCCGCGGTCCCGCCCGGGCCGCGCCAGCCGGTCTGGGCCCGCAGGCACCCGGGAGCGATCGGCTGGTCATGCCAGTCGAGCTTCACGGGCACGCCCAGCACCCCGGCGAGCGCCCATTCCACATGCGGGCGCACCGCCGGCGGGCACGAGTGCACGAACAGCACACCTCGAGCGCTCACCGTGACCTCCATCCGCTCGTCGAGAATCCGCCTTCCCCAGCGATCTCGACCCAGCGGCATCACGCGACGCGAGGTGCGCGTCCATTCTGCACCATCAGACCCACAAGCACCAGCACCGGCGTACCCCGCCGTGCCGCGGGGCAGGTTTTCCCCCGCTCCGCTGGATTCGGGGCTCGGGGATGCCGACGTAACTAACCTCGGAACTTCCCCGGGCCTCCTCTCCCAGAAAGCCGGTCCTCCATGGCTGTCGTGCTCGCGATCTCGCTGGTCGCGGCCGCCTGCTACGCCGTCGGCATCGTGCTGCAGTACCACGAGGCCCATCGCGCGCCCGACCGGCTGGTGTTCTCGCCCAAGCTGCTGGGCATGCTCGCGCGGCACCCGCTGTGGCTGGTCGGCCTGGGCATGATGTTCGCCGGGCAGGGGTTGCAGTCGGTCGCCCTCGACGGCGGCAATCTCGCCGTCGTGGAGCCGGTCCTCACCCTGTCCCTCCTCTTCGCGTTGCCGCTGTCCGCCGCCTGGCGGCGCGAGCGCCTGCAGCGCCTGGACTGGGCCGGGGCCGCTCTGGTGTGCGCCGGGCTCGGTCTGCTGCTCGGCGTCGGATCGCCCACCCCGGGACGGTCGAACATGCCCGCCGACGACTGGCTCCTGGTCGTGCTGGCGGCGGTGGGCGCCGCACTGGGGCTCGTGGCGTTCGCCCAGCGCAGCCCGTGGCCCGCGCCGCGCGCCGCGCTGCTCGGCGCCGCATCCGGTGTGCTTTTCGGTCTGCAGGACGCGCTGACGCCGTACTGCGCTCACGTCCTGGCCAGCGATCCGCTGAGCCTGCCGCTGTCCTGGCAGCCGTACCTGTTCGTCCTGGCCGGTGGGTACGGCGTGATCCTGATGCAGTCGTCGTACAAGGTCGGCCCGCTCGCCGCGGGGCTGCCAACCATGACCGTGGGCGAGCCGATCGTCGGCATGCTGATCGGCATATTCGCGCTCGGCGAGCACCTCGGCACGTCGCCGACCGCCCTGGCTCTGGAGAGCGTCGGCGCGCTGGTCATGGTCGCCGGGTGCTGCCTGCTCAGCCGCTCGCGACTGGTCCTCGGCCGCTACCACCCGAGCCGGCATCTCGCCGACCAGCTGCGCGCGATCGAGGCACGGATCCTGCCCTCCCACCCGGACGCGCCGCCGGTAGGTTAGGCGCGTGCGGTACATCGCCCTGGTCGTGCTGGCCGTGGTGTTTCTGACCGGGCTGGTCTGGTGGGCGCTGTTCCTCGGCAACGCCGTCCTCGGCCTCTTCCGTCGCCGTTGAGCCGGTGGCCGCCGGCCGCGACACTCGCCCTGGTCGCCGCCCTGCTCGCCGGCTGCGGCGGTGGCGGGTCGAGCGCGACACTGCCCCCAGGGGTCCGTACGCCGCCCGATCTCGCCACCTTCCTCCGCCAGCCGGTCGCCACGCCCAGCGACTGCCCGTCACAGCCCGCGCAGTCGACCGGGCTGCGCTCGCCGTGGCGCGGCCATGTCGACGTCTCGGTGTTCCTGCGGCCGCGGGCCGCGGCCGGCGTGGTCGACCGGATCGGCCGGGAGCTGCGGCACGCGCATGCGGTCGAGCGGGTGTACTTCGAGTCGAAGCATGAGGCGTACGCCGAGTTCCAGCGGCTGTACAGCTGCTGGGCGGACGTGGCGCGCTCGCAGACCCCGGCGTCGTACCGCGTGGTACTCGCTCCGACAGCGACGATCGTGCAGCGCAACGCGCTGGTGGCCCGGATGGTGCAGCGCACCGGCGTCGACTCGGTGAGCTGCGACCCGTCGTTGCCGTGCACCTCGGTGGTGCAGTCCGCGGCCGCCGATCAGCGGCGGTAGAACACCCCCACGCCGACCGGGATCCGGCGCTGCCGGTGGTGATGGCCCGCCACCTGGGTCAGCCGGTGGCGGTGGTGATGCGGCAGCCGCACGACCATCCCGGTCGAGTAGCCGCCGTCCAACGCGTACCCGCCGGCCGCCCGCAGGTGGACCAGCAGCGCCGACATCTGGTTCTCGTCGAGCCCGTGATGATCCGGCCCGCGCGGACTGACCGCGGTGACGAGCATCAGCGTGGACCGGCTGCGGGTCCACGCGATGCCGGTGCGGGCCGCGTAGTACTCGTGCCGGCTGCAGTACAGCCCGGTGTTGATCTGGTCGGCCCGCGACACCGTGTGCGTGCCGACGCCGTAGGCCTGCTCGAAGCGCACCGGCGCGTCGGTCGCCACCCGCAGCCTGATCGAGACCCGCGCGTGGTGACGCAGCGAGCGCAGCCAGTGCACCGCCGGCCGGCCGTGCGCGACCAGCAGCCGGCCGCCGCGCGGGGCGACCGGGTGTCGCCCGGTCCCGGAGACGACCCGGCCGTGACGCACCTCACGGCTGCGTACGCCGGGCTTGAGCGGGACGTGGCGGCGTCCCCACGCGCCGGTGTAGACCGACAGGCCACGTGGGGGGAACGGCAGGTTGACCGCGGACAGCCGCGCCACCGCGTCGCCCGAGCGGACCGTCCCGTCCAACCACACGTCGCCGTCCTGCGCGCGGTGGTTGACCCCGATCCCGGCGACCCGCGCCGGGCGGTCGGACAGCACCATCGGCCGGCGGTGGCTCACGAACGGGACCTTCGGCGAGCCGGTGCTGAGGTTGAAGTACATCCCGTTGGTTGCGGCGACCAGCTTGCGGGTGGCGGCGAGCGAGGTCAGGATGCGCCCCGATGCGAGCGCGCCGTGCAGCGGAGCCACCGACACGCCCCGATGCGTGAGATCGACCCGAAGGACCCGCACCTCGACCTTGCCGCGGTCACCGCGCATCGTGCTCGACGCGAGGGTGACGCCCGGCGCCAACCGGTGATGGGCCCAGTGCAGATGGCTGGCGGAGGTCGTGCGGGCGGGCGGGCAGAAGGCGTAGTTGCCATTGTCGCCGGCGCCTGCGGGCGCGGCGGACTGCAACAGCGCAAGCGTCGCCACGAGCGCAACGGCAGGCGACGCCACACCACGCGGGTGTCGCATCTGGGGAACCCCTCCGGTTCGAGACCCGGTGGAGCCTACGCGTCTGTTTTCTTGATCGCATCCCCCGCCAGATCGATGTGACCGGGTGCCGCGGCGCGCAGCCCGGCTACCAGCTCGGGCACGAGCAGGACGATCAAGAACACCAGCGGGCCGCGCCAGGAGTCCGTGGCGGCGTGCAGCGCGCCGAACAGCAGCGGGCCGATCCCGGCGATGAGGTAGCCGATCGACTGCATCATCGCCGACAGCTCGGCGGTCTGGGCATGAGTCGCCGCACGCAGCACGACGAAGCTCAGGCACAGCGGGAACGCCGCCCCCTGCGCCACGGCGAGCACGAGCAGCCACAGGATCGTCGGCTTGGTCGGTGCGAGCAACATTCCCAGGAACGCGACCGCCGAGCACACGAAGACGCCGACGACGATCAGCCGCTGGCTGCGCAGGCGGCTCGCGATCGACGGCGTCACGAGCGCGACCGGAAGCTGCACGAACGACAGCAGCGCGAGCAGGCCGCCGGCCGCGGACCGCGAGTAGCCGTGGTCCTGGTAGATCGACGGCAACCAGTTGACGACGACGTACACGTTGAGCGACTGCAGCCCGAAGAACAGCGTGATCATCCAGGCCAGCGGGTTGCGCAGCATCGCCCGGGACAGGTTCGGCGCCTGCCCCTCGTCGGGCTCGTGCTCCTGCATCGCGAACGGCAACCAGACCAGCAGGGTCAGGCCACTGAGCGCGGCCCAGATCCCCAGGCCGCCCCGCCATCCCGCGCCGAGGGCGTCGCCGATCGGGACGGTGAGGCCTGCGGCGATGGCGACCGATCCGATGGTCGCGGTCGTGGTGGTGCCGAGCATCAGGCCGGTGCGGGCGGGGAACTCCCGGCGCGCGACGACCGGCATCAGCACGTTGGCGATCGCGATCCCGGCTGCGGCCAGCAACGTTCCGGCGAACAGGGTGAACGCATCCGGCCCGA
Organism: uncultured Frankiaceae bacterium; assembly: GCA_964510285.1. Lineage (GTDB taxonomy): Bacteria > Actinomycetota > Actinomycetes > JAFAQI01 > JAFAQI01 > DASZTV01. Next base: position 3,191 of record CAZEAM010000087.1, on the reverse strand, counting down.
TCCGCAGCACGGATCCGCCGACCAGCAGCAGGAGTACGACGAGGATCGCGCGGCGCAACCCGAACCGGTGCGACATCCACGGGCCGACGAGGGCCAGGACGCCGAAGCAGAACACCGGAAGCGCGGTGAGGACCGACGTCGCCGTGTCCGAAAGGCCCAGGCCGCTGCGCACCCGGTCCAACTCCGGTCCGAGGCTGCCGATGACCAGCCGCAGGTTGATCGCGACCAGGACCACGGCCGATGCGAGGCGCACCGATCCCGCGGCAGCCGGGCGTTCCGACGGATTCATCAAGTGTCAGTGCAGCGCGGGCTCGTGGTCACTGTGGCCGGCCGGCTCGAGCTGGAAGGTGGAGTGCTCCACGTCGAAGTGACCGGCGAGGCACGCCTGCAGCTCGTCGAGGAGCGCTGGCGCCCGCCCTCCGGTGAAGCAGTCGTCGGCGATCACCACGTGGACCGACAAGGCGGGCAGACCCGACCCGACGGTCCAGACGTGCAGGTCGTGCACGTCGACCACGTACTCGGCGTCGAGCAGATGCTCGCGGACGAGCGCCATGTCCACGTCACTCGGAGCGGCCTCGAGCAGCACGCGGCCGGAGGCGGTGAGGAGCCGGCGTGCGGCATGGAGCAGCACGAGCACCAGGACCAGCGACGCGACCGGGTCCGCGCGCTGCCACGACGTCGTGACGATCACCACCCCGGCCACGACAGCGGCGGCGAAGCCGTAGGCGTCGGTGAGCACGTGCGCCATCGCGCCCGCGACGTTCATCGACCGCCGTTGGGTCCGCGACAGCACCGCCGCCGCGAGCAGGTTGACCGCAAGTCCGACCAGGCCGACCGTGATCATCGCGCGCCCATCCGGGTCGGACGGCGACACGAGCCGGCGAACCGCCTCCACCGTGACGGCGATCGCGACGACGAGCAGCGTGACCCCGTTGAACGCGGCTGACAGCACCTCGGCGCGCGCCAGCCCGAAGGTCCAATGACCGAACGCCGGGCGTCGTGACAGCCGCGCCGCGACCACCGCCGCCCCGAGGGCGACCACGTCGGTCACCATGTGGCCGGCGTCGGCGAGCAGCGCCAGGGATTGCACGAGCACGGCGACCGTCACCTCGGCGGCGAGGAACGCCGTGAGCAGGACGGTTGCGACGACCAACAGCCGATCGTCGCGGGTCACCTGTCGATGGTGGCACGCAGCCGGGGACGGGATTGATCACCGCGCCCGAGGGCATCCCTTGATCGTGTTCCGCATCGTGCCGACGCTCGTGGTGATCTGGCTTGCCATCGGAGCGCTGGCCGGGTGGCAGCGGCACTACTACCGCGACGACAACCGCACGTGCGCGCACGCGGGCACCATCGTGGCCACGATCTTTGCCGGACCGCTCAACTACGCGGGCGCCAATCCGAAGGTCCATTGCTCGCTACCCAAGCCGAGCAAGTAGGCCGCAGCTCGGCGCGGTCAGCACGCCACCCGGCCGGTGTGGTGCCCGGCCGGGAAGCGCATCGTCATGGAACGATCCCGCGGACCGGAAGCGGACGGCAGCCGGACCAGCGTGACCCGCAGCGGTCGATCCGCGGTCACGTTCACGGCAGGGCACCGCAACCGCGCCCGCGACGCATCGACCCGCAGCGCGCTGACTCGGGAGGTGTGCAGCACCAGCCGGTCGGCGGCGGACGGGCGGGGGCCGCGGCGCCAGGTCAGCCGGGTCTTGACCGCCGGCAGCGGCGCCGACACGACCTGCGGCGCGTGCTTCACCACCGTGATGGGCCGTTCGGGGATTCCGAAGGAGCGCGCCCGCACCGACGCGAGAGCACCGGCCGCCTGCGTCGACGCCTCGAGGTGCGTGATCCAGTACGCCGTGGTCGCGCCGATCCCGAGCTTCGGGACGTCCAGGTCGGGATACCACCGGTAGACGATGCTGCCCGGGTTGCGCTTGACCTTCGGGACGGCACCGCCGAGCGCGTGCACCATGCTGCCGAACCGGTCCTGCAGCGCATAGACGAGATGGTCGTTGGCCGGCAGCAGGAAGAAGGTGTAGCGCAGACCGAGCGCCCGCATGTCGTTGGTGGCCTGGATGTCGCTGGGAAGCGGCACGAGTTCGTCGATGCCGCCCTGGGTCACGACATACGGAACCCACTTGGCGTTGCCGAGCAGCGGCGCGGTGAACCCGTCCTGGCCGCAGTGCGCAGCGGTCGGTGCGGGTGAGCCGCCCGCACTGGCCGGGAAACCGACCTGCCGGCCGTTCAGCTCGACGATCCGGACGCCGCAGTTCGGCGGTCCCTCCAGCGGCATCGCCTGGCTGAACAGGTCCGGGTGCTCGAGCGGCAGCTTGTACGACGCCCAACCGCCCATCGAGTAGCCGGACATGACGGTGCGGCGCGGGTCGAGCCGGTACGACGTGGCCAGGGCGTGCCACACCGACCAGAAGTCCTGCTCCGCCTCGTCGAAGTACCAACCGTCGGGAGCGAACCCCTCGGTGGTCGCGCAGATCGACTGGCGCTGCTGGCACTCCTGCTGGATCAGGTGCGGGTTCAGCGCGCCGTACTGGTTGAAGTTGACGTCGAGCGAGTGCTCGATCCAGGTCAGCGGCAGCCGTTGGTGCAGCGAGACGTGCCGCGGCACGTACACGGCGTACGGCTGCACCCGGCCGAGGTAGTTGGGTCGCAGATCGCCCGGCGACACGAGAGCGGGGTTCGGGATCACGCCCTGCCCGAGGTCGAGCCGTGAGATGTACCAGCGGTTGCTGTAGCCCCTGGGGCGCGGCTCGCGAGTAACCACGTGCCGGGCCAGCCTTGCCCAGTCGACGACCCGCGAGAACGCGGACACGTTGTTGTGCGCGAGCGCGTCGGCCTGGTGGTCTTCCATCCAGAAGTTGCCGGTCACCGCGCGGGAGATCCCGTCGAGGCCGAGCGCGGCGTTGACCGGCGTGTTCTGCCACAACGCCTCCAGCGCGGCCACCTGGGCGTCGGAGGTCCCGGCCCGGTACACCGGCGGCTCCTGATGCACGGTCCGGAACGTGACGTTGTACAGCCGTGGCAGGCGGGCAGCCTGCGCCGCGTTGAGCCCGCTCGAGTAGACCGCCGGGGAGAGCTCCCGACCGCCCGCCGACGCCAGCCCGGCGCCGAGCCGGATCCGCCAGCGCCCGCTCACCTTCAGCAGCGCACGCGGCACGCGCACGACGAAGCTGCGGCTG
>CAZEAM010000086.1:0-9696 GCA_964510285.1 uncultured Frankiaceae bacterium | reverse complement strand
GGCGCGCCGACGCAGCCGCAGCGTGACGGCGACGGGCGCGACAACGCCTCGCGCGCAGAGCGCGGTGTTGACGAGCGCGCAGAGCGCGACGACACCGGCGAGGACTCCCGCGACAACCGGCAGAATCGTTCGGACAACCGGCAGGGTGGGGGAAACCGCCAGCCCAACTCGAACGGCACCCAGGGTCGCGACGGCAACCAGGGTCGCGACGGCAACCAGGGTCGTGACGGCAACCAGGGTCGCGACGGCGGCACCGACCAGCGCTCGGAGCGCGACGACGACTTCGGGTCGAGCCGCTCCCGGCGGGGTCGGTTCCGGGAGCGCAACCGGGGCCGCGGTGGCCGCGACCGGTTCGGCAACGACGCCGATCCCGTGATCACCGAGGACGACGTACTCGTCCCGGTCGGCGGAATCGTGGACATCCTGGACAACTACGCGTTCGTCCGCACCAGCGGCTACCTGTCGAGTCCCGACGACGTCTATGTCTCGTTGTCGCAGGTACGTCGGCACGGACTGCGCAAGGGCGACGCGGTCACCGGCATGATCCGCCAGCCCCGCGAGGGCGAGCGCCGCGAGAAGTTCAACGCCCTGGTCCGACTCGACACCGTCAACGGCCTGGACCCGGAAGAGGCCAAGAAGCGTCCGGACTTCGCCAAGCTCATCCCGCTGTACCCGCAGGAGCGGCTGCGGCTGGAGACCGAGCCCACTGTCTACACGACGCGCGTCATCGACCTGGTCGCGCCGCTGGGCAAGGGTCAGCGCGGGCTCATCGTTTCTCCGCCGAAGGCCGGCAAGACGATGGTGCTTCAGGCGATCGCCAACGCGATTACGACGAACAACCCCGAATGCCACCTGATGGTCGTCCTCGTCGACGAGCGACCTGAAGAGGTCACCGACATGCAGCGTTCGGTCAAGGGCGAGGTCATCGCCTCGACCTTCGACCGGCCCCCGACCGACCACACCAGCGTCGCCGAGCTGTCGATCGAGCGGGCGAAGCGGCTCGTCGAGCTCGGGCATGACGTGGTGATCCTGCTCGACTCCAGCACCCGCCTCGGTCGTGCCTACAACCTCGCCGCCCCGGCGCGCGGCCGGATCCTCTCCGGCGGCGTCGACTCGACTGCGCTGTACCCGCCCAAGCGGTTCCTGGGCGCCGCCCGCAACATTGAGAACGGTGGCTCGCTGACGATCCTCGCGACTGCCCTGGTCGAGACCGGTTCGACCATGGACACGGTCATCTTCGAGGAGTTCAAGGGCACCGGGAACATGGAGCTCAAGCTCGACCGCAAGCTCGCGGACAAGCGGATCTTCCCGGCCGTCGACATCGACCCGTCCGGGACGCGCAAGGAGGAGATCCTCCTCTCGCCTGAGGAGCTTCAGATCATCTGGAAGCTTCGCCGGGTGCTGCACGCGCTCGACTCCCAGCAGGCCATGGAGCTGCTGCTGTCCAAGCTCAAGGAGACCCAGAGCAACTACGAGTTCCTGCTGCAGGTGCAGAAGACCAGCCCGGCAGAGGGTTCGTAGCCCGGGAACAACCCAGCCGTGCGCCGGGTTCAGGCACACTGGAAGCACCGGTACCGGTTCACCCCGCGTGCGGGGACCCGGCGACCAACCCGACGAGGAGCAACGACGTGAAGCCCGACATCCACCCCGAGTACGTCGAGACCACCGTGTCCTGCACGTGCGGCAACACCTTCACCACGCGCAGCACGGCGAAGAACGGCGTGATCCATGCCGACGTGTGCTCGGCCTGCCACCCCTTCTACACGGGCAAGCAGAAGATCCTCGACACCGGTGGCCGGGTCGCCAGGTTCGAGCAGCGCTACAGCAAGAAGTAGCACGCCCGGAGGTTCTATTGCTCCCTCCGCTGTGCGCTCGCAAGGCCGCACCGAGCGCCGCGTGCGCAGGCACGCAAGCGAGGGAGAACGCCGCGAGCGTGCAGCCGAGGGAGCAAGAGCGTGTTCGAGCAAGTTGAAGACCTTGTTGCCGAGCACGCGGAACTCGAGAAGCAGCTCGCCGACCCGGACATCCACGGCGACCAGAACAAGGCGCGTTCGGTCGGCCGGCGGTACGCCGAGCTCGGACCGATCGTCGCGAAGTACGCCGAGTGGCAGCGGGCCAGCGAGGACCTCCAGGCGGCACGAGAGCTCGCCGACGAGGACCCGTCGTTCCGGGCGGAGATACCCGACCTCGAGTCGGCGGTGGCTCGCTTCACCGACGAGCTGCGCGTCCTGCTCATCCCGCGCGACCCCAACGACGACAAGGACGTCATCCTCGAGGTGAAGGCGGGGGAAGGTGGCGACGAGTCGGCACTGTTCGCCGGCGACCTGCTGCGCATGTACCTGCGGTTCGCCGAACGGCACGGATGGAAGACCGAGATCCTGGACGCCACCGAGAGCGACCTGGGCGGTTACAAGGAGGCGACGGTCGCGGTCCGCGGCCGGCACGAGCCGATGCCGTGGAGCCGGTTGAAGTACGAAGGCGGCGTCCATCGCGTGCAGCGCGTACCGGCGACTGAGTCGCAGGGTCGGATCCACACCAGCGCGGCCGGCGTGCTCGTCATGCCGGAAGCCGAAGAGGTCGAAGTCGAGATCGACCCGAACGATCTGCGCATCGACGTCTACCGCTCGTCAGGCCCCGGTGGCCAGAGCGTCAACACGACCGACTCCGCGGTGCGGATCACCCACCTGCCCACGGGCATCGTCGTCTCCTGCCAGAACGAGAAGTCGCAGCTGCAGAACAAGGAAAGCGCGATGCGCATCCTTCGGGCGCGCATGCTGCAGGCGGCACAAGAGGCAGCGGACGCCGAAGCGTCAGCTGCCCGCCGCAGCCAGGTGCGCACGGTCGACCGCAGCGAGCGGATCCGGACCTACAACTTCCCGGAGAACCGGATCAGCGACCACCGCGTCGGGTTCAAGGCGTACAACCTCGACCAGGTCCTCGACGGGGACCTCGAGGCCGTCATCCAGGCCCTTGCGGACGCCGACACCGCGGCTGCGTTGGGCGGGCAGGACTGATCCGGCGTGGTCACGTTGCGCGAGGCGCGTGCCCGGCTGGCCGCGGCCGGCGTCCCCAGCCCGGACCATGACGCGCGGGCGTTGCTGCGCCATGCGGAGTGCGCAGGGGTCGACGCCGAGCCGCTCGTCGCCGCGCGGGAGGACCGGGTGCCGTTGCAGCATCTGATCGGATCGATCGGCTTCCGCCACCTCGACCTGCTGGTCGGTCCGGGGGTGTTCGTACCGAGGCCGGAGACCGAGGTGGTCGTCGAGGCGGTGCTCGCCGCGGTCGCCGGCATCGCCCGGCCGCGGGTGGTCGACCTGTGTGCCGGCAGCGGCGCTCTCGGGTTGTCCGTCGCCTACGAGCACCCTGGCTCGTTCGTCGACCTCGTGGAGATGTCCGAGTCCGCCGTGCTGTGGTTGCGGCGAAACGTTGCCGGTGCCCGCTGGGCGCAGCCCGACGGCCGCCCGCCCTCCGAGGTCCGGGTTCACCACGCCGACCTCGCCGATGCCCCGACCGGTGCCGATGGCGCCGTCGACGTGGTCGCGTCCAACCCGCCGTACGTCGCCCTCCACGAGCGCGACCTCGTCGACCCCGAAGTGCGCGACCACGATCCGGCCGAGGCGCTGTGGGCCGGCGCGGACGGGCTTGACGTGATCCGACGGGTGGTCGACCGTGCGACGGTGCTGCTGCGGCCGGGCGGGACGCTCGTCGTCGAGCACTCCGACCGGCAAGGCGAGAGCTGCCCGGCGCTGTTGCAAGCCGCCGGATTCATCGACGTGCGAGACCATCTCGATCTCACCGGTCGCCCGCGGTTCACGACCGCGACGTGGCCGGCATGAACATGGGATTGGCCGGCACGAACATGGGATTGGGATGAGCAGAGTCTTCGACTGCAGCAAGGCGGCGGAACGCGAGGTCGGACTCGAGGAAGCCGCGGCTGCGGTGCGCAGCGGCGAGCTCGTCGTGCTCCCGACGGACACCGTGTACGGCGTCGGTGCCGACGCGTTCCTTCCGGCCGCGGTCGACGCCCTGCTTGCCGCGAAAGGCCGGGACCGGACGATGCCGGTGCCGGTCCTCGTGTCGTCACCGGCCATGCTCGACGCACTGGTCGATGCCATGCCCGAGCCGGCCGCAGCGTTGGCCGAACGGTTCTGGCCCGGTGCGCTCACCCTCGTCGTCCGCCACACCGCCCACCTCGTCTGGGACCTCGGTGACAGCAAAGGCACGGTTGCGGTCCGGATGCCCGCCGAGGACCTCGCCCGGGACCTGATCAACCGGACCGGACCGCTCGCCGTGTCGAGTGCGAACCGGACCGGTCACGATCCGGCGACGACGGCGATGGATGCCCGTCTGCAGCTCGGCGCCGCGGTGTCGGTGTACCTGGACGGTGGGGCGAGCGGCGGCTCGGTGGCCTCGACGATCATCGACGTGACCGGCGAGCGGCCGCGGGTCCTGCGCGCCGGAGCGATCGACGGCGACGCCCTGCGCGAGGTCGTGCCAGACCTGGAAACGGAGCGGACCTAGATGGCGGGCTACCGGGTGCTGATGGTGTGCACCGGCAACATCTGCCGCTCGCCGTTCGCCGAGCGGCTGCTTCGCGCGCGCCTGGACCAGCGGTTCGGCCCGCAGGCGGCGCAGATCGAGGTCTCGAGCGCCGGAACCTATGCGCTGGTGGGGGAGCCGATCATGCCGGAGGCGGCCGAGACGCTGGTCCGCTACGGCGGCGACCCGGCGAGGTTCGCGGCCTGCGCCCTCGATCCCGGCCGGATTGAGGCGGCCGACCTGGTGCTCGGCCTCACCCGCGAACACCGGGCGGCGGTGATCACGATGGTTCCTCGCGCGTCGTCGCGCACCGTGACGTTGCGCGAGTACGCGCGCCTGCTCTCCGGCGTCTCGCGCGGTGACCTGCCGGGGGCCGAGGCGGACCTCGTCACCCGCTTCCACGCGTTGACGAAGGCGGCGTTCGGCCAGCGTGGGCTCGTGGCGCTCAAGGACCCGTCCGACGACGACATCCCCGACCCGTTCGGCCGGCCGATGCCGGCGTACGAGAAGGCAGCGGCACTGATCGACGAGGCGCTCGAGGTGCCGCTGTCGTTGCTGGCCGGATAGCGGGCGCACCGCCCGAAACGCCCGACCCGCGGCGTTCGGGCTGCGCCGCGACCTGCGTCGTACAGTGATCGAGCAGTCGAGGCGGAAGGTCGTGGCCCACCGTGCGTGAGTACGTGCTCACCGGGGTGCTGGTCGCTGCGGTCACGTACCTGCTCACCCCGTTCGTGCTCAAGCTCGCGGTCCGCTGGCACGTCCTCGCGGAGGTGCGCGACCGGGACGTCCACACGATCCCGACGCCGCGGATGGGCGGGGTGGCGATGTTCGTCGGGATCTGCGCCGGCTTGCTGGTCGCCAGCCGCCTGCCGACGCTGCAACGCGTCTTCGATTCCAGCGACGCGCAAGGCGTCTTGTACGGCGGCGGGGTCCTCGTCCTGCTCGGCGCGGCGGATGACCGGTGGGGGCTCGATGCGCTGACCAAGCTGGCCGGGCAGATCGTCGCGGCCGGCGTGATGGTGCTGCAGGGCGTACAGCTGCTCTACGTGCCGCTACCCGGCGGTGGAGCGCTCTCCCTCGACTCCGACCTCGGCGTACCGATCACCGTGCTCTTCGTGGTCGTGACGATCAACGCGATCAACTTCATCGACGGTCTCGACGGGCTGGCCGCCGGCGTGGTGGCGATCTCGTCCTTGTCGTTCTTCGCCTACTCCTACGAGCTGTCGGTCGTCCACCACTTCGACCGGGCGACCGCCCCGACCTTGCTCGCCGCCGTGCTGGCCGGCGCCTGCATCGGCTTCCTGCCGCACAACTTCAACCCGGCGCGGATCTTCATGGGTGACTCCGGCTCGATGCTCCTGGGGCTGGTGTTCTCCGCGGCGACGGTGAGCCTGACGGGACAGCTCGACCCCAATGCAATCGGCTACTACGGCCTGGTTCCGACACTGTTGCCCCTGCTCCTGCCGGTGGCGCTCCTGGCCATCCCGCTCGGAGACCTCGTCCTGGCGGTCGTCCGGCGCAGCCGCGCCGGGCAGGCGCCGTGGGCGCCAGACAAGCAACACCTGCATCACCGGTTGCTGACCCTCGGTCAGTCGCACGCGCGCGCCGTCTTGATCATGTACACCTGGTCGGGTCTGATCGCGGGCGGAACGGTGGCGCTCGGGCTCTCGCACGGCCGCCCGCTCGTCGTCACGACCGTCGTGCTCGCCGGCGTGGCCACTCTGCTGGTCGCGACCAACCTGCCGCGGTTGCGGATCGCGCACCGCGGGCCGCGGGTCTAGCCCGCCCCGCGGCCGGATCCCCAGTGGCTGACAGACCCCCGACGATCAACCTCACCACCCTGCTCGGGATCGGCGTGACATTCGGCGTCTGCGTCGGCATCGGCGTCTTCCTCGGCGTGCTCGGTGACAGTGCCGCCGGGACCTCACCCCTCCTCGCACTGGCCGGTCTGGCGGTTGGTATCTTGGGTGGCGCGGCCGGCGCGTACCAGGTGATTCGGCCGTTTACCCGTTCCAGCTCCTCCTCAACCACCACAACTGAATCCGCCAGACCTGACGACCAAGTCCGATCCGACGAACAGTGAGAGGAAGACGGTGGCCCTCGACGCTCAATGGAGCGCCGTCGCGCGCGGGTACCGAAATGCGCTGATTCTTGCGGCGGCGTTCGGTGCCGCCGCTGTTGCCGCGGGGCTGGCGGTCGGCCGTCCCGCGATCGGCCCGTTCGTGTGCTTCGGTCTCGGCATGGGCGGCTACAACGCCCGCAAGCTCTGGAACGACACCCAGGCCCTCAACCCGAGCCTGCCCAACCCACGGACGACGGTCATGAAGACCTCGCTGGCCCGGCTCGGGCTGATCTCGCTGTTCGCCTTCCTGGTCGCCGCGCTCTACCGCAGCAACGGCTGGGGGATCTTCGTCGGACTCGTTGCCTTCCAGCTGGTGCTGATGGCGCTGCTCATCGGCCCGCTTCGCCGAGTCGTGGCGCAATGATTCACCCGGTCGCCGGCCGCGTGCTGGCAGCGAGCATCGAGGTCGGGGAGCACCCGCAGTTCAAGTTCCTCGGTATGACGTTCAACGTCGACACGATGTACACGACGGTGATCGCGGCCGTCGTGACCCTCGTCTTCCTCTGGTGGGTGGCCCGCAAGGCGACGAGCGGGGTTCCCGGCCGGGCGCAGATCGCGGTCGAGACGGTCCTCAACCAGGTTCGGACCTACGTCGAGGACGCGGTCGGGCACAACGTCCCGCCGTGGCTGGTACCGCTCGGCTTCGCCCTGTTCTTCTTCATCCTGTTCTGCAACTGGTTCGAATGGATCCCGTCGGGACACCACCCGGAGCGCCTCGGGCCACCGACCGCTGACACGAACCTCACGTTCGCGCTCATGGTCGTGGTGCTGATCGGCTACACGTACGTAGGGTTCAAGCGCAAGCGGGTTCGTTACGTGACCTCGATGCTGACCGCCAAGCCGGCTGGTGTCGGTGCGTTCATCGCCATCGTCATCGACCAGATCGCCAACCCGCTCGCGCTCGCGCTCCGGCTCTTCGGCAACGTGCTCGCCGGCGGGATCATGCTCGCGGTCATCGCGCTGCTGCCCTGGCAGTGGTTCTGGCTGTTCGGTCCGGCGGACGTCGTCTGGCGGATCTTCGACGCGGGCCTCATCTTGTCGATCCAGGCCTTCATCTTCTCGTTCCTCACCATCCTCTACTTCGGCTTCGCACTGGCCGAGGAGCACTGACGCGCTCGGCGACGAGGCGTCCCACCCAAGGAGAGAAATCACAGTGGCCGACCCAACCAACTATGAGAGCGCGATCAAGACCGCTGGCGGTCTGATCGGCGGCGGCCTCGCTCTTGGCGGCGGCGCGATCGGCGCCGGCATCGGTGACGGTATCGCCGGTAACGCCCTGATCAGCGGTATCGCGCGTCAGCCCGAGGCGCAGGGCCAGCTGACCGGTCAGTTCTTCCTGACCGTCGGCCTGGTCGAGGCGGCGTACTTCATCAACCTCGCCTTCGCCGCGCTGTTCGTCTTCGTGCTCGGTAAGTGAGCTTGGCTGTGCCAACCGCTGCGGTTGTTCTCGCCGAAGAGGCGAAGACCAACAACTTCCTCATCCCGAACGGGACGTTCTTCTTCGAGCTGCTCTGCTTCCTCGTGGTCCTCTACGTGCTGGGCAAGTGGATCATCCCGCCGATCACCAAGGCGATCGATGCCCGCGCCGAGTCGATCAAGCAGCAGTTCGAGGAGGCCGAGGCGACCAAGGCCCGGCTGGAGAAGGCGGAGCGGGACTACGCCGAGGCGCTCGCCGAGACCAAGCGTGAGGCCACCCGGCTGCGTGAACAGGCCCAGGCCGAGCGGGCACAGATCGTCGAGGAGGCGCGCTCCGAGGCGCAGAACCGGGTGGAGGAGATGTTGGCGAACGCCGAGGAGCGGATCGCCACCGAGCGCCAGCAGACGATCCTCGCGCTGCGGGCCGAGATCGGCGACCTCGCCACCACGCTCGCCGAGCGCGTGGTGCACGACTCTCTGCGGGAGGACGCCCGGCAGCGCAAGCTGGTCGAGGACTTCATCGCCGGCGTGGGTGCCGAGTCGGCAGCCCAGAACTAAGGCAGGTCATACCGAGATGCAGGGTGCGAGCCGCAACTCCCTCGCCGTGCTGCGTGAGCAGCTTCCGGCCGACGGCGAGTTGTCCCGGCTGTCCGACGAGCTGTTCGCCGTCGTGTCGCTGTTCGGCGGCCGCGGCTCGCTGCGGCGTGCCCTGTCCGATCCCGCCACGGGCGGGGAGAGCAAGGCCCGGGTGGTCGACCAGCTGCTCAGCGGCCGGGTCGATGCCGCGACTCTCGACATCGTCCGTACCGCGGTCCGGTCGCGCTGGTCGCAGTCTCGAGATCTCGTCGATGCGCTCGAGGAGATCGCGGTCGACGCCGCCCTGGTCACCGCGCAGACCGCGGGCGACCTCGACGCCGTCGAGGACGAGCTGTTCCGGTTCGAGCGGATCGTCAGCGCCGAGCCGGCGCTGCGAGCCGCGCTGACCGACCGCAACCTGCCCGCCGAAGGCAAGCAGCAGCTGCTGCACCGCCTGCTCGACGGCAAGGTCAACGCCGTGACGTTCACCTTGATCCAGCGGATCGTGCTGGAGCCGCGCGGCCGCACGATCGAGGGCGCGCTGCGGGACCTCTCGGAACTGGCGGCGCAGCGGCGCGACCGGCTGGTCGCCCACGTCACGAGCGCGGTCGCCCTCACCGACGACGAGCAGCGTGCTCTCGCCGCGGCGCTCAGCCGCAGCTACGGCCGGGAGCTTCAGCTGCAGGTCGTCGTCAATCCCGAGCTCATCGGCGGGCTGACCGTCCGCATCGGTGACGAGCTGATCGACGCGAGCGTCGCGCGGCAGCTCTCCGAGGCTCGTCGCAAGCTGACCGGCCGGTCGGGCACCCGCCCGGTACGGGCGTAGAAAGAACAGGACAGGAGACGTAGTGACCGAGCTCAGCATCCGCCCGGAGGAGATCCGCGACGCCCTCGAGGGCATCGTCGCCTCCTTTGACCCCCAGGCGTCGCGGGATGAGGTCGGCGTGGTCACCGACACCGGTGACGGCATCGCGCGGGTCGAGGGCCTGTACTCCGCCATGACGAACGAGCTGCTCGAGTTCGAGGGCGGCCTGCTCGGAATC
>CAZEAM010000085.1:0-8402 GCA_964510285.1 uncultured Frankiaceae bacterium | reverse complement strand
TGCCGCCGGAGATCGCGTTGCGCGTCGTCTCGTTGCCGGCGACGCCAAGCAGCATGAAGAAGAGGTCGAGCTCCAGCTCGGACAGGACGTTACCTTCCTCGTCCGGGCTGATCAGCTTCGAGACGATGTCGTCCTTGAGGTCCTTGCGCTTCTGCTCCGCGAGCTGGTTGGCATAGGCCCACATCTCGGTCGCGGCGTCGAGGCGCTGCTCCTCGGTGACGCCGTACTCGGGGTCGTCGCCGCCGACCATGCGGTTGGACCAGTCGAAGACCTTGTGCCGGTCCTCCAGCGGGACGCCCATCAGCTCGGAGATCACGATCAGCGGCAGCTCCGCCGCGCACAGCGTGACGAAGTCGCCCTCGCCCTTCGCCACAGCCTGGTCGACGATCTCGTCGCAGGTGTCCTGGATCCGCTCCTCGAGCTTGGCGATCATCCGCGGAGTGAAGCCGCGGTTGACCAGGCTGCGGGTCCGCGTGTGGTCCGGCGGGTCCTGGTTGAGCATGAACATCTGCTGCTGAGCGATCTGCTCCTCGATCATCTCGGTGATCAGGGCGGTCCGCTCGTGGGAGGAGAACAGCTCGGGATTGCGGGAGACGAACACGACGTCCTCGTGGCGGGTGATCGCCCAGAAGCCGTTGGGCTGCTGCGGATCGTGGTGGTGGAAGACCGGAGCCTCCGCTCGCAGCCTCCGGAACTGCTCGTACGGGATGGCCTCCGTGTACTGGTCCATGTCCCAGAGGTCGATGTCAGCGAGCGAATCGGTCAACGGAAGAGCCTTCCAGGAAACGAGAACGTGTTCTCATTCTGCTCGGATCTGACGGGGCGTCAACAGGTGTGGCCGAAAAAACTAGAACGTGTTTTACTCGTTCCGGAGCCTCGAATCCCGGGGACTCCGCACCTGCCCCGAAGGACTTTTCATGAGCGAAGCGGTGATCGTCGAGGCCGTCCGGACTCCGATCGGCAAGCGCGGCGGCTGGCTCGCCGGGCTCCACCCCACGGCCACGCTGGGCCACGTCCAGCGCGAGGTCATCGCGCGGACCGGGATCGACGCCGCGCTCGTGGAGCAGGTGGTCGGCGGCTGCGTCACCCAGGCCGGCGAGCAGGGCAGCAACATCACCCGCTACGCCTGGTTCGCCGAGGGGCTGCCCGAGACCGCCGGCGTCACCACGGTCGACTGCCAGTGCGGCTCGGCCCAGCAGGCCAACCACTTCATCGCCGGCCTGATCGCCGCCGACGCGATCGACATCGGCATCGCCTGCGGCGTCGAGATGATGTCGCGCGTCGGCCTCGGCGCCAACGTGATGAGCGGACCCGGCGTACCCCGCCCCGACGACTGGGACCTCGACCTTCCCGACCAGTTCACGGCCGCCGACCGGATCGCCGAGGACCACGGGATCAGCCGCGAGGACCTCGACGCGTTCGGCGTCCTGTCGCAGCAGAAGGCCGCGCGGGCGTGGGCCGAGGAGCGGTTCAAGAGCCAGATCGCGCCGATCGAGGCGCCGGTGCTCGGCGAGGACGGCAAGCCGACCGGCGAGACCAAGCTGGTCGACCGCGACCAGGGCCTGCGCGAGACGACGCTGGAGAAGCTCGCGACGCTGAAGCCGGTGCGCGAAGGCGGCCTGCACACGGCCGGTACGTCGTCGCAGATCTCCGACGGCGCCGCCGCGGTGATGCTGATGTCGGCGCAGAAGGCGAAGGAGCTCGGCGTCACGCCGCGCGCGCGGATCGTGTCGCAGGCGCTGGTCGGCGACAAGCCCTACTACCACCTCAACGGGCCGATCGCGGCGACCCAGCGAGTGCTCGACCGCTCGGGGATGTCGATCAAGGACATCGACCTGTTCGAGGTCAACGAGGCGTTCGCCTCGGTGGTCGTCAACTGGGCGAAGCACCACAAGGTCGACCACGACAAGGTCAACGTCAACGGCGGCGCGATCGCGCTCGGTCATCCGGTCGGCTCGACCGGCAGCCGCCTGATCACGACCGCGCTGCACGAGCTCGAGCGCACCGGCGGGTCGACGGCCCTCATCTCGATGTGCTGCGGTGGCGCGCTCGCGACCGGAACCATCATCGAGCGAATCTAGGGAACCACCGAAACCGATGGCACATCTCGAAGTCGAGCAGGTTGGCCATGTCCTCGTCCTGACGATGAACCGGCCGGAGGCACGCAACGCACTCTCGCCGGAGATGCTGGTCGGCCTCGCCGACGCGTGGGACCGGATCGACAGCGACCCCGAGATCCGGGTCGCCGTGCTCACCGGAGCCGGCGGGACGTTCTGCTCCGGGGCCGACCTCAAGGCGATGAACTCCTCCGGCACGACCTCCGAGGCCGCGAAGCGGATGAAAGAGGACTCCGGCATCCACTGGTAGGCGCTGCTGCGCAGCCACCGGTTGACCAAGCCACTGATCGCCGCCGTCGAGGGATTCGCGCTCGCCGGCGGGACGGAGATCCTGCAGGCCACCGACATCCGGGTCGCAGGTGAGAGCGCTGTCTTCGGGATCACGGAGGTCACCCGCGGGCTGTTCCCGCTGGGCGGTTCGACGGTCCGGCTGCGCCGCCAGATCGGCTTCACCAAGGCGATGGAGATGCTGCTGATCGGCGAGCGGGTCTCCGCCGCCGAGGCCGAGCGGATCGGGCTGATCGGGCGCGTCGTACCGGACGGCGAGGCCCTCAAGCACGCTATGGAGATCGCCGAGAAGATCGCCGCCAACGCCCCGCTGTCGGTGCAGGCCGTCAAGCGCGCCGTACAGGAGAGCGAGGGCCTGCCCGAAGCGGAGGGGCTGGCCAAGGAGCTGGAGATCGGGGTGGCGATCTTCGGCACCAACGACGCAAAGGAAGGCACGCTCGCCTTCAAGGAGAAGCGTTCCCCGAACTTCACGGGCACCTGACGTGCCCGTGGAGGGCTTCCTGCCGAAGGGCTACCGGGCGCCGCGACAGGACACCGCCGAGGCGCGGCTCGCCGACGCGGTACGCCGATTGATGGACGCCTCCGTCGTCAGCGACGCCGACGACGAGGAGATGCTCGAGGTCGCCGCGCGGCTCGACGTCATCTCCGAGCAGCTGGAAGGACCCGGCTGCGTGCGGCTTGCGCACGGCACCCGCTGGCCCAGCCGCGAGAAGATGGTGCAGGGCGACCGCGACCACAACCCGGTCGCCGGTCCGGCCAACCCGCTGGCACCGCCGATGCTCGTCACGGTCGGCGAGGACGACGAGGTCAGCGCCGAGCTGACGATGCGCCCGATCCACGAGGGCCCACCGGGAGGCGTGCACGGCGGTTGGGTCGCCTCCCTGCTCGACCAGCTCCTGGGCATCGCGAACATCGCGTCGGGCAACCCGGCGATGACCGGCGAGCTGAAGATCCGTTACCGCCGGCCGACGCCGGTCGGCGTACCGCTCACGTTGCGGGCGAGGACGACCGCGGTCGCCGGTCGCCGGGTGGAGACCACCGGCGAGATCATCGCCGATGGCGAGGTCACCGCGTCAGCGACCGGGACGTTCGTCCGCCCGAACCCCGAGCGGCTCGACAAGCACGAGCAGATCGTCAAAGCCCGAATCGCCGCCGCCAGAACGCCCAACAGCTAAAACCTCAGCTCCGGCACACAAACGTTCCGCGAGTCAACGTCTGAGGCGGCCCGACCTTCTCAGCAGGCAACCCACGCCACGTTTGTGTGCTATCGCGAGGAATTGCGTGGGATGCGGTCACCGCGCCAGCACCAGGTGCGCATCGGGAAGTCGATCTCCTCGGCGTCGCCGTACTGCTCGGCCAACAGCTCGCGGGCCCGTTGCAGGACAACGGCTCGCTTGTCGGGCGGAGCCGTGATCACCCGGCTGTAGGTCGCGACCATGTCGACCACGTCTGCCTGCGTCATGCGCCGGGTGAACGGGAACGACCGGCGCGCCACGTTCGTGAACCACCCGCCGCCGTCGTCCGACACATCGCGTCGCGTCCGGTGCTGATCCTCGACCGCATCCACCGGCCGCTCCTCGTCCGGCGCAAGGTCAAGCTCCCGTACCCACTCGAGCTCACGGTCGCGGGACGACCACAGCACGCCGAGCCGGCCGCCGTCGCGCAGGACGCGAGCGATCTCCGGGATCGCGCGCGACTCGTCGAGCCAGTGCCATGCCGACGCCACGAACACCGCGTCGGCGGTCGAGTCCGAAACTGGGATCGACTCCCCTGTGCCGTCACGTACGTCGACCCCGGGTGAGCGACCAGCGAGCACGGTACGCATCTGCGGATCGGGTTCGACGGCAATGACCGTGTCAACCCACTGCGCGAGAGCGCGCGTGAACAGACCGGTGCCTGCCGCCACATCGAGCGCAATCTCGCATCCATCGGGCACGAGCCAATCGAGGGCTTCGGGCGGCGGCGTCGGACGCAGCCGGTCGTATTCCTGCGCGATCGAGCCGAACGACCTGGCCCGCACGTCCTCGCTCGCCACGACACCCAACCTAGAGTCGGGCCGTGCCCGGATGCCGCAAGCCCCACGGCGCTACGCCTCCCAACCTCTCCGCCGAAGCACCATCCACCGACGAGCTGGTCCTCGACGACGGCGACGCCACGAACCAATGGCTGTCCGGCGTACGGGTACTCGACCTCGACCTCGACCGACCACAGCTGGCCGATCTCCGGTTCGACGAGTGCGACCTGTCGGCCATCGCCGCAAGCGGCTTCGGGATGCGCAGAGTTGCGATGCGCGGCACCCGCCTGCGCGGTGTCGCGCTGTCCAAAGGCCAGTACGACGACGGGCTGCTCGAGGACTGCGTCACCGAGGAGCTCTCGATGCGGTTCAGCGGTCTCCGCAACGTCGTGTTTCGAAACTGCGACCTGACCGGTGCGGACTTCTACCAGGCGACCTTCGACCACGTGACCTTCGAAGGTTGCCGGCTGCGGACCGCGCGCTTCCACGCCGCGACCGTGAAGTGCCTGCGGATCACCGGCTGCGACCTGAGCGGCCTCACCGGCGCCACCGATCTCAAAGGCGCGGTCATCGACCTGGACGACCTGGCAACCCTGGCACCCTCACTGGCGAGCGAGGTCGGCATCAACCTCGCCGACTGACCCCAAACTTGCGCAAAACCACCGTTTTGAGGCCCAAAACGGTCGGTTTGTGCAAGTTCGCAGGCTAGTCGGGGGGCTTGAGCCCCTCGACGAGCTTTCCCGGATCGATCTGCAGCGCGGCTGCGAGCTTGAGCAGGTTGTGCAGCGAGAGGTTGCGCCGACCGCGTTCGACCTGCCCGACGAACGTCCAGTGCAGGCCGGCCCGGTCGGCCAGCGCCTCCTGGCTGAGGTCGAGCTCGTTGCGGCGGACCCGCACCCGAGCGCCGAACTCGGCCAGCGCGTCAGAAACCGGTGCGGGCATGCCCCAACGACATAAGTCCCGAGCGTCAACGACCAGAGCAAATACGTCCTGGCCCCCCGCCTCTGCGATGCAGAAGGCGTCGCCGCGAACGAGGGTGGGTCCGACACCAGGAATCCCACCAGCCGAATGAAATCTGACGAGGTTTCAGAAACCGGCGCCCGGATGTGGCAGGCTCTGAGCCGCTGACCGGAGGGGAAAGGGCTGTCAGGCAGATGCCGATCTCGATCATGCGCTTCAACTTCGTGCTGCCCGGGTGCGACCCGGAGCGGCTGTCGGAGATGTACTCCGCCGCGATCGAGATGGCCGCGGTCGCCGACCGCAACGGGTTCATGGCGGTGTCACTCGAGGAGCACCACGGCGTCGACGACGGCTGGAGCCCGGCACCGCTGACGACGGCCGGCCTGATCCTCGGCCACACCAAGTACATCCGCGTGATGATCCAGGCGCTGCTCGTGCCGCTCAACGATCCGCTGCGCGTCGCCGAGCAGGTCGCCGTACTCGACCTCGCCAGCGGCGGCCGGATCAACGTCGTCGCCGGGCTCGGCTACCGGCCCGAGGAGTACGAGGCCGCCGGGGTCGACTGGAAGTCCCGGGGCAAGATCATGGACGAGTCGCTCGACGCCATCGTCGCCGCCTGGTCGGGCAAGGAGTTCACCTACCGCGGTCGCAAGCTCCGCGTCACCCCGACCCCGAAGAGCCCGGCCAGCGCCATCCTGTTCGTTGGCGGGAGCGGAAAGCCGGCGGCGCGGCGGGCCGCACGCCTCGGGCTGCCGCTGCTTCCCGCCGCACACCTGCCCGAACTGCAGGCGTACTACCAGGAGCAGTGCGTCGAGCACAACACGTCCGGGTTCGTGATCATGCCGCCGGAGGAGACCCGGCTGACCCTGCTGTCCAACGACCCGGATCGCGCGTGGGACGAGCTCGGCGAGCACCTGCTCCACGAGGCGAAGCAGTACCAGAGCTGGCAGACGCCGGACATCCACTCGGCGGTCTCCTCGCACGCGTCCACGGTCGACGAGCTTCGGGCTGAGGGCATCTACCGGATCATGAGCCCGGACGAGGCGATCGCCTGGTGCAACGAAGAGGGCGAGTTCGCCACCATGGTCCTGCACCCGTTGTGTGGTGGCGTACCGGTGGACCGGGGCTGGGAGACACTGCGGCTCTACATCGACAAGGTGCTGCCCGCGCTCTGAGTAGCCGCGTACTTGTCGTGAGCCAGGCGGGTAGAACAGAGCGCATGAGCGACGTACCCCGCATCCAGCTGAACAACGGACGCGCCATCCCCCAGTTCGGGTTCGGCGTGTTCCTGGTCCCGCCGGAGGACACCGTCCAAGCCGTCACCGAGGCGTTGCGGCTCGGGTACCGGCACATCGACACCGCGGAGATGTACGGCAACGAGAAGGAGGTCGGTCAGGCCATCGCCGAGAGCGGCCTGCATCGCGACGACATCTACATCACCAGCAAGCTCAACAACGGCTTCCACCTCCCCGACGACGCCCGCCGCGCGTTCGACGAGACGCTCGCGGCGCTCGGGGTCGACCAGATCGACCTGTTCCTCATCCACTGGCCGTTGCCGACCAGGTACGACGGCGACTTCGTCTCGACCTGGAAGACGCTCGAGGAGTTCTACCGCGACGGCCGCGCGCGTTCGATCGGAGTCTCCAACTTCCACGCCAACCACCTCAGCCGGCTGTTCGCGCAGAGCGACGTCGTGCCTGCGGTCAACCAGATCGAGGTACACCCCTATCTCGTCCAGGACGAGCTTCGCGCGTTCTGCGCCGAGCACGAGATCGCGGTCGAGTCCTGGTCACCACTCGGGCGAGGAGTGGTGCTGGACAACCCGGTCATCACTGAGATCGCGTCTCGGGTCGGCAAGACCGCCGCTCAGGTGGTACTGCGCTGGCACATCGAGCGCGGAGACATCGTCTTCCCCAAGTCGATCCGGCCGGAGCGGATGGCGGAGAACCTCGACATCTTCGACTTCACGCTCGACGGCGACGACGTCGCAGCGATCTCCGCGCTGGATCGCGGGCAGCGGGTCGGGCCCGACCCCGAGACCTTCGACCGCGTGTAGCGGCAAGTGCCGGGGACAACCTTCGCCGACCTGCTGTTGCGGCGGGCAGACGACGACCGCATCGCGCTGTGGTGCGACGACGAGACGTGGACCTGGCAGCAACTGATCGAGGAGTCGCGTCGGCGGGCCCGGCTGATGCTCGAGCGACGTGATCCGACACTCCCCCACGTCGGGGTCCTGCTCGAGAACACGCCGGAGTACGTCGCGTGGATCTACGGCGCGGCCCTGGCCAGGATGACCGTGGTCGGGATCAATCCGACGCGTCGCGGGGCCGCACTGCGCGACGACATCCGGCACACCGACTGCGGCCTGATCGTCACCGACACCGACCGCCACCCGCTACTCGGAGAGCTCGACCTCGGCATCAGCATCGATCGGGTCCTCGTCGTCGACGACCCGGCGTACGTCGACGAGCTCTCGTCAGCGGCGCCGCACGAGCTGCCGGCGCCGGATCCGGCCGATCGACTGTTGCTGCTGTTCACGTCCGGCTCGACCGGGGCGCCGAAGGCGGTCGTGTGCACCACGGGCCGGCTCGCCGCGATCGCGACCGGTGCGACACAAAGTATCGGGATCCGCGAGCAGGACGTGCTCTACCAGTCGATGCCGATGTTCCACGGCAACGCGATCATGGCCAACCTCGCTCCCGCCGTCGCGCTCGGCGCTCCGGTTGCGCTGCGACGGCGCTTCTCGGCGTCGCAGTTCCTGGCCGACGTGCGGCGTTACCAGGCGACGTACTTCAACTACGTCGGCCGGTCGCTCGCCTATGTGCTCGCCACCCCTGAACGCCCCGACGACCACGACAACGCACTGCGTCTGGGATTCGGGACCGAGGCGTCGCAACGCGACCAGGCGGAGTTCGAACGGCGCTTCGGCTGCGCGCTCACCGAGTCGTACGGGTCGAGCGAAGGCGTGATCTCGACGTATCGGCCGCCGGGTACACCGGCGCACTCGGTGGGGATCCCGCGTC
>CAZEAM010000084.1:0-8686 GCA_964510285.1 uncultured Frankiaceae bacterium | reverse complement strand
GCCGCCGCACACGAGGCCCTGATCGCGGACGCGCCCGACTACGCCAAGGCCTCATAGCCCGACAGCTCGGGTCAGCCCGCCCCGCCGAACTTGCACTTTCGCACCGAAATTGCGCCGGAAACGGTCGGAAATCGCAAGTTCGCGGGGCCTAATTGCTGCGGGTACGGCGGACCGCGTCCTGCCAGCGGGCGTAGCCGGTGTCGTCGCGCGCTTCGGGCTCGAAGCGCCGGTCGAGCTGCCAGGTCGCACGAAGCTCCTCCTGCGATGACCACGCGCCGGTGGCCAGCCCGGCGAGGAACGCAGCGCCGAGCGCGGTCGTCTCCGCAACCTGCGGCCGGCGTACCGGGACCTGCAGCTGCGTCGCCTGCATCTGGCACAACAGGTCGTTGGCCGCGGCACCGCCGTCGACCGAGAGCTCGGGCAGCGTGACGCCCGCGTCGCGGACCATCACGTCGACCACGTCGCGGACCTCGAAGGCGATCGCCTCCAACGTCGCGCGCACGAGGTGCGCCCGCGTCGTACCCCGGGTGATCCCGGTGATCGTGCCGCGCGCGTCGGGATCCCAGTGCGGCGCGCCGAGGCCGGTCAACGCCGGTACGAAGACCACGCCCCCGGAGTCGGGGACGGTGCGCGCGACGGCCTCGGTCTCGGCTGCGGTGCTGATGATGCCGAGCCCGTCGCGCAGCCATTGCACGGCCGCGCCGGTGACGAAGATCGCCCCTTCGAGCGCGTAGACCAGGCCGTCACCGATGTCCCACGCGACGGTCGTGAGCAGCCCGGCGTCCGATCGCACCGGGTCGCCGCCGGTGTTGACGAGGATGAACGAGCCGGTGCCGTAGGTGCACTTGCTCTCGCCGTCGTTGAAGCTGGTCTGCCCGAACACCGCCGCCTGCTGGTCTCCGGCGATTCCGGCGATGGGCAGCTCGAGTCCGAGGAACGCGTCGGGGTCGGTCCGGCCGAGCGGCCCGCTCGACGGGCCGACCCGGGGCAGGGCGCCGGCCGGCACGTGCAGCAGGTCGCAGAGCTCCTCGCTCCAGGCGCCGGCCGCGATGTCGTAGAGCAGCGTGCGGCTCGCGTTGCTCGGGTCGGTGAGGTGTTGCGCGCCGGCCGTCAGCCGCGCGACGAGGTAGGAGTCAACCGTCCCGATCACGACCTCGCCCGCGGTGACACCGGCCCACGCCGGATCGTTGTCGGCGAGCCAGCGCAGCTTCGTGCCGGTGAAGTACGGATCGAGTCGGAGCCCGGTCAGCTCGGCGACCCGCGGCTCGTGACCGGCGTCGCGCAGCTGTTCGCACAACCCCGCCGTACGGCGGTCCTGCCACACGATCGCGCGACGCGGCGCGGCCAGCGTGCGCCGGTCCCACAGCACCGCCGTCTCGCGCTGGTTCGTGATGCCGATTGCCTTCGGCGGGTCCGTTGCCGCAGCGAGGGCCGACCGGCAGGCGGCGAGGGTGGCCTGCCAGATCTCCTCCGGCTCGTGTTCGACCCAGCCGGGCTCGGGGAAGTGCTGGGGGAACTCCTGGTAGCCGCGGGCGCCGACTCGTCCGTCGTCGGTGACGATGAGCGCGGTGACGCCGGTCGTCCCGGCGTCGATCGCAAGAACGCTCACCCGCCGGAGCATAGGGTGCGATGCATGAGAATCGGCGTGCTCACCGGAGGCGGCGACTGTCCAGGCCTGAACGCGGTGATCCGCGCGGTGGTGCGCAAGGGCTCGCAGATCTACGGTCACGACTTCGTCGGCTTCCGGGACGGCTGGAAGGGTCCGCTGGACGGCTTGACCATGCCGCTGTCGGTCGGGACGACCCGCGGCATCCTGCCCCGTGGCGGCACCATCCTGGGCACGTCGCGAACCAACCCGCTCAAGGTCGACGGAGGGATCGAGCGGATCCGCAAGAACCTCGCGACCGAGCAGGTCGACGCGCTGATTGCGATCGGTGGTGAGGACACCCTCGGGGTCGCGACGGCGCTGGCCGCGGAGGGGTTCAGCGTCGTCGGCGTACCGAAGACGATCGACAACGACCTGGGCGCGACCGACTACACATTCGGGTTCGACACGGCTGTGCAGATCGCCGTCGACGCGATCGACCGGCTACACACCACGGCCGAGTCGCACCACCGCGTGCTGATCGTCGAGGTGATGGGCCGTCACGCCGGATGGATCGCGCTGCACTCCGGGCTCGCCGGTGGTGCGAACGTGATCTTGATCCCCGAGCGGCCCTTCGACATCGACCAGGTGTGCGCCTACATCGAGCAGCGCTTCGCCTCGCACTACGCACCGATCGTCGTCGTCGCCGAGGGCGCGGTCCCCGCCGAAGGCACGATGGCGCTGCAGGACCAGGGCGTCGACGCGTTCGGTCACGCAAGGCTGGGCGGGATCGGAGCGGTCCTGGAGCACGAGATCTCCTCCCGGACCGGGAAGGAGGCCCGCGCCACGGTGCTCGGCCACGTCCAACGCGGCGGGACCCCGACGGCGTACGACCGGGTGCTCGCGACCCGGTTCGGGCTGCACGCCATCGACGCGGTGCATGACCGCGACTCCGGCGTGATGGTCGCGCTGCGTGGCACCGACATCGTGCGGGTGCCGCTCGCCGAGGCGACCCGCGAGCTCAAGACGGTCACGCTCGAACGCTACGAAGAGGTCGAGGTCTTCTTCGGCTGACCGCTCGCGGGGCGGCCCGCTCTACAGCTGCTGCATGAACGTGGCGGTGATCGTGTGGTCCCCGTCAGTCGCGGTCACCTTCCGGGCCCCGGGCAGCACTGCGTTGGCGACGACGTCGGTGGAGAACGTGCCGTCGGAGCGGACCCGGGCGCTGTTCTGCGGCTTCCCGGCGTACGACACGTACACCCGCGTGCCCGGCGTCCACCCGGAGCCGCGCACGACCACGTCGGTCCCCGAGCGGCCGGACGTCGGCGACAACGCGAGGACCGGATGGGCCGCTGCGGACCGGGTCGGTGGCGCAGACAGCGGTGTGATGGAGACCGTGGGCTCGGCGGTCAGGGACGGCGACGGCGACGGCGACCTCGTCCGGGTCTTGTGCGGCGACGGCGAGATCGAGAACGACGGGGTGACCGGCTCCAGCGTCGGGACCGGGTTCGACGCGAGCGGACCCAGCGAATGGCCGGCACGGCTGATCGCCCCGACGGCGACGCCGAGTGCGATGGCAAGCACGACGGCGATCCCCGCGACGATCGGGGAGACCGGCGGGCCCGGATCATGGTCCTCGTCCACCGCGCGGAGCACGGCATCATGGCTCGGTAGTGCCGCGACGGCGTGTTCGGTGACCCGGTCGATCATCGCTTCACGGGCGTCGTCGTCCATCGCGATGATCGGCAGGCCGGCGGCGAGCCGGCGGCCCCGGGCCAGCGTCTCGACCATCTCCTCGCAGGCTGCGCAGTTCGCCACGTGGCGGCGCAGGGGCGCCGCCCTGGGGGAGTCCAGCGAGTCGTCGGCGAGGCGGCTCAACGAGGTGACGTCGACCAGTGTTCGTCCTTCGTGGCCGGCGAGGCTCGGTGCCCGCCGGTCGTCGTAGATCTCGACGAGCGCGAGCCGTCCGCGCGCAGTGAGCTCGGCTGCGGTGTGGGCCTCGCGGCGCAGCGCCACACCGACCGCCTGCGGCGGGAGGTCGTACGCGTCGCGCAGGACGACGGCGTCGCGCTGCGCGTCGTCGAGGTTCGCCAGGGCGGCCCGGACCCGCTCCTCGCTCTCGGTCCCGGCCAGCATGCTCGTGGTCTCGTCGCCGCCGGTCGCGGTCTTGCGACGCGCTGCCGTCGTGGTCTCGACCGCGCGCGCGAACCACCAGCCGGCCAGGTCGACGACGGTCTCCGGCGCGTTGACCACCGCGTCGAGCAGTGCGAGCGCGTGCGTCTCGAGGACCTCGATCGCCTCGTTGGCCGGGATTCCTCGGCGCCGGAGCAGGTCGTTGACCCGGTCGGCGTACACCCGGATCGCGCTGATGAAGTCGTCGACGGAGACGAGAGCGACGACGTCGCGGGGCATCCGGTTACCTTATGGCCGGGACGAGCGTGCAGGCTGGAGGCAACACGCGTGGCTGATGTCGTCGATCTGCGCAGCGACACCGTGACGCGGCCGACCGCTGCGATGCGCGAGGCGATGGCGCGCGCCGACGTCGGCGACGACGTGTACGGCGAGGACCCGACGATCAACCGGCTCGAGGCCGAAGTGGCTGAGATGTTCGGTCATGGCGCAGCGGTCTTTGTGCCCAGCGGGACGATGGGCAACCTGGTCTCGCTTCGGCTGCTGTGCCGGCCGGGTGAGGAGCTGATCTGCGATGCCGACGCGCACATCGTCAGCTACGAGGCGGGCGCGGCCGCGGCGCACGGCGGCATCCAGACCCGTACGCCGGTGGTGCCTCGCGGCCTGCTCTCGGCCGAGGTCGTGGCGCCACAGGTCAGGGTGGCGGGCTACCACGCGGTCGCCACGACGGCCATCGCGGTCGAGCAGACGCACACCCGCGGTGGCGGCGCGGTCTATCCGATGGACACGTTGCGCGGCCTCAAGTCGCTCGTCGACGAACACGGGATCACGATGCACTGCGACGGCGCCCGGATCTGGAACGCCCACGTCGCGACCGCAGTTCCGCTCGCTGAGTACGGCGCGCTGTTCGACACGATGTCGGTGTGTCTGAGCAAGGGGCTCGGTGCGCCTGTCGGTTCGCTGGTCCTGATGCGCGACGCCACCCGCGCCGACCAGGCCCGTGAGCTGCGGCATCGCCTCGGCGGCGCGATGCGCCAGGCGGGCGTGCTTGCGGCGGCGGGCCTGCACGCGGTGCGTCACCACGTCGCGCGGCTCGCGGAGGATCACGCCCGGGCACGTCGGCTGGCCGAAGGGGTCGCCGAGGTGGATGCGGCCGTCACCGATCCGGTCGACGTCGCGACGAACATGGTCTTCCTCGACCTCGCGGACGCTGCCGTCGACTCGGCCGGCCTCGCGGCCGCCTGCGCCGCGGAGGGTGTGCTCGTGTCGGTCGTCGCGCCCCGCAAGGTCCGGCTCGTGACCCACCTCGACGTCGACGACGAAGGCATCGACCGCGCACTGAAGGCGATCCGCGCCGCCCTAAGCGCGTAGTGAGCCATGCGCATGGCACATACGCATAGCTATAGCAAGGCGCATGGCACATAGGTATGCGGCAGTGCGATACCTATGTGCCATCCGCTCAACCTTCTGTCGTTACGAGGCGTCGGCCGAGCATCGGCGGCATCTCCTGGACTGCCTTCGTCAGCGCCTCGAGGTCGACGTCCACCAGCGCCTGCGGACCGTCGCACAGCGCGGCGCCCGGCTCCGGGTGCAGGTCGACCATGATCGCGTCCGCCCCGACCGCGATCGCCGCGCGGGCCAGCGGTACGACGAGCTCGCGCTTCCCGCCGGCGTGCGACGGGTCGATCATCACCGGCAGGTGCGACAGCGAGTGCACGACCGGAACCGCGCTCACGTCGAGGGTGTTGCGGTAGGCGGTCTCGAAGGTCCGGATCCCGCGCTCGCACAGCACGATGTCGAGGTTGCCGCGCTGCGCGATGTACTCCGCGGCCATCAGCCACTCCTCGATCGTGGCGTTGAGACCGCGCTTGAGCATCACCGGCTTCCCGATGCTGCCCACTGCCTGCAGCAGGGCGAAGTTCTGCATGTTGCGGGTGCCGATCTGCAGCATGTCGGCGTACTCCGCGACCAGCGGCACGTCGGCGGCGTCCACGACCTCGGTGACCACCGGCAGGCCGGTCTTCTCGCGCGCCGCGGCGAGGATCTTCAGGCCGGCCTCGCCGAGCCCCTGGAAGGCGTACGGCGAGGTGCGCGGCTTGTACGCCCCACCGCGCAGCAGCACCGCCCCCGCGGCCTTCGCCATCTCGGCCGCGGCGATCGTCTGGTCCTCGGTCTCGACCGCGCACGGTCCGGCGATCAAGGTGAACGTGTCGGGCCCGATGGGCACCCCCGCCACGGACACGGTCGAGGTCTCCGGATGGTTCTCCCGGCTGACCAGCTTGTACGCCGAGGAGATCCGTACGACGTCGCTGACCCCGGGCAGGCCCGCGAGGTTGAGCGACTCGAACCGTTCGACGTCCCCGACCAGGCCGACGATCGTGCGGTGCACGCCGCGGCTGACGAACGCGTCGCCGCCGGCCGACTGAACCGTCGCCACGACGGCTTCGACCTCCTCGGCAGTCGCGCCGGATGCCATCACCACCACCATCGCCTGTCCTTCCAAGCCATCTGTCGCGAGAACAGTCTCGACTCCAACAAAAAAGCCCCGGGCGGTTGCCCGGGGCCAGGTCGTTGCGGAGCGCGCGCTACTCCACCCGACCGAGCGTCTGCCCGGACCCGGTGAAATAGCTAAACCAGCGTGCCACGGCGATCACCTTACTCGAAACGCTCGAATGTCGCATCCTCGGCCTGCCTGGGACCGAGCTCGACCGTGTACATGGCCGCCAGGACGAGCAGCGCGCCGACCACGACCCGCACACTCAGCGAGTCGCCCCCGAAGCTCACCCCGAACAGGCCCGCGAAGACCGGTTCCATCGTCATGACGACCGCCGCGCGGGTCGGTTCCAGGTGTGCCTGCGCCCAGGTCTGCACGAAGAACGCCACCGACGTGGCCGCGATCGCGGTGAGCAGGACCGCGCCCCATGCCTTGCCATCGGGTGGCGGCGCCAGGGAATCCGGCGCGGCGGCGACGATGGACAGCACCGCGACCGTTGCGAGCTGGACCACCGCGAGGCCGGCCGCGTCGTGCGACGACGACCACTTGCCGAGACCGACGATGTGCAGGGCGAAGGCGACGGCGCACAGCAACGTGACGCCGGCGCCGCGGCCGATCGCCACACCGTGCAGAGATAGCAGGGCGAGCCCGCCGGTGGCGAGCGCCACCCCCAGCCAGGTCACTGCGCCGATCCGCTTGCGCAGCAGGACCGCCGAGCACAGCGGCGTGAACACGACGAACAAGCCGGTGATGAACCCGGACACCGATGCCGGCGTGTGCTCCAGGCCGAAGGTCTGCGCGACGTAGCCGGCGCCGAGCGCGACACCGAGTACGACGGCTCGCCGGCGCCCGGCGCGGTCCAGCCGCGCGACCGAGAGGGGCCGCGCGGCGAGCATCACGAGCGCCGCGATCGTGAACCGCCACGCGAGGAAGTCCATGACCGGCATCCGCTCGACCGCGTCCTTCACCACGACGAACGTCGAGCCCCACACCGCGGTCACCGCGACGAGGGCGACGACGGCGACCGTCGAGCAGGACGACTTCATGACGCGGAAACGCTAACCGCCTTCGACGGTTAGCCGGCCGCGCGCTCGGCGCTCTCGGTAGCGGGCTGACGCTGCTGCGGCAGGACGGTGGCCGGCGGGAGGAGGGTGCTCGCCGGTTGCGGCCGTCCGATCGCGTAGCCCTGGGCGTAGGTGACGCCGATTCGTTCGAGGAACTCCAGCGTCCGGTCCTCCTCGACGAACTCCGCGACCGTCTCCAGCTCGAGATCCTGCGCGATCCGCACCAGCGCACGTACGACGTACTGGTCGTGCGCCGAGTCACCGATCTGCTTGATGAACTCGCCGTCGATCTTCAGCGAGTCGAACGGCAGGTGCTTGAGGTAGTAGAACGACCCGAAGCCGGCGCCGAAGTCGTCCAGGGACAGCCCGCAGCCGTGGTCGCGAACCATCCGGCCGAAGCGCCGCGCCTGCGGCATGTCGGCGATCGCGCTGGTCTCGGTGATCTCGAAGGTGAGGCAGTGTCCCGGTACGTCGCCGAGCGAGAGCTCGCGGTCGACCACGGCGAAGATCGCGGGGTCGGCCACCGATGCCCCCGACACGTTGACCTGCATGTTGCAGGGGCTCCCGGCGGCGAGGTGTGCCCGCACGAGCCGGAACGCCGCGCCGATCACCCAGGTGTCGATGTCGGCGATCAGGCCGACCTGCTCCGCGACGGCGAGGAACTGCGACGGGGGGATGGTCGCGTCGGTCCCGCCGAGCCGCAGCAGCAGCTCGTGGCGGGTGATCTCGCGGGTGGCGATGTCGAGGATCGGCTGCGCCCACAGGTCGAACCCGTCGTTGTCGAGCGCCGAGCGGATCCGCTCGACCCACGACTGCCGGGTCTGCATCCGCTCTCGGTTGCTTTCGTCATCGACCGCGAGCATCACCCGGTTGCGACCGGTGGCCTTCGCCTCGTAGAGCGCGAGGTCGGCATCGACCAGCAGCGACTCGGGGGTCAGGTTGGGGCACCGGCCGAACGGCGCCACACCCGCGCTGGCGTTGACCCGGATCATCCGTCCGGTCGCGTCCGGGACGAGGGTGGTGAGCGCGACGGTCGAGATCAGGTCACGCGCGATGTCGACCGCCTGTTCGGCGTTGCAGCCGGGCAGGATCACCGCGAACTCGTCGCCGCCGAGCCGGGCGAACGTGTCACCGGCGCGCAACCGCTGCTGCAACGCACCGGCGACGCTGCGCAGCACGGCGTCGCCGAGCGCGTGACCGCGGGTGTCGTTGATCATCTTGAAGTTGTCGAGGTCGATCAGGACGAGTGCGTGCTCGGTGCCGCTGGCTCGCGCCGCCTGGATGCTGTTCGCGACCTCCAGCTGCAGCCGGCGCCGGTTGAGCAGACCGGTCAGCGGGTCGTGGTCGGCGAGGTGCAGCAGCTGAGCCTGCGTGGTCGCGAGCTGGTCGCGAGTGCGGTCCAACGCCTCGCTC
>CAZEAM010000083.1:0-12862 GCA_964510285.1 uncultured Frankiaceae bacterium | reverse complement strand
CGCCGACGGCGCGCCCGACGGCGGCTACCTGCGCTACCGCCGCGCGGTACGGGACGGCAACCGATGACGACCCCCGACGGCTCACCCGTTCGCCGCACCGTAGCCGCCCGGACCGTGGGTACCGTTCCCCTTATGCCGAGCTGGCCCGGCCCTCTCCAGCTCCGGCGCGCAGCGCTCGCCGTCGCGGTGCTTCACGACGTCGACCTCGACCCCGCGCCGGGCGGCGTACTGCTACGCGGTGACCGGCCGCTGAAGATCGTGTGGGCGGAGTGCCGGCGGGCGCTCGGCGGCGCGGACGCCGAGTCGGAGGTCGGCCGCCGCCAGCTGGCGCGCTGGCTCAGGTGGCGGCGTTGGCTCGCGGACCACCCGCTCGAGGTGCTCGCCGAGCTGGCCCGGCCATACGGCGTCGCGGTCGAGTCGGAGGTCCACCCCGGGATGGACTGGGTGCGCCGGCGCGTCATGGGCGACACGCTCGAGCTGGGACTGGGCTTCGTCGGGCTGGACGCGCGCAACCCCCAGACCGTGCACCCGGTCTCCCAGCAGGTGCTGCACGCCGCCGGCATCGATCCGACGCCGTGGTGGCCCACCGCGCTGGTCTACCTCGAGCGGATGGGTGAGATGGCCGGCGAGCGCGGGCTGCGCTTCCCCGCCCAGCCGCTGCGTCCCATGGGCGACTGCGACGTGGTGACCCTGCTCGCCTCCCGGACCTTCCGGGAGGCGCTCGTGCGGCCCATCGACGGGGGGATGCGGACGGTCGCGGTGCCGATGCGCAACCGCGGCTGGCTCGACCTCAGCCGGATCGACCCGGCGTTCTCCGCGACCGCGGCTCGGCTGACCAGCGCCGAGGAACGCGGCTTCGACCGCCCGCTCCTGCTGACCCGCGAGGAGGTCGTCCTGGCCCGCGACGAGGGCGGTGTCGTCCGCCATGCCCTCGAGGACCGGTTGAAGCCCGCCGTCGACGTGCGCGACGTGCTCTACCACTCCGCCTAGCAACCATCCCCGGGTGGCGCGGGGAAGCGGTCCGCCGGCCGGCCGTGTGCGGCGCGGTACAACGCGCGGTGCGCGGCGCGACCGAGCGGCGGCGAGTACGACGCGGCCGGGGAGCAGCCGCCCTGGTGCAACCCGCCGATCAGACCCACCACCCGTCGTCCCCCGGCTCGCCTCGCGAGCCACGGTCCGCCGCTCGTCCCGTCGGCGAACCCGTCACAGCTGAACGCGCTGAACCTGCCGTGCCGCCGGGTCGGGACCCTGCAGTGCACCGGCGAGCCACCGACCCCGAGCGGATACCCGACGGCGGTGACGACCGTCCCCGGCTTCGGGGTGTGACCGAGCGCGTTCGCGCCGGTGACGTCCTGCAGGTGGCGCAGCCGCCCGTCGATACGCCGCGGCGCGACCACGAGGAACGCGAAGTCGTCCCTGGTGTCGAAGTGGCGGATCCACGCCGGCGCCGCGTACGCCGCGGTGACGCGCCACATGCCGTACGGCGCCTTGCCGTCGTGGAACCCCGGCGCGAACTCATACCCCTCGCCAGTGCCACTGCGGATGCAGTGCGCGGCGGTGACGATGACGCTGCGGTTGGCACTGCGGACGACGCTCGCCGTACAGATGTGCAGCGGGAACAGGCCGGTGATGAAGAGCGCACCGACGGTCGGCATACCGCCGAAGGTCCGCGCGGTCGGCTCGGCTCGCGCGGCCGCCGACGTCGCGGTGAGCGACGCGAGGGTCGCGGCCACCGCCGCGACGAGCGCTCGGGCCCTCACCCGGTGGCGACAGCGCCCGCGAGCGACTCGACGACGCTGCGCGCAATCTCCTGCGCGGACAGCCCGCACTCGGCCAGTACGGCGGCGCGCTCACCGTGCGCGATGAACTCCTGCGGCAACGCGACCTGCCGGACCGCGACCGGGATCCGCCGGGTGCGCAGCTCCCGTGCGACCGCCACGCCCACACCGCCGGCGACGACGCCGTCCTCGATGACGACCACCTGGGAGTGGTCCGCCGCGAGCGCGGGCAGCGCGGCGTCCACGGGCAGCACCCAGCGCGGGTCCACCACGGTGACGCCGACGCCCTGCGCGGCGACGCGGGACGCGACATCGAGGGCGAGCTGCGCCTGGGGCCCGACGGCGACGATGAGCACGTCGCTGTCCTCGTCGCGACGCAGCACGTCCATGTCACCGAGCCGGTCGACCGCGGCGATGTCGTCGTCGACCGCGGCCTTGGGGAACCGCACGGCCGTGGGCCCGCGGTCGTCGGACACCGCCTCACGCAACAGCTGGCGCAGCCGGGACGCGTCGCGCGGGGCGGCCACTCGCATCCCGGGAACGAGCCCGAGCACGGCGAGGTCCCACATCCCGTGGTGCGAGGGGCCGTCGGGCCCGGTGATGCCGGACCGGTCGAGCACGAAGGTGACCGGCTGCCGGTGCATCGCGACGTCCATGAGGACCTGGTCGAACGCGCGGTTCAGGAACGTCGAGTAGATGCACACGACCGGATGCAGCCCACCCATCGCCATCCCGGCAGCCGAGGTCACGGCGTGCTGCTCGGCGATCCCGACGTCGAAGACCCGCCCCGGGAACCGTTGCGCGAACGGGTGCAGACCGACCGGCCGCAGCATCGCGGCGGTGATCGCGACCACCTCGGCGTGCTGCTCGCCGATCGCGACCATCTCCTCGGCGAAGACGTTGGTCCACGTCGGCGGGCCGACGGTGACCGGCCGCCCGGTCAGCGGGTCGATCACGTTGACGGCATGGAACTGGTCGGCTTCGTCCTCGACGGCGGGCAGGTATCCCCGGCCCTTCTCGGTCAGGCAGTGCACGATCACCGGCCCGCCGAAGCCGCGCGCTCTCGTCAGCGCCTGCTCGAGGGCCGTTACGTCATGACCGTCGATCGGGCCGACGTACTTCAGTCCCAGGTCCTCGAACATCACCTGCGGTTGCAGCAGGTCCTTCACGCCCTTCTTCATGCCGTGCAGCGCTTCGTACAGCGGCTGGCCGACGACCGGCGTGCGGGACAGCGAGTTGCGGATCAGGTCGAGCATCTGCTCGTACGACGGCGACAGCCGAAGCGCCGCGAGGTGTGCGGCCAGACCGCCGACTGTCGGGGCGTAGGAGCGGCCGTTGTCGTTCACGACGATGATCAGCGGGCGGTTCGGTCCGCCGGCGATCGTGTTCAGCGCCTCCCAGCACATCCCGCCGGTCAGTGACCCGTCGCCCACGACCGCGACGACCACCCGGTCCGACTCGCCCTTGACGTCGAACGCCTTGGCAAGCCCGTCCGCGTAGGACAACGCAGTGGAGGCGTGGGAGTTCTCCACCCAGTCGTGCGCGCTCTCCGCGCGGGACGGGTACCCGGACAGGCCGTCGGCCTGGCGGAGCCGGTCGAACTGCTCGCGACGGCCGGTCAGCAGCTTGTGCACGTAGGCCTGGTGGCCGGTGTCCCACACGATCGGGTCCCGCGGCGAGTCGAACACGCGGTGCAGCGCGATCGTGAGCTCGACGACGCCGAGGTTCGGACCCAGATGGCCGCCGGTACGCGCCACGGCCGCGACCAGGAACTCCCGGATCTCCTGCGCGAGGGCGGGCAGCTGGGCGGCGTCGAGGCGCTTGAGGTCCGCAGGATCGCGGATGGTCTCCAGCAGCCCGCTCACGACAAACGAGTCTAGGTGCCCTGTCCAGTCACTCCCCGGGCCGCCGGAGGCTTCGGGGCGAGCAGGGCGACGCACTCGACGTGGGCCGTCATGGGAAACAGGTCGTACGCCGACAGCTCAGCGAGCTCCCAGCCGTGAGAGGCGAATGCGGCGATGTCCCTCGCCAGCGCGGCGGGCTCACAGGCCACGTAGACGACGCGGCGCGGCTGGCGAGCCACGATGTCGCCGACCACCTCCGGCCCCGCGCCCTTGCGGGGCGGGTCGAGCACCACGATGTCGGCGTCCGCACCGCAACGTCGAAGCCACCGGGCCACCTTGTCGGCGATGACGGTGACGTTCGGCACGTCGGCGAGGTTCTCAGCGGCCGCAGCCGCGGCCTCAGCATTGCTTTCCACGGCGAGCACCTCGCCGTCCGGCACGAGCGGCGCGAGTGCGCCGGCGAACAACCCGACCCCCGCGTAGAGGTCCAGGCAGACGTCGGCGGGCTCAGCCTGCGCGTAGCGGAGGACTGCCGCGGCCAGGGCCTGCGGCGCCCCGGGATGGACCTGCCAGAACCCACCCTCCGGGATCCGCCACGACCGGCCCACCGCGACCGCGGTGTCGGTCGACTGGAGGTCGACCGCCTCGACGTCCGGCCAGCGCTCCGCGACGACCGACGCGACCGGCAGCGTCGGGTGCGCGATGAGGCAGTCGGTGATCGGCTCGATCTCGCCGGACCGGTGCCGGTGCAGACCCGCGACGCCGTCCGGCCCGACCGCGAGCCGCATCCGGGTCCGCCACCTCAGCCCGTGGTCGTCGCCGGGGACGGCTTCGACCGTCACGGCCCGCTCGATGCCGGCGATGCGCCGCAACGCGGTCTCGACGACCTCCGCCTTGAGTCGCCGCTGCTCCGCCGGCTCGACGTGCTGCCAGTCGCAGCCGCCGCACCTGCCCGGCCCGGCGAACCGGCACGGCGGGTCGACCCGGTGCGCCGACGCGTCCAGGACCCGGACCGCGTCCGCACGCAGGTAGGACTTCTTCTCCTCGGTGATGACGACCTCGACCCGCTCGTCCGGCAGCGCGTGGCGGACCAGCATCACGCGACCGTCCGGGGCGTGCGCGACACAGACCCCGCCGTGCCCGACCGCCCCGACCTCAACGTCCACGACGGACGTCGCCGGCAGCCGGGTGCTGGTGCTGCACGACTCGCCCGGAGGACGCAAGCTGGTAGGGCACGCTCGTCACCATCACGCCGCGCATGAACAGCAACCGCCCTTTGAGTCGCAGCGCGTTCTGGTTGTGCAGCACCTGCTCCCACCAGCGGCCGACGACGTACTCCGGGATGAAGATCGACACCACGTCACGCGGACTGGCCCGGTTGATCTCCTTGATGTACTTGATGATCGGCCGGGTGACCTCGCGGTACGGCGACTCGAGGATCTGCAGGGGCACCGGGATCGCCCGCCGGTCCCATTCCGCCCGCAGGGCCGCCGTGGCGGCCGGGTCGGTGTCCACGGTCAGCGCGACCAGGCTCGACGGTCTGGTCGCTCGGGCGTAGGTGAGCGCGCGCAACGTCGCCTTGTGGATCTTCGAGACCAGGACCACCGCGTGCACCCGCGACGGCAGGACGTCGTCCTAGTCGGTCTGCACGAGCTCCAGGCTCACCACGTCGTAGTGGCGCCGGATGGCCTTCATCATCGCGAACAGCACACCCATGGCGACGATCGCGATCCACGCGCCCTCGGTGAACTTCGAGATGACGATGATCACGAGCACGAGGGCAGTCACCACCGCCCCGACCGTGTTGATCACCCGTGAGCGCTTCATCTGCCGGCGCCGGGCCGGGTCCTCGGTCTGCGGCAGGTTGCGGTTCCAGTGCCGGATCATGCCGACCTGGCTGTTCACGAACGAGACGAACACGCCGACGATGTAGAGCTGGATCAGCCGGGTCGGCGACGCGGAGAAGGCCAGGATCAGCAGCATCGCGAACCCGGCGAGCAGCAGGATCCCGTTGCTGAAGGCGAGCCGGTCGCCGCGGGTGTTGAGCTGGCGCGGCAGGTAGCCGTCGTGGGCGAGGATCGAGGCCAGCACCGGGAAGCCGTTGAACGCGGTGTTGGCGGCCAACACGAGGATCAGGGCGGTCACCGTCTGCAGGAAGTAGAAGACGACGCCCTTGCCGAACACCGCGATACCCACCTGCGCGATCACGGTCTTCTGCTCCTGGCCTTTGGGCAGGCCGATCAGATCGGTGCCCGACCCCGCAACGTGCACGTGGCTCACGATCGCGAGCACGGTGATCGCCATGAACATGCTCACGGCGATCCCGCCGAGCATGGCCAGGGTGGTGGCCGCGTTCTTGCTCTTCGGCTTCTGGAACGCAGGGACGCCGTTGCTGATCGCTTCGACCCCGGTCAGCGCCGTGCAGCCCGAGGCAAACGAGCGCAGCAGCAGGAAAGCGAGTGCGAAGCCGGTGTAGTCGTGGGTGTTGGAGATCCGGTAGTGCGCGCTCTCCGCGCTCAGGTGATGACCGGTCGCGATCTTCAGCAGCCCGACCGTGACGAGCACCGCGACGCCGAAGATGAAGGCGTACGTCGGGATCGCGAACGCCGTGCCGGACTCGCGCACGCCGCGCAGGTTGAGCACCATGATCAGCGCGACGATCGCCAGCGCGATCGCCTCCGAGTGGCCTTGCAGCGAGGTGATCGCCGAGGTGATGTTCGCAACCCCGGAGCTGACCGACACGG
Organism: uncultured Frankiaceae bacterium; assembly: GCA_964510285.1. GTDB lineage: Bacteria > Actinomycetota > Actinomycetes > JAFAQI01 > JAFAQI01 > DASZTV01. Next base: position 6,496 of record CAZEAM010000083.1, on the reverse strand, counting down.
CCACCGTCAGCACGTAGTCGACCATCAGCGCGGACGCGACGGTCAGTCCCGCCCGCGCCCCGAGGTTTGTCGTCGCGACCTCGTAGTCGCCGCCGCCGCTCGGATAGGCGTGCACGTTCTGCCGGTACGACGCGACGACCACCAGCATCAGGAACGCGACGCCCGCGGCGGCGTACCAGGTGTAGTGGATGAACGTCAGGCCACCGAGCGACAGGACGAGCAGGATCTCCTCCGTCGCATACGCGACGGAGGACAGCGCGTCGCTGGCGAAGACCGGCAGCGCGATCCGCTTCGGCAGCAACGTTTCGCCGAGCTGGGTACTGCGAAGGGGACGACCGAAGATCACCCGCTTCGACAGGTCGCCCAGCGATGGCACCCGGCAAGCGTACGGGCAGGCGGACGCGCCTGATGTGACGTCGGGGTTCGGCGTGTAGCGTTCCGTCAGTGCATGTTGTGATCATGGGGTGCGGGCGGGTCGGCTCGACGATCGCTACCGGTCTCGAGACCCGCGGGCACTCCGTGGCCATCGTCGATCAGGACGCGACCGCGTTCCGCCGGCTCCCCCGCGACTTCAGCGGCCGCCAGGTGGTCGGGGTCGGCTTCGACCGCGACACCCTCATCGAGGCCGGGATCGAGCAGGCCGGAGGGTTCGCCGCGGTGTCGAGCGGTGACAACTCCAACATCATCTCGGCGCGGGTCGCCCGCGAGACCTTCGGGATCGACAACGTCGTGGCCCGGATCTACGACCCGCGACGAGCCGAGGTCTACAGCCGGCTCGGCATCCCCACGGTGGCGACCGTCCGCTGGACGGCGGACGAGATGATGCGCCGCCTGCTGCCGGAGGGCTCGCACAGCCTCTGGAGCGACCCGACCGGGCACCTGCTGCTGATCGAGGTCGACTACGACATCGGCTGGGTCGGTCGGTCGGTCCGCGAGATCGGGCTCGCCACCGAAAGCGCCCGGGTCGCCTTCCTGACCCGCTACGGCGAGGCGTTCGTGCCGAAGGGCGACACGGCGCTGCAGGACGGGGACCAGCTGCATCTGTTCGTCACGCGCGGCGACGTCGAGCACACCGAGCGCTTCCTCGCCGCCCCGCCGCCGAGTGAACAGTCGTGAAGGTCTGCATCGCGGGCGCCGGCAACGTCGGCCGGTCGATCGCGCTCGAGCTGATCGGCAACGGCCACGAGGTCACGCTGATCGAGCGCGAACCGAAGGCGTTCAAGACCGACACGGTCCCGGGTGCCGCGTGGCTGCTGGCCGACGCCTGCGAGCTCAGCTCGCTCGTGCAGGCGGAGCTGCAGGACTGCAACGTCGTCATCGCGGCCACCGGCGACGACAAGGTGAACCTCGTGCTCTCGCTGCTGGCGAAGACCGAGTACGGCGTGCCGCGCGTGGTGGCGCGGGTGAACCACCCCAAGAACGAGTGGCTGTTCAACGAGGCATGGGGTGTCGACGTCTCGGTCTCGACGCCGCGGCTGCTGTCCGCCCTCGTCGAGGAGGCGGTCACCGTCGGCGACCTGGTCCGCCTGCTGTCCTTCCGGGAGGGCGAGGCGAGCCTGGTCGAGGTCACGCTGCCCGCCGACACCCCGCTGGCCGGGTCGCGGGTCAGCTCGATCGCCTGGCCGGCCGACGTCACCTTGGTCGCGATCCTGCGCGACGCGCACGTCATCGCGCCCAGCCCGGACGACCCGCTGGAGGCCGGCGACGAGCTGTTGTTCGTCAGCGCGCCCGACCAGGAGCGGGCGCTGCACGCCCTGCTGGCCGGTGAGCTATCCGCTGGCTAGGAGCAGCTCGTAGCGCGGGTTGAAGATCACCCGGCGCCCGCCGCTGGTCGTGATCCGGCCGGTGGCGCGCAGCCGCCGCCCGGGCATGATGCCGGCCAGCTCCCGGCGGCCCAGCCAGATCAGCGTGACCGTGCCGCTGCCGTCGTACAGGTCGACCTCGAGCGTCGGGGTGCCGGCTCGGGGGCGCAGCACGAGCGAGCGCACGGTGCCCATCACGACGACCTGCTGGCGGTTCTGGCAGTCGGTCAGGGCGGTCGCGCCGTGCGACGCGGACTCGCGCTGCAGGTCGCGCGCCTCGAGCACGTCTTGCTCGCTGGCGAGGCGACTGACCGCGCGGCGGAACCGGCTGGGCTGCTTCTGGGTCTGCTCGGCGCCCCCCTTGTCGCTCATCTGATCTCCGAGATCTCAGGTCCGCGTTCCTGTAGCTGAAGGCGCGGCCCATCGGCCGTCTCGTCGTCCTCGGTTGCCTCGGCTGCGGCCTCGGCCGCCTCGAGTGCCTCGCGGGGCAGGTGCAGCGGCAACGGGTCGCGCGGCGCCATCGCGTCGCCACCGCGGTTGACCACGACGCCGCGGAACACGGCTTCGAGACGGCGCGCCTGAAGGGCGTCGGTTGCCGCCGCGCCGGTCAGCAACCCGCGCAGGAACCATCGCGGCCCGTCAACGCCGATGAAGCGAGCCGGCTGCGTGGTGCCGGACTCGTCCGGGATCCGGGCGCGAAGCTCCGGACCGAACGGACCGTCGACGTGCTCCGCGCCGCCTCCGGTCGTCCGCAGCGACTCGGCGATCTCGTTGCGGACGTCCTCCCAGATGCCGCTCGACTTCGGTGCCGCGAAGCCGCTGACCATCAGCTGGCTGGTGCCGTCGACGAGGGCCGCCGCGACCACGACGTTGTCCGCGACCTCCACCCGCAGCTCCACGCCGTCCGGGATCGGTACGGCGAACCCGCCGAGGTCCACCCGTGGCGTGTCGTCGTCGGCCGGCACGTGGGCGCGGTCCCACGGTCCGGTCGTGATCCGCTCGGCAGGCGCGGGCTCCTCGTCGTACTCGTCGTCCTCGTCGTCGTCGAGCTCGTCGTCGGTCGGCTCGTCGTACTCGTCGTCGGCGACATCGTCGGTCGCGCGGCGTCGTCGGAACACCTCAAGCCCCTTTGTCAAGACGTTGGCTGCCCACCATGGTCGGCCCAGCCGCCCGTAGATCCAAAACCGCCGTCGCCGCGCACCGACTCGGGCAGCTCCTCGACCTCCACGAAGCGGGCCCGCTCAACCCGCTGGATCACGAGCTGAGCGATCCGGTCGCCACGCCGCAGACGCAGCGTCGCCCGCGGGTCCAGGTTGACCACGATCACCTGGATCTCGCCCCGGTAGCCCGCGTCGATCGTGCCGGGCGCGTTGACCAGCGCCAGGCCGTGGCGGGCAGCGAGCCCGGAGCGTGGGTGCACGAACGCGGCGTACCCGTTCGGGAGGGCAATCGCCGTCCCAGTCGGCACGACGGCCCGCTCCCCCGGCGCGAGCTCGACATCGACGGACGCGAGGAGATCCGCGCCGGCGTCGCCGTCATGGGCGTAGACAGGCGCAGGCAGGTCCGGGTCGAGCCGGCGCAGCATCACGTCGACAGTGGGGTCAGCCATCGCAGGCGGCACCCTATCGACGTCGGCACCCATACCCTGGACACGTGGCATCCCCGTCGTTCGACGAGCGGCTGTCGGTGCCCTGGACCTGGTGGCCGGCGGTCTTGCTGATCGTGGCGTTCGGCATCTTCGAGATCGCCGCCGGCTTCACCTATCAGGTCTACGTCCCGGTCGCGGTGTTCCTGGTCGGGTTCTTCATCGTGCCGCTCGCCCTGGCCGGCCGGCTCCGGGTACGGGTCGAGAGCGGGAAGCTGATCGCCGGCAAGGACGAGCTGTCGGTCACGACCATCACCTCGGTGCAGGCCCTCGACCGCGAGGCCACACGCCTGCGCCTGGGACCCCAGGCGGACCCGGCCGCAACGACGGTGATGCGGGGCTGGATCGGCCCGTCAGTGATGCTGCGGTTGTCGAACCCGCAGCCGACGCCGTACTGGATCGTCTCCACCCGCCGGCCCGAAGAGCTAGCCGCGGCGATCAAGAACGAGCGAGCCGCCGCAAGAGCCGCCCGCTGAGATCACCCCGCCCAGATCGCCGAACTTGCGATTTCCGACCGAAATTCGCGCTGGAACGGTCGAAAAGTGCAAGTTCGCGGATGATCTCTGGCGCTGGCTGTCACGCGCGGCGCAGCCGTTCGGCGAGGTCGCCACGCGCAGCGATCACGACGTCGTCGAGGCCGAGCCAGTCCGCCAAGAGGCGCAGCTCCGCTTTGAGTCGTTCGGCGGTTTCGGGCGGGGCATCCGCCTCGGCCCAGGCTGACTGCACCCGAAGCACGTTTCCCGCCCGGTCAGCCTTCAGGTCGACGCGGGCGACCAGCCGGTCGTCGAGCAGGAACGGCAGCACGTAGTAGCCGTGCGTGCGCTTGTGTTGCGGCACGTAGATCTCGATGCGGTACCGGAAGTTGAAGAGCCGCTCGGTGCGGTCGCGCTCCCAGATCAGCGGGTCGAACGGCACGAGCAACGCCGAGCCTTCTACCTTTCGCGGGATCTTTGTGTCGGGCAGCATGTAGCCCGGCTCTGGCCAGCCCTCGACTGCAACCTGTATGAGCCGGCCATCCTCCACCAGCTCAGCGATGCGGGGACGGGCCTCTGGATTCTTCAACCGGAAGTAGTCCGCGAGATCACCGACTGTTCCGATGCCATGACATCTCGCGGCGATCATGAGCAACTCCCGATGCGCGGTCGCATCGTCTGGCGTTGGAATGTCGAGCACCCGCTGCGGAAGCACGCGCTCAGTCAGGTCGTACCGGCGTTCAAAGTTCACACGTGACGACGTTGTTATCCGGCCAGTCCAAAACAAGTGTTCGAGGGCCGTCTTCGCCGGAGACCAGTTCCAACCCCAGTTGTCGGTGCTGCGCAGCGTGTCGTCGGCGACCTGGCCGGCCGACACCGGGCCGCGTGCCGCGACGTCGGCGTACACCTCCTCGACGTAGTGGGGGCGCTCGGCCGCGATCCGGGCGACCCCCTTCCACGTGCCTTCGCCGGCATCGGCACGCTTCATCCGCCATCGCAACAGCGGGTGCATGTCCAGCGGCATGAGCGCCGCCTCGTGACCCCAGTACTCGAACAGCTCCCCCTTGCGGAAGGACATCCGCTCGAGCAGGTCACGGTCGTAGGGACCGAGCCGGGAGTACGACGGGAGGTAGTGGGCACGAGCCAAGACGTTGACGCTGTCGATCTGGAACAGGCCGGTGTGGTGCAGGACCCGACGGATGTGACGGCGGTTCGCGCCGGCGACCGGCCGCTGCCGTGACGGGCCGTGCCCACCCAAACCCTGGGCCGCGACCGCGAGCCGCCGGGCCTGCGCGGCGGTCAGGCGGACTTGCGGTCGCACCTGCGCATCGTGCCAGGCTGTGACCATGGCAACTCACGGGACCGGTGAGGAAGCTGCCGCCGAGGCGGCCGCTTCCGACCACAGCGGCAAGCTCGGCCACAAGGTGCTGTCCGGGCTCGGAGCCGCGGCGACGACCGCGGTGGCGAGAAAGGCGCTGACCAAGGGCTGGACGAAGGCGACCGGCAAGGAACCGCCGGCCGACCCGGCCCACCCGGACGTGCGCTGGCGCGACGCGGTGGGATGGGCCGCGGCGTCTGCGGCCGTCGTCGCCGTCGCCCGGCTGATCGCCCAGCGGCGCGTGGCGGCCACCTGGCGGAGAGCCTCGGGCACGCTGCCGCCGGGGATGGACGACAAGTCCGACTGAGCCCGGATCTCGGGACTGCGGCGCGTCGCCGCCGCGGGACCGGGAAGGCCGCCTACTGTGCAGAAATCCCGGTTGGCGCGACCGACTCCGCGGTTCGGACGGCCGGGTAGGGCGGAGGACGTGGTGCAGCGCGCGGGCGGCGCGGTCCGGACCCTCGCGGCCATCCCCAACCTCGACGCCCTGTTCGCGGCGCGGCTGCACGAGGGCGTCAGGGCGCCGCTGTCCGACGAGTACGGATCGGTGGTCTTCGACGCGCCACCGGTCGGGGCGTGGACGGTTCGCCTCGACCATGGCCGGGTGCGCCTGCTCCGCGGCCGGGCCCGCCGGCCCCGCGCCACGATCACCGCGGATCCGGCGACCTTGGCCGGCGTCCTCGAGGGACGCCTCTCGGGCGTCGAGGCCTATCTCGACCACGGCCTGATCGTCCGCGGCGACCTCGCGCTCGCGCTGCAGATGGACAGCGCCTTCGACGTCGGCGAGCGGCCGGTCTCGCACCCCGTGGTGAGAGTCGCCAGCGTGCTCGGTGCCCGCGCGTCGTACCTTGAGGCGGGTCCGGCCGACGCACCGCCGGTCGTGTTGCTGCACGGCCTCGGTGCGACCAACGCATCGATGCTTCCGCTGATCCCTGAGCTTGCGAAGGACCACCGGGTGATCGCGCCGGACTTCCCGGGCTTCGGGGCGTCGTCGGCACCCCGCTGGCGCTACCGGCCGAGCGACCTCGCGACGTGGCTGCAGGCGTTCAGCGCAGACGTCGGGATCCGCAAGCCGGTGTTGATCGGCAACTCGTTGGGCGGTCGCGTCGCCCTCGAGGCGGCGCTGACAGCGCCCGAGTCGGTCGACCGCCTGGTGCTGCTTTGCCCATCGCCGGCGTTTCGGCGCTTCCGCGAGTTC